>JASFYQ010000069.1:0-15681 GCA_045047105.1 Pseudomonadota bacterium | reverse complement strand
ACCATCTTTGGCTTTGGCAACCACCCGTTGAACATCTTTTGTTGTGGTTAATAATGGTTGGAATAAGCGGCGAAAGAAAAAAAGTGTAATAATGGAAAAAAAACCAACTACCGCCGATAAAATAGAAACAGTGGTAATAGCACTGCTTTTTAGATGACCAATAGAGGTGCGAATAGTAACTGTACCTAAAACAGTACCAGCAGGAACCTGATGACATACCAGGCAGTTTGGAGTGCCATCAGCCGTGGCTATAAAAGGGATAGTGCTGCGTAAAATTGGGTTCATGCTTTCATTTTCTAAGATAAAAACAGGTTCTCCTGTATTTAAAACTTGTTTATCAATATCATCATGAATTTTTTCACTTTCCAATCCTTCTTGGTATTGTTTGCGTACATGGTCGCTACGAGTTACTCGAGTAGAAAGTAATCCTTCAAGACTAATTATTCTATTTAGATAATTTTCACGTTTGTCTATTACTCCATTGATCATCAGTTCGGTCAGTCCAACTCGAACAATTTCAGCAACAGTTTGAGAGTGAATTTTTGCACTATTAATAGAAAACTGTCTGAATAATAGAATGCTCACCAGGATCATTATTGCAAGCACGATAAAAGTAGTTATAAGGTAAAAAAAAGTGGTTTTTGTTTGTAGGCGCATGATTATAGCTGCTATTTTTTATTTTAAAAATATAGCTTACAACTATATACGAATAAAAATAAATTACAATATATATGTAAATTTTTCACGCTCGTATGTCGTTAGTTAGTTGATAAATTGCTTGTTATTTTCTTATTAAAATACTTGGTTAATAATTAAAATTGAAGTTTTTTTTGTATACCTAAATTTGTATGAAACATCTATGGTAAAATTCCTACTTGAAAATTATATTTTATTACCAAGTTAAAAAATTTTGTACTTAATATATTGAGGAAAAAATGTCAAAAGTAGCATTAATAACTGGAATTACTGGTCAGGACGGAGCTTATCTTGCAGAATTTTTATTAAAAAAAGGTTATGAAGTCCATGGTATTAAACGACGTTCATCCTCATTTAATACGGATCGGATTGACCACCTCTACCAAGACCCGCATGAAATGGGTAGAAAGCTTATTTTGCACTATGGTGATTTATCCGATTCAATGAGTCTGGTGCGGATTATCCAGAGCATAGAACCTGATGAAATTTATAATCTGGGAGCTCAAAGCCATGTAGCTGTATCATTTGAATCCCCTGAGTATACAGCAGATACAGTTGGTTTAGGTGCGTTACGAATTTTAGAAGCTATTCGAATTTCTGGTTTAGAAAAAAAGACACGTTATTACCAGGCATCTACATCTGAATTATTTGGAGAGGTGCAAGAAACACCTCAAAAAGAATCTACGCCGTTTTATCCTCGCTCTCCCTATGCAGCGGCAAAATTATATGCCTACTGGATTACCATAAATTATCGAGAAGCTTATGGCATGTATGCCTGTAATGGGATTTTATTTAACCATGAATCGCCTGTACGAGGAGAGACTTTTGTAACTCGTAAAATTACCCGAGCTTTAGCGCGGATTCATTTAGGCTTACAGGATACTTTGTTTTTGGGTAATATGGATTCAAAACGTGACTGGGGTCATGCTCAGGACTATATAGAAATGCAATGGTTAATGCTACAACAGGATGAACCCGATGATTTTTGCATTGCAACGGGAATACAATATTCTGTACGTGAATTTGTAAATTTTGCCTGGGATCATTTGGGTAAAAAAATCAGCTGGGAAGGAGAGGGCATAGATGAAAAAGGCTATGATGAACAATCAGGAAAAATGATTGTTGCAGTAGATTCCAGGTATTTTCGTCCTACTGAGGTAGAAACTTTGTTAGGGGATGCAAGTAAAGCTAAAGAGAAATTAGGCTGGGAGCCCAAAATAACGCTAAAAGAAATGGTTCATGAAATGATGGAAAATGATGTTAATTTAGCCAGGCGAGACGAGTTGGTAAAAAAACATGGTTTTAAAGCATTTGATTATAATGAATAAATATCAACTTTAGCCACGAATTACAATTGAGAATTAAAAATTGGAAAAAGACAGTAAAATTTATATTGCGGGGCACAGGGGGTTAGTTGGCTCGGCAATTGTTCGGCAACTAAAAGCACAAGGTTATTGCCGCTTTATTTTTAGAGCCCATAGTGAGTTAGATCTGGTTAACCAGGCACAGGTTAATGATTTTTTTGCTATAGAAAAACCAGATTATGTTTTTCTTGCTGCTGCAAAAGTTGGAGGTATTCATGCCAATAATACTTTCCCGGCTGAATTTATTTATAAAAATTTAATGATTCAGTCTAATATAATTAATGCGGCATATCACAATAACGTTACCCGATTATTATTTTTAGGCAGCTCATGTATATACCCTCGAGCAGTGCAACAGCCTATGCGCGAAGAGGCATTATTGACCGATATTTTAGAACCTACTAATGAGCCTTATGCTATTGCTAAAATTGCAGGTATCAAGTTATGTGAGTCCTATAACCGTCAATATGGAACAGACTATCGTTCTGTTATGCCAACAAACTTGTATGGTATTGGTGATAATTTTCACCCCGAGAATTCACATGTTATTCCTGCTCTAATACAACGTTTTCATGAAGCTAAAATAAATGCTGATAGTAAAGTAAAAGTGTGGGGAAGTGGTAAACCATTACGCGAATTTTTGCATGTAGATGATATGGCCAGTGCATGTTTACATATTATAAATCTGGATAAACAAAGCTATTCCAATAATACCCAGGTAATGTTATCTCATATTAATGTAGGCACGGGAGTTGATTGTAGTATTAAAGAAATGGCTGAAATGATTAAAAAGGTTGTGGGTTTTAAGGGGGAGTTGGTGTTTGATAGCTCAAAACCGGATGGTTCAATGCGTAAATTAATGGATGTATCTCGTATTAATGCGCTAGGCTGGAAAGCTAAAATTGGCCTGGAAGCGGGACTAATAACTACTTATGAATGGTTTTTAAAACAATCCAAAATAGTTAGTCGTTAATTTTATTCGCTATTGTGGGGGACTATATAGGCAAAAGGTATTTCGACCAAATTGTTTTGCCTGATACATGGCGCGATCAGCATTATTTAATAATACCTCGATGCAGCCACCGTGATTGGGGTAAATACTTATACCAATGCTACTTTTAATTTTAATGTGATGGTGTTTTATATTGATTGTATGGTTCTGATTATTAATAATATTTTGGGCTAGCAGGGCTGCATTTTCGGCCTTTTTTAATGATTCAACTAAAATAACAAACTCATCCCCTCCCAGTCTTGCTAGCAGATCATTCTTGCGAATAATACGTTTTAAACGTTTAGCAGTAATGCTCAGTACTTCATCACCAATTTGGTGGCCCAACTCATCATTAATTTTTTTAAAATTATCTAAATCAATAAATAAAATGGCTAGTTGTGTTTGTTTTAACTGAGCATTTTTTAGCGCTTTTTCAAGTTGCTTCATAAAAAAACGTCGATTGGGTAAATTAGTTAAAATATCTTTGTGAGCAAGCTCATAAAGAGCGAGTTCTTTTTCTTTTAACTTTTCATTAAGATGTATATGCTCACTAATATCTCTACGTGATTCAACAAAACCGTAGATATTATTATCCTGGTCGTATAGTGGGGTTATTGATAGCTCAATATATTTACATTTAAAATTATCATCACCATAATGGTGGATTGTTTTTGTTGGCTTTTTGGTGCGTAATACTTCATCAAAAGGGCATATATTTTGATTACTATTACAAGGGAAATTTTGTCCCTCAAAGAGTTCATGGCATTTATACTTACCTAAAAAATTTTTATTGGTAGGTTTTAATTTACTCTTAAATGTTTTGTTTTTTAATAACACATTTTTGTTTATATCTAAAACTAAAATGCATTCCTCTATACTATCGATTACATTTTGTAAAAAATGTGCATTAGGGAGTTCAGAGATAAATCTAGTAGTGCCAGGAAGTTTTGCTTTGTCCATTTGTGAGGTACTATATCCATTATAAAAATAAATTAATACTAGCATGGATAATTAAAAATTAACAACATCAAATGATGTTATTAGTCATTTTTTTTAGTGCATTTATCGATTTTTTATACCTTATTTAGTAATTTTGTGATAATTTGATTAATATCCTAATCAGTTATAGTAATTTGCCATAATGAAATTTTTAAATGTCATAAATTTAGAGCATTACAAATTAACTCAATACCCTCTTGAACTAATAAAAATAGTAACCAATGCAGAAAGAAAATCTGCATTTGCTAATTTTTTTTCAATGCTAGTTTTTGTTGGAGCTGTTTTTCAATCCGTACCAGATATGTATTTGCTTATTTGGTTTATTCTGCATAGTTCTTATATTGTTGTGAGAACTTATTTTTTTGCCAAATTAAAACAAAGTCTAGCTGAAAGAACAGCTAATCATATTAATAGTAAAGCTGAAAAGGTTTATTACTATCTGAGGATAATTAGTCTATTAATATTCTGTAGCAGTGTGCTATGGGGAATGGCTATGTGGATGGTTGTTATTTATGCACCGGTAGCATACGTATTTTTTACTCTGGTTTTAATTCTGGGCCTATCTAGTGGAGCTATCGCTACCTTAAGTTCTGTTCAGCACTTGTATATTGCTTATACTTTTCCAATGATGATTATGCAATTTTTTGCCTTAATATATGCGGGAGAATCTATTTATTTTTTTGTGGCTATTTTAACTATTCTTTATACATCTGTTGTTTATAGCGGTTCTAGAGCACTTTATTCTTATATGAAAGACGGTATTAAACAACGAGAAGCGGTGGAGTATGCCAGGCAGGAAGCGGATAAAGCCAATAATGCCAAATCTGCTTTTTTAGCAAATATGAGCCATGAAATTCGCACACCAATAAATGCAATACTCGGTTTTTCCCGTTTAGCTTATATGAATGTTGAAAATGTACAGCAAAAGAATTATTTACATAAGATTTATACTTCCAGTGAAATTTTATTGGGGCTTATTAATGATATTCTTGATAGCTCAAAAATACAGGAAAAAAAATTAAAATTAGAAAGTATTCCTTTTAATCTTATTGAAGTTGTACATCAAGTCTGTGAATTAACGTTACAAAAAGCCGAACAAAAGAGTATAGAGCTCATTTATGATATAGCTAAAGATGTTCCAGGAAAACTTATCGGAGATCCTTTGCGAGTTACTCAGTTATTAACTAATTTTTTTTCAAATGCAATTAAATTTACGCATCGGGGTCATGTTTCTCTGGTCGTTAAAAAATTAAAATCAGATGATAAAATAATTACTATTAAATTTGAAATATGTGATACAGGAATTGGTATAAAACAAGAGCAAATTAAGTTTATTTTTGATAGTTTTTACCAAACGGATATTAAGCACTCTCGAAACTATTCTGGTACCGGATTAGGCCTAACAATATGTAAAAATTTAATTGAACAAATGGGCGGAGAAATTTATGTCCAGAGCAGCATAAATCAAGGAACCTGTTTTTCATTTAATTTGTCTTTTATTTTACCTCTTATTTATAACGATGATACCTTAACAGCTCAACAAACTGAGATTGCATTTAACCCCCCAGAGGCATTAATTAAAAATATCTCTGGAGCATCTATTCTTTTAGTTGAGGATTGTGATATTAACCAAGAACTTGTTAAATCAATATTGCCCAGTTGGGGAATTGCTGTAACAGCTGTGGATAATGGTAAAAAGGCAATAGAACTTTTACAACAACAAAATTTTGATTTAGTGTTAATGGATATTCAAATGCCTGAAATGGATGGTTATGAAACCACTCGAATTATTCGCAGTAATCAATATTTGTCTGATATTATAATTATTGCCATGACTGCCCATGCCATGCTGGGTGATAAGGAAAATATGTTAGCAAAAGGCATGAACGACTATATTAGTAAACCGTTTAGATTAGAAATATTTTTTTATACCTTATATAAGTGGTTAAAAGTTGCAGTTAAAGTTAATCAGGATCATGCTACCACTATAGCTTCAATTTCAGACTATGACAATGATGATATTAAGAGCTATTTAGAGGAAAATAATTTAACTACTATAGAAGGTATTAATTTGAATACTGGTTTACAAAATATTGCAAATAATAAAAAATTGTATTTTAGTTTATTAGAAACATTTAAACAACGTTTAGATCAAGATGCTATTTTGGTTGATTGTTTATTAACAAGAAATACATCTGAAATTGCTAAAATTGAGCAAGCATATGATGTTGTACACAATTTTAAAGGGCTTTCTGGCAACCTTGGAGCTAAAGAGTTATCTCAAGCTTGTGCAGAATTGCTTGATGTTCTAGAGCAATATGAGGATAATGGGGAATTTAGCGATATAAATAGTAGAGAAAATTCTCTGAATAAAAAATTACAGCAATTTAATTATTGTGTAAAAGTATTACAAACTAGTCTCAGCGAAATTGGAAGTAGACAAAATTTGGCTAATAATTTTAATCAATGATTTTTGGATAGAAGTAAGTGAGCAATAATAAAAAAAATAAAATTATGATTGTTGATGATGAAGTTATCAATATTCGTTTATTAACTAATATATTAGAAGCAAATTATTCAGTTATTGAAGTACCTGAGGGAAAAGAAGTTTTAGAGGCAGCAATTATTAATGAGCCGGACTTAATTCTATTAGACATTATCATGCCTAAAATGAATGGTTATAAAGTTTGTCAGCAGTTGAAGCTAAACCCTCAAACAGCTTATATCCCCATTATTTTTTTGACTTCAAAAAATAAGGAAAAAGATGAAGCAAAAGGTCTAAGAATTGGGGCTGTTGATTATATCGTCAAACCATTTCGTCCACAGGTTGATGTCCAGCGTATTGCTATTCACTTAAAATTGGCAAAACAAAACAGAACGGAATTAATTATAAAAAATAATTCTGCTTTAAATGCAAAAACTAATCATTTTGGCTTACAATATGAAATTAGAAAATTATTTAAATTAAATGAAAGTGAGGCACAGATTTGTAATGGCTTAATTAATGGACTATCTCTTGAAGATATAGCCGATGATTTAGAGCTTAAATACAGCACGGTAAGAGGTTATTTAAGTTTTATTTTTCATAAAACAAAAACTAAAAAGCAACATGAGTTAGTTGGACATATTCTTAAAAAATTAATTTTTTAGTTATCTTTAATTTAAACTCAGGATGTTTGTAGGTATTTCTTATAATTATTGAGAAGTGGTTTAATAAGCATTTTTATTTATAAAGCCCTTAAATATAGTCATAAAGATAATTTTCATATCAAAAAAAATTGACCAGTTACGAATATAAAATAAGTCATATTCAACACGCTTTTCCATTTTATATAACTCTTTTGTCTCACCTCTATAGCCATTAACCTGTGCCCAGCCAGTAATGCCAGGTTTAACCATATGACGAAGCATATACCCCTCTATTTCTTTGCGGTAATATTCATTGTGAACAATCGCATGTGGGCGAGGGCCAACAATGGACATTGAACCTTGTAGAACATTTATAAACTGGGGGAGTTCGTCCAGAGAAGTTCTGCGAATAAAGCTACCAATGGGGCTTAAACGAGAGTCATTTTTACTGGCCTGTTGTACTTTAACGCTATCATTATCAGTAATTTTCATAGAACGGAATTTATATACGGTTACTTCCTTACCGCCTATACCATAACGCTTTTGCTTAAAAATAACTGGGCCAGGTGAAGTTATTTTAACCGCTATAGCAATAACTAGCATAGGGGGTAAAATTAATGTCAATATAAGAGAGCCGATAACAATGTCTTCCAGGCGTTTAATAAAACTATCAATACCATAAAAGGGTGTATCGTATACGCTTAAGGCCAGAAATGAGCCCACATTATGCCAACGAAAATGCAGTAGATTACGAACAAAGAAATCAGGAATAATATGTACTTTTACGGTACTATCTGCAAGCTCATCAATAATTGGTGTTATTCGTGCTTCAGCAACCATGGGTAATACAATGTAAATAATATCCATGTTTTTCTTTTTTGCATCTTTAATCGCCTCTTTAAAACGCCCCAGATATACTTTTCCTTCCATTTGTTTTTGGGTGCGTTCATCATCTAATGTTCTATCATCATAAAAGCCTAATAGTTCATAGTCTTTAGAAAATTCTTCAGTCAATTCATTTGATATTCTACTACCAACTAAATTGACACCAAGGATTGCAACTTTTTCCTTTTTTTTGTCTGTACTTATATAGTTAACCAGCTTATGAAAAATAACTCTCCATAAAAGCATTAAAAATGGCATTAATGCAAAGCATAATAGAATTGCTTCACGAGAGTATTCTTGCAGGGTATTGCTAATGTATCCCACACCAAGTAAAAGTAAAAAAGAAATGACACAGCTGCTAATAATAACAGTAAATGTATTAAGGCGTACTTTGTTCAGCTCATGTCTATAGATACCCAGTGATTCAGCACTGAGAATAAAAATAATTATAATAATAGCGCCAATTTCCATATATTCGGCTAAGCTACTTTGGGTTATATACTGCAGAGCAATAAACAAGGAGATGCTAATGCTAAGGATGTCGGCTAATCGAAAAAATTGTTCTGCAACATAGTTGCGTTGGTATATTTTATAATTACTCATTTTATTATTAGTGGCTTGAGTTAGTAGGCGTTTTTATTTATAAAACCTTTAAAAATGGTTAAGAAAATAATTTTTAAATCCAGAAATAATGACCAGCTACGAATATAGCGTAAGTCATAACCAACCCTTTCTTTCATCTGGTGCATTTCTTTGGTTTCTCCTCGAAGCCCATTAATTTGAGCCAGGCCGGTTATTCCTGGTTTAACCATATGTCTGAGCATATAGCCATCAATTTCTTTACGATAAAATTCATTGTGGGCAACCGCATGCGGTCTCGGGCCAACAATAGACATTTTTCCTTGTAGGACATTAATAAACTGGGGTAATTCATCCAGAGATGTTTTTCTCATAAATGCACCAAAGGTCGTAATCCGACTATCATTTTTGGTTGCTTGTTTGATTTCTGTTCCATTATCACAAACAGTCATAGAGCGGAATTTCCATACGGTTACTTTTTGACCACTAAGGCCATAACGCGCTTGCTTAAAAATAATGGGCCCGGGTGATGTTAATTTAACTATTAATGCAATTATTAGCATAGGCAGGCTAATTAAAAGTAAAATAATGCTACTTAAAAGCACATCTTCAATACGCTTAATTACACTGCCCACACCATAAAATGGAGTATCGTATATACTTAAGGCTAAATAAGATCCTACATTATGCCAGCGAGAATGTAATAGGTTGTAGACGAAAAAATTTGGAATAATATGTACTTCAGTAGTGGCATCTCCAAGCTCGTCTAATAATCTGGCTATTCTATATTCTGCTGCCATAGGCAGTACAATATATAATACATCCACGTGTGCTGATTTTGCATCACTTATGGCCTGGTCAAAATTACCCAGATGTTGATAATTACTTAAATTATGCATAATGCGTTCATCATCTTCATTACGATCATCATAAAATCCAAGAAATTGATAGCCCATAGCCAGATCCCCAATAATTGTTTCAGCAATATGGCTTCCTATGCTATTGGCTCCAACAATGGCAAATTTACGCTGTACGGTTTTATCTCGGAAATATAAAATTTGTGCCTTACATAAAATAAATCGCCATAACACCAGAAGGGAAGGAATAACTATAAAAATATAGCCCATCATTTCTCTAGAATAAATATGGATAATATTTATTACATAAGCTGCAACAAGAATAAATATAAAGGTGCTAAGCCAGGTTATTACAATGCTTTTAAAGCTGGCTTTAAAAATATGATAAATTTCAAACCGGTATAGCCCAAGTGCCTCTGCAATAGTATAAAAAACTAAAATAGAAACGGGTATAAGGGTAATATTAAGAGGTGATAAATAATCAGTGTTGCTTAATAAGAACGATAAATAAAAACCTGCAATTAAAAAAATGAGGTCGATAAGGCGAAAGAGTTGTTGAAGGGAATTATCTCGAGCAAAAGAATTATTAGTATGCATATAAAAATTATTATAAAAAATGAAACAATGGTTTAATATTACAATGAGCAATAAGTAGTTGTACAATAATGAGAAAAAAGTGATTTTTTCTGCTATATTTATCATTATTACATTTATATTTTAACAATGATGAGCATTTTTGTTAAGATAAATTATGTTTTTAAGTTCACTTAGCCATAATAAAAATAATGAATGAACAAAGAATTAAGTTAGAAGGTTTACAATTGGGTATGTATGTTTGTAAAACTGATAAATCCTGGTCTGATTTGCCATTTGCTATGGAAGGTGTATTGATCCAAAATAATGACGATATTGATACCCTAAAACAATATTGCCAATATGTATATATTGATGCAACAAAAGGAAGAGCTGCAAGCCCAATGTATTGGCTCACTTCTGCTATAGAATTTAAGGCTCCTATAAAAATTGTTGATAAGGGTGCAAATGAATATGAACTATTAAGAAAAGAGCATTATCAAGAAAGTAGCTCATTAGGTGATGAAATTGAAGTAGCCAAGGATATTTTTAGGACCATAAAAGAAGATATTGGTGAAACATTTGAGGAGTTACGATTAAATAAAAAACTGCATCTGGAACGCTTACATAATTCAATGATAACTGCGGTAAATAGTGTGGTGCGCAATCCTACTGCGTTTAAATTAGTTATGGAATTAAAACAAGACTATGACTATACCTATAATCATGCATTAAGAACTTCAGTATGGTGTGCTCAGTTTGGCTTGCATTTGGGGTTTTCCCATAATGATATTAATGAACTTGCATTGGGTGGTATATTGTTAGATGTTGGTAAAACCCAGATAAATAAAGAGTTATTAAATAAAAAAGAGAGTTTATCTTCTACTGAACTGGCTGTATTCCATTCCCATGTAGATACTGGCCTGCATTTATTAGCCGGATCAGATGATATCCCTTATAGTGTTATGCAAATGATTGCTACCCATCATGAACGTGCCGATGGAAAAGGCTATCCTCAACATTTGGAAAATGATGATATTCCCATTTATGGTCGTATAGGAGGAATTGTGGATAGTTATGATGCCATGACCAGTGTTCGCCCTTTTCGAGGCAGCCCTTTTTCACCTCACGAAGCAATCGCTGATTTATATAAATTAAGAGGAGCAGCTTTTCATCATGATTTAGTTGAGCAATTTATTCAAACCGTAGGTGTCTATCCTGCAGGTTCACTAATTGAGTTAAATAGCGGTGAAGTAGGCATGGTTACAGCTATTAATAATCAACTGAGGCTGCGCCCTAAAGTTATGATTGTTTTAGATAAGAATAAAAAAATGCTGGCAGATTATTATCCTCTCAATTTAGTCGAAGAAATGGGTTTTAGCATCCGCCGTGCTCTGGATCATAGTGCTTATGGTATAAAAATGAATGAGACATTCTTAGAACATGTTTGTGAGTTTTTTGGTTAGACTATAGTTGATTATAATTAGTTTCTTAATACTAGCGATTTTTTATACAATAGTTTGATTACATGAATAAACAAAGAGTATACTGTGAATATGTCAAATTTCAGTTGGTTAAATTTATTATTATTTTGTTTCTATCTTCCTGCCGTTTTTGCAGTAGATAATCCCCCCCTTCAACAAGATATCAATCAGATACTGGAACAAATTGATCAAGAAGCTAATTTGTATTTACAAGGCCAGGGTGGGGCAACGGATTTAAATAATGAACTGGATGATACGGGGGTTTTTACTCAAAAACCTGAATCTTTAATAAAATCAATAGCTAAACCAAGTAATAAGCCCCTGATTAAAAAAAGCCAAAAGCAAGCTAAACCTACTCGTTTTAAAGTAAAGGGGCTGAACCTAAATAATTCTAAAAAAAATGCCTCCAACGCTGCAATAGCTGGTTTTGAAAAAGTTACCCAACGTTTGAGCAACTGGTCAAAAGTCTGGTCTGATGGAAAGCTTAACTCATATATTAGCTTCTATACAAAAGACTTTCATCCTGGCAATAAAAGCCGCAAACAATGGCTGGAAAGTAGAAAGAAACGTATCAAACCTGAAAAGAATATTAATATAGAAATTAGCGATATAGATCTTAAAGTAATTAGATCAAAGCTAGTGATAGGTAGTCAATTTAAACAAAAATACAGTTCTATACATTATAGTGATTCCTCTAAAAAACAATTATTATGGAAAAATATTAATGGAAATTGGTTTATCCAGTCGGAAAGAACTATTCAGTAATAATAGCTGTAAAATACGAGGAATATATTTTTTTATGGAGTTTTTAATTAGTGGTTTCTCATCAAAATAAATGCATTTATGTCCATTTGCCCAAAGTTGCTGGTACGAGTATAAGCAAAGCTCTTGAAGATTCTGATGCAGATAAAAAACATCTTAATTTAAAACCTTTTTTAGCCAATGACTTTAAATTTTCTCCACCTCCACCTCATTATAGGATAAGCGATTATTTACAATATGAAGATATAAGCCAACAGCAATTTGATTCCTATTTTAAGTTTTCTTTTGTAAGAAACCCATGGGACAGGTTGGTATCAGAATATAAATATCGCCATCATGCAAGAAAAATAACCTTTAAAGACTTTATTTTTAATTATTTCCCCCAGCCTTCATGGTCAGATGAATACTGTCATATTATCCCTCAATATGATTTCTTATATGATGAAAATGGAACTAAACTAGTTGATTATATTGGCAAGTTTGAGAATTTACAAAATGATTTTAATGAAGTATGTAAAATTTTAGAAATACCACCTATTATCTTATCCCATAGTAATTCATCACAAAATATTTCTCGTAGACGAACAGATATTGGCATTTGTGAATTATTAAAAAAAATACGAGACAAATTAAGCTGGACTCAAAAACTAAATACTTTTAAGCATTATAGCGAATATTATGATATAGAAACACAACAATATGTTGCTGATTTATATAAAAATGATGTGGAAACTTTTCAGTATACTTTTACTCAATCAGAGTGAATTAACATGATAGATTTGCATAGCCATTTATTACCTGGGATTGATGATGGACCGACAAACCTTGAGGATGCTTTGGATCTTGCCAGATATGCTGTTAATAATGGAATAACACACTCAGTACTTACTCCTCATATCCATCTCGGGCGCTATAATAATAATTTGTCAATTATTGCTAAAATATTTCAGCAATTTAAACAGGCATTAATAAAAAATAATATTGATTTAAAAATTGCTTTTTCAGCAGAGGTTCGGCTCTGTGTTGAAATTATTGAGATGATAAACAAAGAGGAGATTCCTTTTCTTGGTGAATATCAAGGTAAAAAGCTTTTACTCTTGGAAATGCCTCATAGTCATATTCCTCCTGGCAGCAGCAATTTAATTAATTGGTTAAATAAACGGAATATTCTGGTTGTAATTGCTCATCCTGAAAGAAATAAAGAATTACATATGAATATTCAAAAAGCTGCTGAGCTAATTAAACAAGGCTGTCTTTTTCAGATTACTTCCGCTTCAGTTACGGGTAATTTTGGTAGTTCATGTAAATTATTATCAGAAAAATTTTTAGAATATGACTGGGTACATTTTATTGCTACAGATGCCCACAATTTAAAACATCGTCCCCCTGATTTAAAACAATGCAGGGATGTTTTAAGTGAAAAATTTGGAGCTGAATATACTAAAAAACTATTCTATGATAATCCATGGGAAGCTGTTGCTATAAAATTTGCTTAGTTTTTAATTTATAATGTTAAAAAAATCTTGCTTTAATTTTCTTTTTTTATGCTATTGATTAATAAAAGTAGTATATTTATATTAATCAATAATTATATTCTATAAAACGTAAATGAATATAAATAAAATTTTGAATAAACTTGGAATTATATTTGTTATGATTCGAAGTTTTTTTAATCCACCTCCACCTAAAGGGTCTTTTACAGATTCTGCTCAGGCAGTAAAATACCCAAATGGGCTGGTTTCCATTGGCGGTGAAATTAATCCTGGAACAGTAATTAATGCCCATAAAAAAGGAATGTTTGCTTATTCCTATAATGGCCTGGTAAGGTGGTGGAGTCCTGAACCTCGCATGGTTTTATTTTTGCATCAATTTAAGGTGCAAAAAGAATTACGCCGTTATGTACGACAGGAACGATATAAAATTACCTTTGATCAAGAATTTAAACAAGTAATGAGGAAATGCGCTCAACGTGAAGAAACATGGATTTCTGAGCATATTATTGATGTATACTATTCCCTACATAAACAAGGCTATATGCATAGTGTTGAAGTCTGGGACAAAGATGGGCAGCTAGTAGGTGGACTGTTTGGATTGGCATTAGGTAAAGTATTTTTTACCAATTCTTTATTTACCCATGCTAATAATGCCTCAAAAGTAGCATTTATGTATCTAAATTGTCATTTACAATATTGGGGTTATATTATGAATGACTTAAAAATGCACAATGGTTATTGGATAAATCAAGGCTGTATTTTGCTTTCTAGAAAAGAATTTCATGCTAAACTTGATAAAGCGGTACTTATTGAAACCGAATTAGGGACATGGAGTATAGATGAAACATTGAATGTGGCCATTTGGAAACCTGAGGTTCCAGGTAGTCAGTTAGAATAATAACTACTTTGTAACAATTTTTATAATAAATAAAATGGTTTGCTCATGATGAAAAAAATAATCCACATTATTTTGATTTTATTTTTACCGCTTAAACTAGTAGCAATTGAAACCACTCAATTTAAATATCCTATTGGTTTTGGTAGCGTTTCTCCAATGATTGAAGTGGGCCTGTCTTATGATGATAATATTTTTTCTCAGGATAATGGGTCTGGGGTTCATAGTTCCTGGATAGGTATTCTTGCTCCAGCGGTGTTGTGGTCTGTTAATAGTGGTTTGAATCAGTATAGAGTAAAGTATGGCTTTCAAGCAGGAAGTTTTTTTGATAGCCATGATGATAACTATATAGATCATCGTTTTGAGAGCGATGCTCATCTGGATTTTAGCTTGCGTCATAGACTGGATTTAGAATTTGATTTTTTAAAACTGCATGAACGCCGAGGAACGGGTTTAAGTGATAATGATGTAAATAATACTTTTATAGGTGAGCCAGATAAATATAGGGATATATTTTTAAAAGGCACTTATCGGTTTGGAGCTAAAACAGCAACGGGTAATGTTGAATTATCCTTATCTCACCTGGATAGAAAATATACCAACCATGAGGATTTAAACTTCTTTTATGATCGTAAGGTGGATAGTCTTAGAGCTGCATTTATTTATAGATTTAGACCCAATTCATCATTTATTATAGAAGCTAATCATCATCGTATACGATACGATGATAGTCCACTACAGCATGAGATTTTAGATAATGATGAAAACAGCTTATTATTGGGTATGCAGTGGGAAGGCTCGGCTTTAACTACCGGCTCTGCAAAAATTGGCTATGAAAAGAAGAGTTTTAAATCAGCTGAATATGCATCACATAACTTTATTCCATGGGAATTGGGCTTGATTTGGGCTCCTAGAAGTTATTCAAAAGTTAACCTGACAACCTATAGTAAATCAGAAGAAACATCAGGAACGGG
>JASFYQ010000068.1:0-8083 GCA_045047105.1 Pseudomonadota bacterium | reverse complement strand
CTAATTTAACGTACTAATTTAACGAGCTAAGGGATAAGCCTTTTTATTCCAGTCGGTCATGCCCATTTTTGCAATATGAACATTAGTGAAGCCATTGTTTGATAAAATGTGGGAGGCTTTAGTGGATTTACGATCCGTTCGACAAATGGTAACAATGGTTTTATTAAAATCATTGCCCAATAGTTCACCTAATTCATCAATCCTTTGTTCCAATTGCTCAACAGGTATTAAAAGTGAACCGGCAATATGACCTTGCTCACCCACATAATCTTCATCTGTGCGAACATCCAGCAATAAAATGTCATCTCCCTTATCTAATTGTTGTTTTAATTCACTTATACTCATCATCTTCTTGTTAGACAAGTTACTGACAAAGCGTGGTAAAAAGGCGGCAATAGCCAGTAAGGCCAGAGCCAGCATAACTTTTTGGATCAAACTTTCTCCACCCGTTGCTGCCTCACGTCCAATATACCCCAAATAGGTATAAGCAATAGCACCAGGCAACATGCAAACATAAGTAGCCAATGAGTAATCCAATAGCTTAATTTTGGTTAATCCCAAGGTATAGTTAAGCAAGTTAAAAGGAAATACTGGCACCAGTCTAACAAAGGCCACAAAGCGCCAGCCTTCCTTTTCCACACCATTTATCAGCTGCTTCAAACGACCTGCTGATTTTTTTGTTACCCAATCAGAAGCCAGGTAACGGGCAGCCAGAAATGAGAGGATAGCACCGATAGTAGCTGCAGTTAAATTGTAAAAAACACCTAAGACGGGCCCAAATAAAGCACCTCCAGCTAATGTAAGTATTGATCCAGGTAAAAAAAATACAGTAGCAAGTACATAAATAAACATAAATAACAGTGGTGCTAATGCACCGGACTGTTCAATCCAGTGCTGTACTGCAACCACATCAATTGCACCACGATAGATAACCGCTATAACTATACCCATACTGATAAAAAAAAATAAAATGAGTCTCAGAATTGTTTTACTCATAGCCTAATCCTTAGCTTTCTGTTTACTATTTTGCTCTGTATTCCAGTTGCGGGTATTAATTGCATATTCACTCACCTTGCCTTTAAATGGCAATAGCATCATGCCCATAATCCAGTTTGTTTGTTTGATATCCCGATATTTATGAATGCCAATAGTAAAACCCAATTGTCCACCTCGTGGCTGCTCACGATAAGTACCAAACAACCGATCCCACCAGGTCAGATTAAATCCAAAATTACTGTTTGTTTCATCATCTTCAACTGAATGGTGAATTCGGTGCATATCGGGTGTAACAATAAACCAGCGTAAGAAACTATCCAATGATTTTGGCAAACCAACATTACCATGATTGAACATCGCTAAAGCATTTAACACCACTTCAAAAATAACCACAGCGACAACAGGTGCGCCTAGAACAATAATGGTGGCAAATTTAATCAGCATGGAAAGAATAATTTCAATGGTATGAAAACGTGCCCCCGTGGTCACATCATAATCTAAATCAGCATGATGAACCCGATGAATACGCCATAAAAGTGGTACGGCATGAACCATCACATGTTGCAGGTAAATTATAAAATCCATAGCAACAACAGCAACAACAATGGCAAGCAATCCGGGTAGTTGATAATAGTTAAGCAAACCCCAGCCATGTGTTTGGGCAAAAGCTGCAACACCAACCGCAGCGGCGGGAAATAGAATCCGTAATACTAATGAATTAAAAAAGACCAATCCTAGATTATTAAACCAGCGAATAGTTTTAGAAACCGTTAAAGCACGCCTGGGAGCAATAATTTCCCAAGATGCCATGATGGCAAATATACCAAAAAAGAAACTCAGCCTTATGGTCACTTCATTGCTTAAGATAAATTCATTAAATGTCATTTAAAATCCTTTGTTGTTTGTGGCCGGAATATAAGAGACTTATCCAGCTCCACCGGGTTAAATATATTCCTAATTGCAAGCTATTATTTTACAGTCATTGTGTCTATAATCATCAAAACAATTAATCAATTCGTTTAAGCAGTATAATCCTATTCAATTAATCTATTGAATAGGATTATAAAAGGATTTGTATTTATGTCAAGTAATCATTTCAAACAAGAACTTTTTTCACAGTTTGCTCGTGTTGGCAAAGCAATGAGTAATGGCAACCGTCTGGAATTACTTGAATTTATTGCTCAGGGAGAGCGCAGTGTTGATGAACTGGCTAAAATCTCAGGTTTATCCGTAGCGAATACTTCCCAACACCTACAACAACTGCGTCAGGCAGGGCTTATTGCTTGTACAAAACGGGGTTTAAAAGTCTTCTATCGCCTGAGTGGTAATGATGTAATTGATTTATTTAACTCACTGCGAAATGTTGCTGAACGCCATCTGGCTGATGTTCAACAATTGGTTAATACTTTTTTAACCGTCAAAGATGATTTAGAGTCAATCCCGGCACCAGAATTACTGGAACGTGTCAAAGCTGGCTTAGTCACCGTTCTGGATGTTCGCCCTCCAGAAGAATACAAAGCAGGCCATGTGCCCGGTGCCATCAATGTTCCTTTAGCTGAATTAGAAGCGCACCTCAATGAGCTGGACAGTGCACACGATGTGGTTGCTTATTGTCGTGGCCCTCATTGTGTTCTGGCTTACGATGCCGTTGCAAAGCTAAGACAAAAAGGGATTACTGCACATCGTATGGAAGATGGTTTTCCTGAATGGAAATCTGCAGGTTTACCTGTTGAGCTTTGAGTAATTCCTACAATATAATGCCTACCTCATTGAAAATAATTAAATAAAATCAAAAATTCTTCAGGCATTACAGCACTTAAAATCTGGATACAAACAAATGGATATTAAATAATGGGGGTCTATTATGAATTGAGTGGGTACTGATTTATCTTCCCCCTTTTTTAAGGGGGGGACTGAGGGGGGTCTTTTATGATGACAAAAATTAAACTATATGCTCGGCAAAATAGAAAAAATATGACACCACCAGAAAAGAAATTTTGGTATAAAGTTTCAGCAAGAAAACAGACCGGTTATAAATTCTTACGTCAGCATCCTATAGGTCATTTTATTACAGATTTTTATTGCCGAAAATTAAAATTAGTTATTGAAATTGTTGCTGATTCCCATGTTTTCAAGAATAATATGTATCATTATTCAAGTTGTGGACTTCAAAATATTTGGCTAAAAAATAGCTATGCTGAGCATGATACCAACTATGGCAAAGGTATTTCTATACATAATGTGAGGCGACTTAAGTAACATGGATTTTATACCTGATTACAATATTTATATTAACTGCAGGTTTGATTAATGTCAGCTGTACCTGCCACTTTATAGTTTAATGAGATTTTAGTTTAAAAATGATTGCACCTGTAAAAATCCTTCTTTTAATCCTAATTTTATTTACCCATTCTACCTTTGCAGATGATGTTGTCATTGCTGTAAGAGCTCATTCTGGTGAAGAACAGGCGGTTAAATCTTGGATGCCAACCATTAATTATCTTCAGGAAAATATTCCCCAACATAATTTTAGCTTTTTGCCTGTAAGAAGTATAAAAGAAATGGATCAGTTATTTTCAAGGGGTAAAATTGACTTTGCTATTACTCAACCTGTTGCCTATGTGGATTTAGAACGATTATATGGAGCAACTCGAATATTAACGCTGGTAAAAAAAGGTGGCCTAACTCAGTTTGGCTCTGTCATTTTTTCTAAAAAGTGGAGTAAAATAAACACCTTACAAGACATTAAAGATAAAACAATTGCTGGAGTCACTAAGAAGGGATTTGGTGGGTGGCTGATCGGTTATAATGAGCTATTGAAAACAGGAATTGATGCCTATAAAGATTCTAAAAAAGTGATTTTTTCAGGGACTCATGAAGGTGTTGTTTATGATGTACTCTCAGGTCATGCTGATGCGGGTATTGTGCGTACAGGAATTATCGAGCGTATGCTAAAACAAGGCCAGTTGTTACCTGATGCCCTGCAAATTATCAATCAACAAAGTATAGATAAATTTTCATTATTACACAGCAGTACTTTATACCCTGAATGGGCATTTGCTAAAGCCAAACAGGCTTCTCCAATTATTGCTGCTGATATTGTAAGGTATTTACTGGTCATGAAACCAAACAATGTTGCCGCTGTTTCGGCTAATTATCATGGTTGGAGTGTTCCTCTGGACTATAATCCTGTTCATCAGCTAATGCAAAAATTACATGTGGGCAGTTATTCAAATTATAATCATTTTAATCTTCTTGATTTTTTAAATAATAATTTTAAAATTGTTTTTATTATCCTGTTTATCACAGTAGTAATATTATTATTAATTGCAATACATATTTTTCAAAAGAACAAGCATCTGTTTGAACTCACTCAATCTCTTAAAAAAACTCAACGAATTCTGGAACTAACAGAGGAGAGAACCTTTACGACATTGAAGTCTATTGGAGATGCCATTATATCAACTGATCTGGACAGTCATATAACCTATATCAATCCTATTGCTGAAGCTTTAATTGGCTGGAACAACAGGGAAGCAATAGGACAACCTCTTATCTCCGTGTTTAAAATAATCAATGAAAGTACTCGGTTGACAATTGAAAATCCTGTAGAAAAGTGCTTAAAAGAAGGACTGATTGTTGCTCTGGAAAATAACAGCATCTTAATAACAAGAGATGGAAAAGAAACTGCCATTGAAGATTCTGCTGCACCAATTAAAAATCTTAATGGTGAAATAACGGGTGTTGTTCTTGTTTTTCATGATGTAACGGAAAAAAAGCGCATTAATGCCCAGTTACAATTATTTCGTCAGCAAATTGATCAAAGTAAAGACGCAGTCTATGTTATTGATTATCACTCATCCAGGTTCCTTGATGTTAATACAAGTGCCTGTGTTATGCTTGGATATTCCAGGGAAGAACTATTAGAAAAAAGTATGATAGATATTTCATTTTTTTTTAATAATAAAAAGAAATGGCTGGAAGTTGCTGCACTCAATAAAGTACAAAAAAAGGGAAAAATTATTGAAGATGAGCATATTCATCAAGATGGTAGAAAACTACCAGTAGAAGTGAGCTCTATCTATCAGGCTAATAATGGTCAGGAAGTGTTTGTCTCAAGTGTTCGTGATATATCAGAAAGAAAACTAAAAGAGCAGCAATTAAAGGAAAAAAATAAATTCATTCAAACTGTCATTGATGGGATCAGTGATGCTGTAATGGTTATTAATAAAGATTATCATATCTCTATGATGAATTTATCTGCTCAAAGGCAGATGGACAAAGATATTATTCAAGATATCAATTCACCTAAATGTTATGAAATTTTGCACCATCAGAGTACCCCCTGTTCTGGAGAACATTACCCTTGCCCTTTGCAAGAGGTATTAAAAAGTAATAAGCCATACTCTGTAATACATCAACATTTTATTAGTGCTGATGAAGTCAGGCAGTTTGAATTAACCGCAAGTCCGTTAAAAGATGAGAATGGAAAAATTTATGCCATAATCGAGTCAGCTCATGATATAACCAAATTATTAAAAATACAGCTTGAACTAAAAGAACGTTCTTTAGCGCTAGAACATTTGGCTCATCATGATGAACTCACACAATTGCCCAATCGCTTACTTTTATCCGATAGATTGAATCAAAAAATCAAATCAGCACTTCGCAACAAGACACAAGTTGCTATTTTATTTATTGATTTGGATAATTTTAAGATAATCAATGATTCATTAGGTCATGCTGTAGGAGATATTGTTCTTAAAGAAACAGCTCAGAGACTGCTGTTGTGTGTTCGTGATGCTGATACTGTTGCACGACTTGGGGGGGATGAATTTACGATTATTCTTGATAATATTGATGATAATGATAGTGTGACTGAAATTGCGATAAACATTATTCAGGCACTTCAGGTAGAATTTGATATTGAAAAACATAAGCTCTATTTAACAACAAGTATTGGTATTAGTCTTTACCCAGATGATGCCGTGTCAGCAGAAGATTTACTCAGAAATGCAGATTCAGCCATGTATAAGGCGAAAGATAAAGGACGTAATACTTATCAATATTATACTGCAGATATGACCCAAAAGGCCTTTGAGCATATTTTAATGGAAAGCAACTTACGTCATGCTTTGGAACATAATGAATTAACAGTTTATTACCAGCCACAGGTTAATAGTAAGGATAATCAAATTATTGGAATGGAAGCATTGGTTCGCTGGCAACATCCTGAACTGGGGATCATATCGCCTGCTCAATTTATTCCCTTAGCAGAAAAAACCGGTTTGATTATTCAATTAGGTGAACAAGTATTTGATATTGCATCTAAACAAATGTCCACTTGGATGAAAGATTATCAACTGACTGGTCGTATGTGTATCAATCTGTCAGGAAAGCAGTTTCAACAAACTCAACTGGTTGAAATTTTATCGGATAAACTTCAAATTAATGATTGCAAAGCTGAATGGATTGAGCTTGAAATTACTGAAAATTATGTGATGGATGATCCTGAACAGGCCATTTTGACATTACAAAAATTTCAGAATATGGGTATTGAAATTGCTGTTGATGATTTTGGTACGGGATACTCATCTTTATCCTACTTAAAACGATTGCCGATTAATAAACTTAAAATTGATCAATCTTTTGTTCAGGACATTATGGGTGATGAGGATAACCAGGCAATTATTAAAGCCACTATTGCATTAGCCCAAAATATGAATCTTAGTATTATAGCTGAAGGTGTGGAAACAAAAGAACAGAAAGACTTTTTGTTGGAAAATGGGTGTCAATTGATTCAGGGGTATTATTATAGTCGTCCTGTTTCAGGTTTAGAAATGACTCAATTATTAATTTCTGTTGATTGGATGAATTTATAAGTATTGTAGGAGCAGTGGATTTGACTTGTTCTTTTTGATTTTACTGCCGCCAAGGCCTCCCACTGACCAGTAAAGGAATTGATTCTTCATCAATTTTAACTTCATAGAGTGACTCTTACTATGCCTCTCTTTTTAGGTTTAAGCTTATTGCTCATCTGGGCTTCTTTTACATTTAAATCTCCTGTGGTGCTTACCCCAGAGGGTTTGAGCTTTGCCAAGGTAGCTGTTGAATTTTGTGTTATGCTATTGCTTGGCATTTCAGTCTATACCTATGTACGTCACAAGCAGTACGTTTAAGATATTGCCAGTCTATCATAAACGAGGATAAAACATTTCTGGATTTAATAGTATTTGCTTGAATTGGATTTGTTAATAGATGGATTAAATAAATAATTCTATCAAATTGTATTTTTTCAGCTATTGTTTATAAAACATATAAAGTGTTAAAAACTACCCTTTTTTAGTCTATTACAATATCGAAATTTTTTTTAATTGCAAAATGGAGAAAACAGAATGCTTAAGATTCAAATATTTTTAACAATACTTATGCTACCATTAATTTCTAGAGCTGATGATACCTATATTCCGAGTTCTGGCGATCTATATATGCCCAGTGTTGTGGTTGGTTCCAAATGTTATGAAGTTAACATGGTTCATCAAGGTAATCTGGTATTCAAAGTTTCATCGGCAAAATTAAATCAAAAAAGTATAAGTACTAATAGTATTATTATTGAGCCAGATAACTTTTCCCCAAATAGCACTATAACTACATCTGTCTCTAATGTAACACTATCAGCTACAGGAACAGATACGCTATCCGCAGAAATATTTGCAATTGAGTCTTCGAATCAAGCATCTACTGGTACTCAGGTTTTTGGTTACAATAGCGGCAGTTTTGAAGGGCGATGGTACACACCCGAAAGAGTATTACGCATTGATTTTGTCACACCAACCAATTTTGTTTCTATTGATGTAAAGGGGTTTGACTCATTTGACAGTGGCAAAATGGAAATTTATGATAAAACAAATAATCTTCTTAGTAGTATTTCCAGCGTAGATCTAGTTGATAATAAATTTGATACACTTTCAACTGGAGTTCGCTCTGCTGCCGATGTTTCTTATGCATTAGTTTTTGGCTCCAGTATTCAAGATGCAGTTGGTATTGATAATTTAAAGTTCAATGAAATAAAATGTAGTGATGTAGT
>JASFYQ010000067.1:0-53187 GCA_045047105.1 Pseudomonadota bacterium | reverse complement strand
ATTATCACTCAATTGCGACTCTATTTTAATGGCTGTAAATGCTTCATTACGCAGTGCAGGACAACCGATAGAGGCACACACAACAGCAACATGAATATAGGGATCGTCATACATACCAGGCTGACGTAATAATTTATGTTCCACATCATCAAGGCTACGAGATTTACCCAGAAGTACAAAAAATTGTTTTTTCCAGGGACTGGTAAAAAAGGAGCCTAAGTCTTTAATACTTTTAAGATTGGGGTAACGGGTAAGTATCAACTGAACCGTAAAGGCATTGTATGCATTAATTAAAAATGCTTTTTGTTGGTTTTTATCCCAACTTAAAAATTCATTATTTGTCACTGCTGTTAATTGAGCAAGATATTCATTAAGTTGAGCTTGTTGTTCCATGATTTTTTTATAATCAAGTTTGGAGCTAAAACCATTGGGATTATAATGTATGGTTTGTTGTAGAAGTTTGTTCCATATTTTATGTTGGTGATCAAAAGGCTCTGCTGCCAATGAAAAAACATTTGATAGCAAGCACAATATTAGGATAAAAATTAAGTAAAATAGACTATTTTTCATTGGTTAATTTAAACTCTGGTTAATAAAGTTTCAGCTTGGCTGACTACTATACAAGGTATCGCTTAATCTACTCATGACAGTAGCATTAAACAAATGTCATAATAGAGCGTTTATTTATTCTATACCCGACATTCATCACCTAAAATAAATAATATCATTTAGAGCTGCACTTACTCATTTTAATCATAAATGATAATAAAGGACGAATCCATCAGTACCGTTGGCAAAATAAAGTTCCCTTACAGGGTGAAGAAAAAGCCATAGAGGTTAATTTTTTTGAATATGCAATGAAAAATGAAGCAGACAAAATAACCTATAGAAAAAACTAATTCACCGGGTTTTGCTGTAAAATAATTAAAATAATTGCATTTAATCAAGAAGAAGTCATTATTAATAATGCAGGTGGTATTTCAGCGCAGCATCTTCCCCATATATTTGATGAATTCTATACCACCAAAGCAAATCAGGAAGGTACGGGTTTAGGTTTGTACTTATCAAAATTTATTATTGAACAACATATGAATGGTAGTATAGAAGTAAATAATTTAGATGATGGTGTAGTTTTTAGGATCCGGCTTTCAGAATAATATTTTAGCTGACTATTTTTCAAGTAATCGTTTTCAAGTAATAGGTTTCAGACAACAATTTCCAGATGATAAAAGCGAATGAATAATTTAAGTGTATTATATGTTGAAGATGATGATATTGTCAGAGAAAATTTTGCACTTATGCTGCAACGTTATTTTTCAATAATTATTGTTGCCAGTGATGGAGAACAAGCATTACAATTATATTTAAAAAAACCGCCAGATATAGCAATTTTAGATATTTCTATACCTTTTCTCAGTGGTCTACAACTGGCCTCTAAAATAAGAGCGAAGGATAAGAAAATTGAGATTATTATGCTTACCGCTTTTACTGATCAGGAAAAATTGTTGCATGCGGTTAATTTGCAATTGTTTGCTTATCTGGTAAAACCCATTAGTCAGAGCAAGCTTGATAGTTGCCTGCAAGCGGTAATAAAGAAACTTTCTATTAATCCTATGATATCTCTAAACGGATGTTATAAATGGGATAAAAAAAATGAATTGCTTTTTTACTGCTGCAGATATTATATTGCCAGTATTATTTTTGAGAACATTATAGATAAAGATATTGATTATAATAGTCTGGTGCAAATTATTTCTCGTTTAAAATCTAAGTTGAAAAAAAAATATAATAACCCCCACTTTTTTATTCAAAATACTTATGGCGCAGGTTATAAAATAGTATTAGATGAATAATAATTAATACCACTCTATTTTAAATAAAAAGCAAACATAACTGATGAGCACAAAAAACCAGCCCCGATTATTAATTTTTTTATTGGGTTTCTGTATGTTTTCTACAGGGGCAAGTGGTTTAGTGAATGAATATATTCTTGCCACAATGAGCAGTTATATTCTAGGTAATAGCATTGAACAATTCTCAATTATTATTGCATCTATGATGTTAATGATGGGGATTTCTGGTTGGGTGCAACAAAGTATTCTTGATAACAACTTGCTCCATGGCTTTATTAGTGTAGAGGTATTGATGGCTATTTTGGGCTCATTTGCTCCTATTGCCATTTATAGTGCTTTTGGTTTTATGCATGACCATTTCTTATTGGTACATTATTTTTTTATTCTCTCTATTGGTTTTTTAATTGGTTTTGAAATCCCGATTGTTATGCGTATTATTAATTTATACGGGGTAGATTTAAAACAAAACCTAAAAGTGGTTTATGCCATGGATTATATCGGTGGTTTTGTTGGGGCTATTATTTGGGTTAAATTTTTATTGCACAATTATCCTTTAACGGAGATTAGTTTTATTGTCTCTGGTTTTAATTTTACTATTGCTTCCTTAACCATCGTATATTTTTATCAGCAAAAATTGATTAAAAATATCAAAGTGCTAGTACTATTATTTTTAACTTCTATTTTAATGATATATGGTTATAGTCAGAATCGTAATTGGAATATTTATCTGGAACAAAAATTCTATGATGATCCTATTATTGAATCACTCACCAGTAAATACCAGCATCTGGTATTAACAGAAAATAAAAAACTGGGAGATATTCGCTTATATATTAATGGTAATACCCAGTTTTCTTCCTTAGACGAAGTGCGTTATCACGAGCTGTTAGTACACCCGGTGATGAATCTGGTTAAAGAGGCTAAAAATGTTCTTATTTTAGGTGGTGGTGATGGCCTGGCTCTACGGGAGGTACTTAAGTTTTCAACTGTAAAACAGGTTAGCCTGGTGGATCTGGATCCACAAATGGTACAGCTGGCTTCCACTAATTCTCATTTAATTAAGTTAAATCAATCTGCATTTGCAGATGCCCGTGTACATACCGTTCCCCTCTTTAAAGAGCAGCAAAATAGCAATGTAAAAAGTATTTATTTAAGCAATCAAAAAACAACTGAATGGGTAGCTCAGGTGGATGTTTACCATCTGGATGCAGATCAATTTATCAAGCAATTACAGCCACAACAATGGGATGTGGTGATTATTGATTTTCCTGACCCGTCCAGTATTGAGCTGAACAAGCTTTATAGCCGTGAGTTTTATAAACAATTAAAGCGTCTATTAGATGATGGTGCTATGCTTGTTGTGCAGTCTACTTCTCCATATCATGCTAAGGATGCTTTTATCAGTATATTAAATACCATAAAAAGTGCAGGCTTTAATGTTTTGCCCTACCATCAGAATATACCTTCATTTGGTGACTGGGGTTTTCAACTTGCGTGGCTGGGTGATATTTCAGTAGAAAAAATGAAAGAGCGGATAAATAATTTAACCTCTTTAAATGAAAACAGCCATTTTATAAATATAGAAGTTTTAAAAGCAGCCTTGGTTTTTGGGAAAAATGAATTACAATCTAGCGTATTATGTATTAATACATTAATGCAACCGTGTTTGTTGGATTTGTATCAACACTATAGCTGGGTGACAGATTAGGAGAGCAAATGATTCATCTTATGCGACGTTATTTGTTAAAAGGATTTATTAACCTTTCAACACATGGCTGGACTATTATTAGCCTATTATTGCTACTGCTTTATGTCAGTGGTTATATTCTTATGTCACTATTTGGTGAGGCAGGAGTTGTTCAGTCGTATAGTTGGTGGTTTGCTGTAACCATTACTACCGTAGGTTATGGTGATATTTCACCGACTACTGCAGGGGGGCAATGGGTTGCAATTATTATTATGATTTTGGGTATTGGTTCTATTGCGTTATTAATTGGTAAAATTGCAGAATGGGTGATTCATATGAGTGAAAAACAAATAAATGGCTCACTTGGGCTGAGAGTAACAGGGCATATCCTGATTATGGGATATCGTGGCAGTAGAACTAAAAAGTTAATAGCAGAACTTTTGGCCGATATGGAGGATGATACTAAAAAAATAGTATTATGCTCCAGTAGCTTAAAACAAAACCCTTTTGATCAAGAAAAAGTTAAATTTGTTAAAGGTGAACTGGCATCAGACGACGTATTAAAACGCAGCTGTTGCATTAATGCAGAAAAAGTGATAATCACAGGGGATGATGACGATCAAACTTTTTTTACCGCATTTGCAATACGTCAGATTAATACCTATGCACATTTAGTTGCGTTTATGCAAAATGAAGAACATGTGAATAAATTAGCCAGTTTGCCAGCAGATCATCCTGAGTTAAATCAGACCATTTTGCCTTCGGCTATTAATTTAATTGTGCAGGAAATTCAAGATCCTCAATCAAGCCACGTATTACAGCAGCTAATGTCAAATTTACATGGTGCTACCTTATATCAAATGCCCATTCCAGATGAAATAGAAGAAAATAGGGTTTTTGCGGATCTATTTATTAATTTTCGCCAGCACTATGATGCCACTATTCTAGCCATTAAAGACCAGCAAGTAATAACTAATCCACCTATGGATATGCAAATCAATACTGGTATGAGTTTTTTTTATATGGCAAAAAAACGCTTAAAAACTATAAATTGGAAGAAGATCTAAGAGATAAAATATAATTTATGAGATACCCGAATAATAAAACAAAAATAGTTTGTACCATTGGCCCTGCAACAGATTCTATAGAAATGATGGAATCCTTATTAAGAGCAGGAATGAATATAGCAAGATTAAACTTCTCCCATGGTGATTTTTCCAGTCATGCACAAATTATAAAAAGGCTACGCCAGGCTGCCACCAATACAGGGCAGCGTCTGGCAATTATGGCCGATCTACCAGGTCCAAAAATGCGTATTGGCAAACTTAAAGAAGAGCCACTGTTTTTACACAAGGGGGGGGATTTTATCCTTACTACCGAAAATATTATTGGTGATCAGAAGCAGGTTTCAGTTACCTTTAAAGAATTACCCCTAACGGTTAAAGAAGGGGATGAGCTCTACCTTAATGATGGTATTATTTTATTATTAGTAAAAAAAATAGAAAATAATAATGTATTTTGTGAAGTTTTAGTAGGGGGTGAATTACGTTCACGCAAAGGACTTAACTTACCAGGCATTGATTTAGGATTTAGTGCTTTCACTCATCATGATAGAGAATGTCTGGAATTTGCTCTTAAACAGGGGGTGGATGCTGTGAGCCAGTCTTTTGTCGCGAATAAAGAAGATATTCTTGATTTAAAACAGGCTGCTGAAACTTTAGGTTATAAGCCCTTTGTAATTGCTAAAATAGAGCGTGCTGGAGCACTAGATAAGTTAGATGAAATTTTACAGGTATCGGATGGAATTATGGTTGCTCGTGGTGACCTTGGAGTAGAAATTCCAATCTGTTCTATGGCGGTAGTACAAAAACAAATAATTCAAGCGGCAGTTAACCATGCCAAGCCAGTGATTACGGCTACTCAAATGTTAGAGTCTATGAACGAGCATCAGCGACCTACTCGTGCAGAAGCAACAGATGTTGCTAATGCTATTTTAGATGGAACCGATGCGGTTATGTTATCTGGTGAGTCGGCAATGGGACAGTACCCTATTGATGCGGTAAATATGCTGGCAGAAATAGCCAGCTATACTGAACCACATCGTAAGGCCAATCGGGATCAGCAGCGATTAGGTGCAAAAAGTGGCTTTGAGGAGTTAATTGCACATAATCTACAAATGGCAGTTAAAAATATCCAGCCTGAGGCTGTAGTGATTCCTACTCGTTCTGGTAATATGGCCAGGAATGTAACCCGCTACCGTTTGCCTTTATGGATTACCGCATTTTGCTCTGAAGAAGCCACCTGTCAGGCACTGCAATTTTCTTATGGCGTAGTGGCCGTTAAAGTTGAAACCGATCTGGCTGAATGGACAGAGTTTTTACGTGAATGGTTTAAACAACAACAGCTACAGCAGGGTGTTGCAGTACTTGCTCAGGGGCCATCACCTGAATACCCATGCAGTAATCATAGTATTGAATTTTTGGATTTGAGTTTGTGATTTGAGTTTGTGATTTGATAGTTGGGGTTTATTAGCTGGTCTATAGAAATTTTTGTTTGCTTATCGGTAGGTGTCTTGATAGTAGCTTAGGCTTAAGTTGCTATTGAGGTTGTCAGCTTCTGTTCGCTTTTCACTTATTTAATGAATACACTATATGAACTTCTTACGAGTTTTGCCAGTTCTTATTTAAAAGGCAAAAAGCGAATAGAAAACACTGAACCTATTATTAAGTTCACACCACTAAACTTAATAATAGGTGAAGATTATCACTTGTTATTTTTTTCTGATACCCTCAAATGAGGTTAATGACGGTTTTTTTTCAATTTATTTTTCATTTTATTGATCTATGTCAATTTTTTTCACTTGATTTTTAGACTTAATTAAACGCGTAGTAATGGCATTTAGAACCATCCACTTTTTATTACACCAGTCTGGGGCTATTAACATATCTGTAGATGCTGTCCCTGTGAGTCGATGAAAGATAATCTCTTTAGGGGTTTTATGCACCATTTCTACTACCGTATCGACATAGTCATCAAATTTTAATGCTTCAAATTCACCTCGTTTCCACTGCCTTACTAATTGCGTGCCTCTAACAATATGCAGGGGATGAAATTTAAGCCCCTGAGTTCCTAGATCTAATACAGCATCCAGGCTTTGTAGACTATCCTGAGCTTTTTCGCCTGGCAGGCCAATAATTAAATGGGTGCAAATTTGTAAATTATATTTTTTAGCTCGTGTAATTGCATCAATATATTCTGCTTTGCCATGACCGCGATTCACTCGTTCGAGTGTTTTATCAGAAAAAGATTGTAATCCCAGTTCTAACCAGACTTCATATCCCTGTTGCTGGTAATCTGCCAATAATTGTAATACGGGCTCCGGAACACAATCTGGACGGGTTCCAATTGACAAACCAATAACATCTTTATGGCTCAGGGCATTATCATATAATTCTTTTAAATAGTTAATATCCGCATAGGTATTAGTATAGGCCTGAAAATAAGCCAGATATTTTTTGGCTCCCGTTCGTTTTAGAATAACTTCACGACCCTGATTTAATTGGGTATGAATGCTGGGATAGTTGCTAATACTAATATTTAAGCCATTTTTTGCACTGATTGGGTTAAATGATTTATTATTACAAAAAGTACAGCCTCCAATACCCGTAGAACCATCACGATTGGGGCAGGTAAAAGCAGCATTAATGGATAATTTATGCACCTTATAACCATAACGTTCTCGCATGGCACGTCCAAAAGTATTTACTACCGAATCTAGATACATTGTTATTAATAGCCAATAGGATTAAAAGCGTAGGGAGAAATCAATCGCTTTCACATCTTTAGTTAAGCCTCCCACAGAAACAAAATCAATACCAATATTATTAAGTTGGGTTAATTTTTGTTCGTTGATATTACCGGAAACTTCTAATAAAGCGGTGTGTGTAGCTCTGTTGCGATTAATTTCTACCGCCTGTTGTAACATGCTCAGGGGCATATTATCTAATAATAAAATATCTGCCTGGGCATCCAGAGCTTGTTGTACTTCATCTAAAGTTTCTACTTCAATTTCAATTTTTAAGCCATGAGTAGTTATTTTTTTTGCTTGTTGAATAGCCTGTTTTATGCCGCCTGCTGCCATAATATGGTTTTCTTTGATTAGTACACCATCAAATAATCCATGACGATGGTTATAACCTCCTCCACATGTCACTGCGTACTTTTGGGCACTACGTAAACCAGGCAGGGTTTTTCTTGTATCCAGCAGGCGTATATTGCTATCACTTAAGTAGCCGGCATAATGAGCCGTAATTGTTGCAGTTGCAGAAAGGGTTTGTAAAAAATTTAGTGCAGTACGCTCGGCAGTTAACATTGCAGCGGCTTTGCCTGTTATTTCACAGACCAGTTGATTGGCTACTAATGTCTCACCATCTGTTTGTTGCCAATTAAAATAAGTGCTCTTATCTAATAATAAAAAGGCTTGCTCAAACCAATCCATGCCGCATAAAAGAGCGCTTTCTCTAACAATTAACTGGGCCGTTGCTGTTTTATCTGCATTTATTAAGGCCGCGGTGATATCTCCATGACCAATATCTTCATCCAGTGCATTTTGCACCTGTTGTATAATAGTATGACGAGGTATCTTGTTTTTATGTATATTTGTGTTCATGTGAGTTGTTTGGGCTAAAGGCTTTCTATTGCTAAGACTTCTACTGAAAAAATTACCTCATGACCACATAGAGGGTGATTAAAGTCCATTAGCACTTTATCTTCTTGTATTTCTAAAACTTGCCCCGCCATTTTGCTACCATCGGGTGTATCAAATTCGATTAAGAGGCCCTTTTCAAAGGCTTGTTGATCATTATCCAGGTGGTTGAATTTCTCTTTTTCTATCCAGTGATGATTGGCTTCATCGGCAAATCCAAAAGTTTCTCTTGGCTCCAGGCTAAGCTGATGTTTATCTCCTATAGATAAGCCTATAATCGTCTCTTCAAATGCCTCTATCATAGTACCATCACCGATTTTAAAGTTAATGGGCTGGCCATCTTCCGTTCCATCTACAACAGTCCCATCTGCCAGTGAAAGGCTAAAATGAATAGTAATTTGGGAATTTTTTTCTACCTTGGCTGTTGGCATTGCTTTAGGAACCTCTATATATAATCTAAAAAGTGTTACAATAATAGTACAGCATGGAAATCAGATTTATAGCTTAATTGATAGCTATAAATGGAATTTTACATGATGCTCTGCAAATTGTAGCTATATTGTAATTAAGCCAAACAAATTTGCAACAATTTAGCCATTATATCTTATTTACTTTATTATTAGTTAATTACACCATGCCAGCAGAAGAAGAATTTGACCAATACGATTTACCCAGTAAAAGCCAATTAAAACGTGATATGCTGGATTTACAGAAATTAGGGCTGAAACTTAGCTCTCTTTCTCTTTCCCAATTAAAAAAAGTGAGTTTGGATGATAAGCTTGAGGATGCTATTAAGTTATCACATACCATTTATAGTAATAGTGCAACTAAGCGCCATAGACAATATATAGGTAAGCTTCTTAGTCGCCTTGATGAGTCTGAGCGGGATAAGATTAAAGCTGAAATTGATGCATTTGAAAATACCGCACTGGAGTCCAATAAACATTTTCATCAATTAGAATTATACCGCGACCAAATTCTTAATAAGGGTGATGAAGCGATAAATGATTTATTAGTTGAGTATCCGCATCTGGATCGTGCTAGATTACGACAATTATTGCGTAATGCTAAAAAAGAAAATGATAAACAACAGCCACCCAAAAGTGCGCGATTAATTTTTAAATACCTAAGAGAGCAATTAGAAGGTTAAATTATGGGGCGATTATTTTTTATTATAGCGATTTTTCTGCTTGGCTGGATAGCCTTTCGTTATTTTCGTTCTCAACAGATGTTTAAAGACTTTAGAGAAAAGCAGCAAAGGCAACTACCAGGTCAACAACAAGGCCAACAGAAAACTGGCTCTGACAAGATTGAAGAAATTAAACCGTGTGCATTTTGTGGTGTGCATATGCCCGCAGATGAAATGCTGAGTAAAGGTAAATTGCATTTTTGCAGCTATCAACACATGCTGGAATTTGATGAAAAACCTTAACTTAGGTTATTTTATTTTTGCCAAAGAGTTTAAATCGCTATTAGTCTCAAAGCTTGCCTGGAGCATTATGGGGCTGGTACAGTTAATTATTAGTTTTCAATTTCTAGCTTTTATTGAAAAATATATAGAAATACAACAGCTTCAGCCACAACAGCAAGCTCTGTCCTCAAATGTAACGGATACGATAATTGTGCCTTTATATGGTGCTATTATTATTACCTTATTACTTATCACTCCCATTTTAACCATGCGCCAAATAAGTGGTGAATATAAAAACAATACCATGAGCTTATTACTTAGCTCTCCTGTTCCTATTGCTATTATTATTGTTGCTAAATATCTGGCGGTATGTTGTTTTTTATACCTCTGTGTAATGTTTTTAAGTTTGATGCCGCTGTCCTTATTATGGGGCGTAGCTATTGATCTAAACCAGTTAGCCGCAGCAGTATTGGGCTTGTTATTATGTTTACCTGCTTTTGTCGCTTTAGGTTTTTTTCTTTCCAGTTTAACCGAGCATCCATCCATTGCAGCAATCAGTGGTCTGGGTTTATTGTTAATGCTATGGTTAATGAATATAACAGCTCAGAGCGGAGAATTTAGTGTTTTAGCATATTTTTCACCTATTCAGCATTTAGAATATTTTATTCTGGGCAGTGTGCAAACGGAACATATCAGTTTTTTTGTGCTTTTTAGTGTTTATTTTTTATCCTTGTCCATAAACAAACTTACTGCTTCCTAACTCCATAGCTTACTATAGGCAAATAAAATGTTTTTAATATATTTAAGGCGTTGGAGAAAATGGTTACTGGCTCTGCTATTAACTCTTATTGTCATTATTTTAACTTTGCTAAGTCATAGTTCTAATCATGTTTTTGACTGGACAAATAATCAGAAGAATTCTATCAGTGCGGCAAGCATTAGTATGCTTAATACCATAAATCAGCCTGTTTATATTCGCTCCTATACTGCAAAAATAGTGCTTAAAAATAAGATTAAAAAATTAATAGGGCGTTATCAACAGCATAAAGCAGATATTCAATTAGAATTTATCGATCCTGCTTTACAGCCAGATGTTATTCGCAAGCTGGGCATTCAGGTGGAAGGTGAATTGGTTATTGAGTTATCAGATAGAACCGAACATTTAACGGATATTAGTGAAGCAACTATAAGCAATAGTTTATTAAAACTCTCTCGTAAATCTTTAAAAAAAGTATATTTTATAATAGGTCATGGAGAAAGAAGTTACTTAAAACGGGCTAATTTTGATTTATCTACTCTTGCCTCTATTCTAAAACGTCAGGGTTTTATTCTTAGCCAGTCAAATATTTTTGATTTGGAAAAAACCATAACAACTAACGATATTATTGTGCTGGCAGATCCTAAGGGAGAGATTTTTGAAGGAGAGATGGAGGTTTTAATTGAGTTACTAGAGCAGGGAGCTAATTTGTTCTGGTTAATTGATCCAAAAGCAGTTACAGCACAAGAAAGTGTAGTTGATTTACAGCCTCTGGCAGAATACTTAGGTATTGAGCTGGCAGATGGAGTTATTGTTGATCCGCAAACTCAGGCCTTAAAACTACAGCGACCGGATTTTGCTATTATCTCAGAATATAACTCACATCCTATCAGTGCCAAATTACAACAAAGCACCCTATTTCCACAAGCAATAGCGATTGATCTTTTAGCTGAAAATAACGATTTTGAATTAAAAGTGCTGTTATTAAGCAGTGATAAAACCTGGTTAGAAACATCAGAAATAAAGGATAAAATTAGCTTTGATCAACAAACGGATACACAAGGTCCTTTAATTTTAGCTGTCTCTTTGCAACGTGAACGCGAAATTGAGTTAAGTGAAAATCAAACAATTATGAGCGATGATATTTTCCAACAACGGATCGTGATTGTGGGTGATGGTGATTTTATCAGTAATCAATATTTGGGTAATGGGGCTAATATGGTACTGGGTTTAAATATCTTTAATTGGTTAAGTGAGGACGAGCAATTGCTATCTATACCTGTAAAATTTTATCCTGATCAGCGTATTGAATTAAGCAATAGTCAACTCATACTACTGGGTGTAATCTTTTTAATAGTCATGCCCTTATTATTTTTAATAGCCGGTTTTTATATTGCTTATCAGAGAAGAAAGTAGAAAAAATTTAACTGCATTTTCCAGATTTATACCTGGGGAAGAACTATTGATGCTTAAGGCTCATATTATGCAAATGCATTAAATGTATTTCCTAGCTCAATTCCTGATAAATCAGAACCACTGGCATAGGTTAATGGCTCACTCGTAGTTGTTTCTGAGCTTGGGGGGGCGTTTGCAGAACTGGCAGGAGCTTTTATTTCATTGGCTGAACGGGCTTTTTCTTCGGAACGGGTATCATTTTCTGGGGCATTATCTCTTACTCGTTGTGCTTGTTCGTCTTGAACCTCTTTAACTTGACGAGTAAGGCTATCATTATTTGTTTCTAACTCTTCATTTTTTTCTTCTAATAGCTTATTTTGTGCCTCTAGGCTAAAATTTTCACGAGATAAGGAACGCTTATCCGCTCTTAATACTTTCTCTTTTTGAGTAGGAGTATTAGCTTCAATAGTTTTCTGGGCAAATTTTTCACTTGCTTTAAATAGACTTTCAAACCCAGTGGACTCTATATTAGTAATCACGAGAACTGCCTCAATTAAGCGAAGAATTTATCCTCTATATAGCTATATTGGGTACTATTTTTGTAATAATACCGCTTTCCTATATTTTAGCCTAGCACTTTTTGGGTGTAAGAAATGTGAACTAGCTCACATTTTATAAATGTAATAGTTCCAAAACTGCTTTAGTTTTATTGAAAATCTAGCTGCCTCCATGCCTCAAATGCGATAATTGCAACAGCATTGGATAAGTTGATGCTTCGGCTATTGCTTTTCATTGGAATAGTAATGGCTGTGGATAAATTTGCATCATGTCTTATATCTTCTGGTAACCCCCTGGTCTCAGGCCCAAATAATAAATAATCATTTTTTTGATAGCTTATATCGCTATAACTGGTTTGTGTTTTAGTAGTGCAACTAAAAAGTCGAGCACCGGGTTGTTGCTTAACTTCTGCTGTATAAAAGTCTGTAAAATTTTTATGTATCAGGATATTTGCAAACTCATGATAGTCTAAACCTGCTCTACGCAGTTTTTTATCATCCATATCAAAGGCTATAGGTTCAATCAAATGCAATTGCATTCCAGAGTTAGCACATAAACGAATAATATTTCCTGTATTAGGCGGGATTTCTGGCTGGTAGAGTACAATGTTTAACATTTTAGACCATGGTTATTTTTGTACATCTTTTTTAAACTGCTGTAAAGTGTTGATCATCTTAGGGCTATTACAGAGTTTTTTTCCAGCTCGGGATGGTTGACAACGGATTTTAAGGGTAATTTTTTCTGATTTTACATTATCATAAGTGGAGGTGGCTCGCGATACAGTAAAGGCCATATCATCTACTTTTGCTGGTGAAACTGTGGTGCGTACCTGAGCTGTATCAAAAATAATATCGAGACTAGAATTCTCTGCGACAAATGTTTTAGCTGCCTGCCACATCTTATCACAACGTTTTTTTTCAGTACATGTGAGTTGAATCATCTCTAATTCTTGTGCTTTTTCATCATTTCGAAGGGTCAGGGTTAAACCATTGATAGTGGCTATAGTAAAACGATCAACATCATGTGAAAATTTTTGATGGATATCTGTTTTATCCTGTTCTAACATTTTAATACGCAGTTTATAGTTTTTTATTAAATTACGGCTGCTTTGTAATTCTTGTTTAATATCCTCACTGAGTTTTTTACCTGCTCGTTCTATTTTTGCCGCTTTTTGTGTAGCAAGCATAAAATTTACGTTTTCGGTTCTAATTGAACCCTTGGTAACATTTATATTTGAATTTAAGGTGGTGATTTTCCAGTGCAGAGATAATAATAAATCATCTACGGTCAGGTAAGTTTTTAGCAATACGTCATCATAGGCTTTTTGCTTAGCCTGCTCTTTTTGTTGTCGTTTTAAAATTTTTTCTTGTGCTTTCTCAGAAAATATCTGTTGCTGTGTTTTGGCGGCTGGAATAAAAGTACTCATAGTTCCGCTTTTTTCGTTAAAAAATTCTATCCGCTGATTAACGTATTGTGGAGGCAGGCTATTTCCACATTCTCGTATACCCTCTTCATTAGTCCAGCATTTAAATGTTTTAGCAGCCAGGTGAGTGGATAAAAGCAAGCTAGTGCAGAGTATAAAAAGGAGACTATTATTTTTCATTTTTAAGTTATTAAACTATTTATATCAGTTTAGAGAAATTAGTGGTTTGTTGATCGGGTTTTATATAACGATCAAATACCATACATATATTTCGGATTAATAAATGCCCGCGGTCATTTACGATAATACCATTATCATTGATAGTTAATAAACCATCATCAACCATAATTTGGTAGCGCTTAAGTTCCTCAGCAAAATATTCTTTAAATTGAATTGAAAATTTATTTTCAATTCGAGCATAATCCAGTTTAAAGTGACAAATTAACTGCATAATGGCTTCGCGACGAATAATATCATCCTGATCAATTTCAACTCCGCGGAAAACTGCTAAATTTCCACTATCAATAGCCTGGTAATAATCATCCATAGTACGATGATTTTGAGCAAAACTATTTTCAATGGTACCAATAGAAGTAATGCCTATACCTATTAAGTCACAATCGGCGTGGGTTGCATAACCCTGAAAGTTTCGATATAACTTGCCATTTTGTTGGGCAATCGAAAGCTCATCATTGGGTTTTGCAAAATGATCCATGCCAATATAAATATAGCCCGCACTGGTTAATTTTTCCATGCAATGCTTAAAAATCTGTAATTTTTCTTCTGCTGGAGGCAGTTCATTGGTATTAATTCGGCGTTGTGGTTTAAAGCGTTCGGGCAGGTGAGCATAATTAAATACCGAAACGCGATCGGGATCGATTGATAATAATTCATCCAGTGTTTGATCAAAACTATCCACGGTTTGTTTGGGCAAACCATAAATTAAATCTACACTAATGGACTTAAAGTTTAGCTCTCTTGCTGCATTTAAGGCATCCAGAGTTTGTTGTTTACTTTGAATACGATTAACCGCTTTTTGTACTTCAGGATTAAAATCTTGTACACCCAGGCTCATACGGTTAAAGCCCAGCTCGCGCAATAACTTGATACTTTTATAAGTTACTTCGCGTGGATCAATTTCAATCGAGTATTCACCCTGATCGTCATCATGTAAATTAAAGTGCTTGCGGGTGTGATCCATCAAGGCTTTCATTTCATCATGGCTAATAAAGGTAGGAGTTCCACCACCCCAGTGTAATTGATTTACTTTACGGCTGGAATCAAATAAGGCTGCCTGCATTTCGATTTCTTTATGCACACGTTGTAAATAAGGTGCGGCTTTGCTGCGGTCTTTGGTAACTACTTTGTTACAGCCACAATAAAAACAGACGGTATCACAAAAAGGAATATGAAAATATAAGGATAAATCTTTATCACTCTGATTAGATTTTTTTGCATACTGCCGGTATTGCTCTAAACCATATTGCTCACTAAACTGTACCGCAGTTGGGTAGGATGTGTAACGTGGTCCCGCATGGTTATAGCGTTTAATCAGTTCTTCGTCAAACTCAAATTTTGACATTTTTTTCTTCCTTTTTAAATACAATATCCCAAATTCCATGGCCTTTTTTTAGCCCTTTTCGTTCAAATTTGGTTTGAGGCCGCCATTTAGGGCGTGTTATATAATCATCTGTAGTAGATTGATTGCTAAAGTTAATTGTAATAGATGTATTTTCAGTTGGCTCAGTTTTACTTTTTAGTATATATTCATTTAGTTGCACCAGCATGTATTTAGCATAATCTTGCCAATCTGTTGCCAGGTGAAATATTCCACCCTTTTGCAAACGAGAGTAGATCAGTTTAATAAAGCTCTGGCTGACAATGCGTCTTTTATTATGCCGACGTTTATGCCATGGATCGGGGAAAAACAGGTATACCGCAGCAAGTGAATCAGCAGGTATTTGCTGCTCTATTATTTCTATTGCATCTGCATGGAATACCCGTAAATTTTTTAATTGCAACTTTTCTATTTGTTGTAAAATCCGTCCAACTCCAGGGGTATGTACCTCAATACCCAGAAAATTTTTATCTGGCGATGTACTGGCCATTTCCACCAGTGAATCCCCCATGCCAAAACCAATCTCCAGGTTAATCGGCTGGTTTTTAGTAAATAGTGTCTGTAAGTCCAGAACAGGCAATTTAGCTTTTTCTGTTTGCGCGTAAGACTTGCTTAATTTATTACCAATGCCATAATCGTCCCAGAGGTTATCATAGGCTTGCTGTTGCCCTACGGTCATTCTTCCCTGACGTAAAACAAAACTTTTTAAACGTCTTAAGTGTGACTTTTTTTCCTGATTTTGTTCTTGTTGATTGTTATCTTGCATAGCTGGCTTAGCCAATTAAAGTAGCATCTATTGGGGATGATGCAGAAGCATAGGCTTTCTTTGGCATTCTACCGGCTAAAAATGCATCCCTTCCCGCTTCAATTGCTTTTCTCATTGCATTAGCCATTAACACAGGGTGTTGGGCATTAGCAATTGCGGTATTCATAAGTACTGCATCACAGCCTAGTTCCATAGCAATAGTTGCATCGGATGCAGTTCCAACACCTGCATCTACTAAAATAGGTACATTGGCATTTTCAATAATTAAGCGTAAGTTATAAGGATTGCAAATGCCCAGTCCTGAACCAATTAATCCTGCTAATGGCATTACTGCAACACAGCCCATTTCTTCTAATCGCTTGGCTATAATTGGGTCATCACTGGTATACACCATTACATCAAAACCATCGGCAATTAACTGCTCAGCTGCGGTTAATGTTTCGATTATATTGGGAAACAGGGTTTTATCATCACTGAGTACTTCTAATTTTACCAATTGTTTACCATCCAATAATTCTCTGGCTAACTGGCAGGTACGCACTGCATCTTTTGCGGTATAACATCCTGCGGTATTAGGTAATATGGTATATTTTTCAGGTGAAATAACATCTAATAAATTTGGCTCGTCTTTATTCTGCCCAATATTGGTACGACGTATAGCAACGGTGACAATTTCAGCTCCACTGGTTGCAATAGCATCTCGGGTTTCATCCATATCCTTGTATTTACCCGTGCCTACTAATAGACGCGATTGATAGGTTTTTCCAGCAATAATTAGTTTGTTATCGTTTAGCATAATAGTCTGTAGTTGTTGATTATTTATTGGTTTCAGCTGACCAGGGTTTAAGCAAATTGTGTTTAAGTTGTAGGTGATCCATTATTCTGGCAACTACAAAATTTACTATATCATCAAGCGTTTTGGGTTGATGATAAAAGCCAGGACAGGCAGGTAAAATTGAAACCCCCATTTTACTGAGTTTCAGCATATTTTCAAGGTGAATTGTGGATAAAGGCATTTCTCTGGGTACTAAAAGCAGGGATTTTTTTTCTTTAAGCATAACATCCGCAGCACGTTCGATAAGGTTATTGCTTGTCCCATGAGCAATTGCAGAAAGACTGCCCATAGATGTTGGGCAGATAATCATTGCATCAGCACCATTCGAGCCACTGGCAACAGGTGATAACCAGTCCTTCTGGCTAAAATAGATAAGCTGTGAATTATTACTTTTGCTAGTAGTAGAAGCACATTGCTGTATAAAAAAATCGGCTATGTCTTGATCGTTATCAGGCAGAGGTAATTGTGCCTCTAAACGAAATACTTCTTTTGCTGCATCCGATATTAATAAGTATAAAGTGATATCCTGTGCTAATAATTCTTTAATTAATTTTAGTGCATAGAAAGAGCCAGATGCTCCTGTTATTGCCAGGCAAATGCGTTTGTTGCTCATTGTTTTAAACCATTTAATAGTTTCTCATGGATTCCCGAAAATCCACCATTGCTCATTACCAGAAGATGATCGTTTGGCTGAGACATAGCGAGTATATCGCTAGCCATTTGCTCAATTTGAGTATAAGTACAAAGTTTATCTCCCAATTGCTGCTGTAAAAAATCAAACTTATCTTCATAACCTTCAGGTAGATAAAAACAGACTTTATCTGCCTGTTTAAAAGCTGCGGATAATTGTTGGTTATGCACCTGCATACGCATGGTATTTGAGCGAGGCTCCACTATGGCAATAATTCGCTCTGTGCCAACCTGCTTGCGTAAACCATCTATAGTCAGATCAATAGCCGTAGGGTGATGAGCAAAATCATCATATACTCTGATTTGATTAACCTCACCTCTTAACTCCATGCGCCGTTTTACATTTTTAAACTCAGATAAAGCCTCAATAGCGTATTTAACGGGTATACCCACATGGCGGGCAGCTGCAATTGCCGCTATAGCATTAGATACATTATGCAGCCCAATTAAATTCCAGCTAACCTTTCCAGCATTGTTACCCTGACAGATAATATTAAATTGTGAGCCGTCTTTATTTCCTCTGGCATTATCAAGTATCTCCGCTTGCCAATAAGCATCGTTTTGCAGGTTGTTAGTAAAGCTTTCACTGGCAGTCCAGCAACCTCTATCAAGTACTCGGCTAACACAGGTATCATTTGCGGGCTGGATTAATAAACCCTGTGAAGGAATGGTGCGAATCAGGTGATGAAACTGGGTTTCAATTGCAGCCAGATCGGCAAAAATATCGGCATGATCAAATTCGATATTATTAATAATGGCAGTACGAGGATGGTAGTGAACAAATTTAGAGCGTTTATCAAAAAAAGCGGTATCGTATTCGTCGGCTTCTACCACAAAAAAACCGGCCTCGCTGGAGCGAGAAGAAACGCCAAAATTTTCAGGAACACCACCAATTAAAAATCCGGGTTTTAAACCTGCATACTCTAAAATCCAGGCAAGCATACTACTGGTAGTGGTTTTACCATGGGTTCCCGCTACAGCCAGTACCCACTGATCATGCAGCACATGATCTGCCAGCCACTGCGCTCCGGAGGTATAATTAATATTCTGGTTTAAAATATACTCAACCGCACTATTGCCACGGGATAAAGCATTGCCAATAATTACCATATCGGGTTGATTAGGTTCTTCCATAGGCAGGCTATCAAACCCCTGAATTAACTCAATTCCCTGTTCTTCTAATTGAGTACTCATAGGAGGGTAAACATTTGCATCCTGCCCGGTAACCCGATGTCCAAGCTGTTTAGCCAGCACCGCAATACCACCCATAAAAGTACCGCAAATCCCAAGAATATGTATATGCATTAATTTATCCTATCTGAACACTCATAATGAATGAACTAAACAGTAATTTTAACAGTATCGCTATTTTTTTCATACTGCTTATATGTGGATGTAAGTGGGATAAATCTAGTACAGCTTGATTATACCTAGCACTACTATTTATATTGTTGTAATATAAATAGTATCTTGTAAAGATACTCTGGACATGTCAGTGAATAACACAATACCAAGTTTTAACAATCCACCTTTGAACGAGGTACTCCTCGGGGTTCAATACGACTCTTCCGAAGCATTTAATTTGACAACGTATGGTGCTATTTGGGATTGTTTTAAAGAATATTTTCCTGATGTTCAACATCATATGCCCTTGGAAGCAACTTTTGAGAAAATAGGTGGAAGAAGGCAACAATTTAGCGATTTTCCGACTATTCAATTAGAACAAATGACTTCGCCTGCTTTACCTCGAGCATGGTTTGTTAGTGATGATGGTAGAGAGTTGATACAGTTGCAACCAGATAGATTCATTCGAAATTGGAGAAGGGCTGATTTTAATGATGAATATCCTAGATATGAAAAACGTTTACGACCAGAATTTTTAAGTGCCTTAAATACTCTCAATAATTTTTATAAAAAAAATGGTTTTGGCTTCTTAAAGCCGAACCAATGTGAAATAAGCTATATTAACCATATAGATGCTGACAAAACTCATTGTCTACTTAGTGATGTATTCTTAGGTTGGTCTAACCAATATGAATTATCGGATATTGAAAACATAAACATAAATATAAAGCATATTATTAAAGATAGTGACAGTGAGTTTATTGGTCGACTATATATAAAAGTACAACCAGCATTCAAATTAGAAGAAGAAAAGCCAATATTTCTTATAGAGTTGGCCATAAAAGGGCGACCTTTAGGTGAAGGAATTGAAGGTGTAATGAGTTTTATGGATATGGGTAGAGAGAAAATAGTACGTGCATTTGCTAAAATGACGACAAAAGAAATGCATGACTTATGGGATATGGAGGTAAATAAATGAATATGAATACAGAAACAATTTCTACAATGGACGGGCACTTTGCACAAGATAATTTGGATCTTGATATATGCGTAAAACCATGCAAAACTAATGTAGTTACATTATCAAGTAGGAAGATTCCAAAATGGTACAGCGAAACTGCTGAGAGTATTTATTCAATTCTCGCTTTAAGTGATAACTGGGATTCATATGGTGCAAATAGATTTTCACAAGAAACTGCTAAAGCAGTAGATAATCTTCTTCGTGGTATTATGCATATGAATACTCCAGCACCTCAACTTGTCCCGTCAGCAAGTGGTACTATTCAATTAGAGTGGCATGTAGGAGGAATTGATCTTGAAATTGAAGTGGAATCATTATCTACGTCCTATGTTTTTTTTGAAGATGAGAAAAATCAAGAGCCTTTATGGGAAGGCGAAATAAAGTATGATTTATCAAAATTAGTTCATTATATAAATATACTTACTGAAAGAGTTACTTTGAACTAAGGATATATAGTGCCTGCAGCTGATCAGCAAAATAATACAGGATACATTGACGACGATACTATTGATAATAATACATTATTATATCGTAGAATTATGAACCAAGCAGAGCCGCCTGTTAGGCAAATTATTTGGGATGATAACAAAGAGTGTTGGCGTCCATCTTCAGTATCTTTTTCAGATCATCCAAATGGAAGTCCAATGTCTGTAGCTCTTGGAGATACATTAGAGAATCATGGATTAAAGCCAGAATCAGTTTTGGATGGTCACGATGGTTTTTCTCTTGCTTCTTTTCCTGCTGGTATTGCTAGAAAAAAAAGGCAAGGGGTAATGAGGAAACCCATTAAAGGAGATCCAGCACATGGTGAGGTCTTTGGTAAAAAAACTAAAGGTGTTAAAAGATTTTTAGCTGAGAACTCTGAATGGTGTATTGAACCAAATTTATCAAATCCAAATAAGAAAATTTTTATATGGGCTAGAAAAGTATGAGTCAAACCTAAACTTTCTAGTAGTGGTCAAAAGTCATAGTTACTAATTATTTTTGTTATCTCTTTAATATAAGTTAAAGAAGAGAAAAAATAGAGTACTTTTTATTGGGTTTAGACTAGCAGGTTATACCCTCATATTATTCACCACAAACTCAGCAATTGACTGAATACGGCTAAGACTGAAACTCAAATACTTCTCCCACTAAATAGCCTTTCTATAAGGTTTTTAACCAATTTAGCAAAAAAGTTATAAACTATAGTGATACCGTAGCTGCGCGATTAAAAGAGTATTATTTTGAGCTTTATAAACAATTCTGTGTTCATCATTAATACGGCGAGACCAATAACCTGAAAGTCCATGTTTTAATGGCTCTGGCTTACCAATACCATTATAAGGTGAAGGTTGAATGTCTTTAATTAAGAGATTAATTCGCTTTAATATTTTTTTATCGGTACTTTGCCAATAGAGATAATTTTTCCATGCAGTTGAAGAGAAAGTTAAAGTCATTCTATCAGATCTTTTTCTATACCCTTAGCTGCTTCCAATTCGGCAATTGATTCCAATAGTAAGCTTGCATTAGCAGGAGAACGAAGCAAGTAGGTTGTCTCCTCCATGGCCTGATAATCTTCGAGAGACATCATAACAACGGGATTTTCACTCTTTCGAGTGATAATTATGGGGGCATGATCATCACAAACTTGCGCCATTGTTTTTGCCAGATTTGAACGGGCAGTTGTATAACTAATAGTATTTATAAAAACTCCAAAACGTACAGCTACTTAATTCTGTACTTGTTAGCATAATTGCTACTTACTTAAAAAGTAAATTAGATTTTTCTCTTTCTTTATTTTAAAAATAAATCAGTAATATTTTTAATAATTGCTCGTCTTAACCTTATACGAGTTTTTAAAAGCTCGGTATAGTAAGTTATATTTTTTATGCTACTATCAATTAAAAAAGGAGATTTTATGTACTTTAAAAGTAGTATTTTTCTACTCGGTTTATTTTCCTCATCAATATTGTTAGCCGCTAAACCCAGCGATGATCAAGTGATTAAAGATGTAATGAACCCTAGTATTTTGGAAGTTAAACTAGCCGATGGTGATGGCAGTTATTCGGTTTACCGATTGCAGCGCTTATGGGAAAAAGGTGTTACCTTAAAACGCAATGCAAAATTAAAACAATATCCAGATGCTAAAGTAATATGGCGTAGATAAACCCTGGAAAAAAGGATTTTACTCCAGTGAGCGAGCAGCAAAAGTACTGACTACCCATAAATATACTTCAGAACAAATTAACAATATGCCTACTCTGGCAAGTAAAATTGCTGAAAAGCAGGCTCAGTCGCGTATGTCCGACTTACCCAGTATAAAAATCCCACAATTTAATAGTGATAAACAAGCCTTTGCTTATATCTATAAACACCTGCAACAAGCAGATAAAAAGCAGTTAGAAGCAATATTACGTGCTATGTTAAGTACCCGCTATTATGTCAATGGCTCAACTGTGCAACTAAACCAACAGGGGCAGAGCTTGCTTAATAATATTTTAGCTCAAGTATTTACAGGCACAGTCAGTTTTAGTCAGAGTTATTGCCCGGATATGTCAGTTAAACACTATCAACGGAATATGATTGAGTTTTATGATGCCTTAAAAAAGAGGAGCTCACGTGCTACTGTAAGTGTTGAAGGTGGTCGATATGAAAGAGGCAAAAAAGTGGGGCAATTATATAAAATTACTGCTCTGGAAATTTGGGTATTAAAAACAAATGATGAAGTTGCTCAATTAAAATCCTGGCCCTTTGCGGAGTTATGTGCAGAAAATGAAAAAACTATCAGCCCCTTACAAGTAAAAGCCCGAACAAGTAATACACCAGCTACAAATTCTCAACCAGCAGTACCTCCTCAGGTTAGTCTTAAGCCTGCAGCAGAAATAAATTGGCAGCAGTTCCAATCAAAATATTTACCTATTTCTATGCAAGTTATTGGCAAGGTAAAAGAAAGCCGTAGAAAAACAGGTAATAGCATTACTAGCAGCATGGTTGCACAGACACAAAAGGGTATTTTTCAAATGTCTGCCAGTGATTATAGGCAAAAAATTTCACCATCGGTGGCTACAGCTACGCATTTAAAAATTTCAAAAAGCTTTATTAAAAGTAATAAGTCTCTTATACATAAAAAGCAACAGCTCAAGTTTGGTGTAGGCACGGCTTTGGAGTATCTTTTTGAAAAAGGTTCAGGTAATAATAAAACCCAAACTGCCTATAGGATTTTTACCCATGGTAGCGTTATTTATCAGCTAATGTATTCTCGTAATAAAAGCAGTTTTGATAAAAAGCTAGCCAAACATTTTTTTGATTCAGTTCAATTAAAATAAACTATTTGTTCTTATCTAAGTCTTACGTTAACAATAGCGGCTATAAATAGGATGTTGTTATCTTCATCCTGAGTTAAAATAGTCGTTTGGTGTGTATCAAACATTATTAGTTGATGCTGATTTAATTTAAGAAGGTAATAGCGATTATGTTATGGCTTAAGGCGTTTCATTTAGTTTTTTTAATTTCCTGGTTTGCGGGCTTGTTTTATTTACCCAGGCTATTTGTTTACCATGCTATGAGCAAGGATCAAATTAGCCATGATCGCTTCATTATTATGGAGCGTAAATTACTTAATGGCATTATGGCTCCTGCTGCTATACTTACCATATTTTCAGGTTTATGGATGTTATATGAATATGCCTGGTTAGCGTATTCGTCTATGATGTGGTTGCACATCAAAATATTATTAGTGGCTATTTTAATGTTATACCATGGCTGGTGCTGGAAGATTTATCAAGATTTTAAAAATGATAGAAATACCAAATCACATGTTTTTTATCGTTGGTTTAATGAATTTCCTGTTGTTGTATTAATTGCTATTGTAATATTAGTTATTGTTAAACCTTTTTAAATTAATAGAATAAGTCCTCATGAGTTCAACACAAACACCTCTGGTTTTATCTTTTTCAGGCCATGACCCATCGGGTGGAGCAGGAATACAGGCTGATATAGAAGCAGTAAATAGCATGGGAGCGGCTATTGCTACTGTAGTGACTGCTCTTACCGTACAAGATACCCAATCAGTGAGCCAAATAATACCTGTTGATGCTGAATTAATTAAGCAGCAGGCCAAAGCAATATTAGAAGACATGCCTGTAAGTGCCTTTAAACTGGGCTTATTAGGCAATATAAAAAATATTGAGGCAGTACATGGTATTTTGCACCAATATAGTGACATCCCCGTGATTATGGATCCCATTATTCGCTCTGGTACGGGAACCTCTTTTTCTAATAAAGACATGATTCTGGCTTTTTCAGATTTAATTTTTCCTTTAACTAAAATAGTTACCCCTAATAGTAATGAAGCTTTATGGCTTGCCCCAGGCTCTGATAATCTGGACTCTTGTGCTCAGGAGTTAATGGATGATGGCTGTGAATACGTATTAATTACAGGTACTCATGATAGTACTGAAGATGTGGTTAATAGCTTATATCATCAATATAAAAAGGTGGAAGAATTTCATTGGCAGCGTCTGCATCATGAATATCATGGCTCGGGCTGTACTTTAAGTAGTGCCATTGCCGCTTTAATTGCTCGTGGCCTTGCTGTTTTTGATGCAGTAAATGAAGCTCAGGAATATACCTGGCAGTCGCTTTCTGCGGGAACGCAATTGGGTATGGGGCAGTTCCATCCTAACCGTTTTTATTGGAGCCGTGATTGAATCCCAGTTCTAAAAAAGCTATTCAGGGCTTATACGCAATTACTGACCCGCTGTTAATAGCAGATGATTCACTTTATGATATGGTTTCAAAAGCCATTGATGGTGGTATTTCTGTGTTGCAATATCGTAATAAAACTGCCTCGTTTGATATGCAGCAGCAGCAAGCTGAAATGCTTAATAGACTATGCCAACAGAATCAGGTTATTTTTATAATTAATGATCAAATTAAATTGGCTAAAAATGTCTCTGCTGATGGGGTACATCTGGGAAAAACGGATCAAAATATTCAGCTAGCCCGAGAGCAATTAGGCCAACAGGCTATTATTGGCCTATCTTGTTATAACCAGATTGAGACAGCACTAGAGGCGCAGCAACAAGGAGTTGATTATGTTGCCTTTGGTCGATTTTTCCCTTCAAAAACTAAACCTCAGGCGGTGCAAGCCGATCCACTACTACTCATACAAGCCAAACAACAATTGACTATTCCCATGGTTGCCATTGGCGGTATAAACCTTTCTAATATAAAACATCTGGCAGAAAGAGGAGTGGATAGTGTGGCAATAGTAAATGGCATCTTTGCCCAGCACGATATCTTAGGCGCAACCCGACAACTAGTTCAGCAATTTAATTTTGCAAAGCCGCTAGCAATTTAATAAATTTATACTAAAATTAATAAGTACTAAAGTTTATACATCACTTACCGATATTTTTAAGAGGAAATGATTTGATTAGAGGTGAACAGCATAGTGGCTAAAATACGCAATATTTTGATTGGGATACTTTTTTTATTCCAGTTTTTATTAATCGCTTATATTTTTTATTTTTTAGATAATATTTTAGTTAGCTCATTATTATTATTTACCGTACTTATGGTAATTTTTTTAGTAGTGCAAAGCCACAAGCAAGAATATTTATCAAACTCTTCATCGCTTCAATTAACTACGGCGATAAAAAATGATGAGCAGTTTATTGTAGTATTAGATGATGGCTTATCCGATTTAAGTGAACAGTTTCATTTAGTTTATGATGAATTTAAACAAGTTAAACAGATTATCAATAGTGCTACAAAAACTTTGTCTAAAAGTTTTACCGGTTTGGGACATGATGCCTTTGAACAACGACAATTATTAAAAGAGCTGGTAGATGAGTTGGTACAAGTGGCAAGCGGCCATGAACACAAGCAACAAACTGAGGGAATAAAAAAATATTCAGAAAAAACAGATACTATTGTTGCTGATTTTGTGCAAAAAATATCCTCAATGAAAGAAACCAGTACTCAGGTGTATAAATCGTTTGAAAAAATGACAACACAGGTTTCTTCTATTGTAACCCACTTGAATAATGTGGATGATATTACTAATCAAACGAATTTATTAGCCTTAAATGCAGCAATTGAAGCGGCAAGAGCGGGTGAAGCAGGGCGTGGTTTTGCGGTAGTTGCAGATGAGGTACGTTCACTTTCACAACGAACGGCGCAATTTAATAGTGAAATTAAAGAACTTATCAGTAATACCCAAAATTCAATTGATGGTTTAAGTGTATCAGTAAAGGACATTTCTGAAATTGATCTGGATGTTTCGGTACAAGCAAAAAATGATGTCAGTGGTATGTGGCTGGAGATGTCAAATTTAAATGAAAAAGTGAGCAGCCAATCCAGTTATATCAGTGAGCTTTCAGAAAAAATACAACATCATGTGAGTATTGGTGTTATATCATTACAGTTTGAAGATATGTCTACCCAATTATTAGAGCATATAGAAAAACGTATTGCAGTTATTGAACAATATGCAAATGATTTGTTAAAAAATAGCCAGCCAGGTGCAGCTGAAGAATGTGAGCAAAATGTTCTAAGGCTTAACCGGGTTGTAGCTAAGTACCGTCAGCTGTTAGAGCAACTGTCTGATAAAGCAGTAACCAGTACCAGTGTAAATACTGGCGATGTGGATTTATTTTAACCCTTTGTTATTAAAAAGTGATTATTATGTCAAACCAACAACCAATTGAAATTAATCCCACTGAAACCCATCAATTATTACATGAAAATACTCGTAGTTTATTAATTGATGTTCGCTCGTCAATGGAATTTTTATTTGTGGGGCATCCTACTGGGGCGATAAGCATTCCCTGGATTGATGAACCTGACTGGGAAGTTAACCCTAATTTTGTTCGAGAAATAAAACATTTAATTTTAGGCGGCAGTTGTGGTGATAAAAAACATCAGCCGCCGATATTGCTAATCTGTCGCAGCGGTAAACGCTCGCATGAAGCGGGTATATCCTTAATCGAGTCAGGTATTCTTAATGTTTATAATGTAGTGGGTGGTTTTGAAGGTGAGCGCGATGAACACTCTCAACGTAGCACAGTTAATGGCTGGCGCTTTGAAAACTTACCGTGGGAACAGTGCTAAAATTTGTAGCTTATGGTTAAATTTTTCTATTACTTTGCTTAAATGATCCTCCATCCCAAAAAAGAAGATATGGTAGTTGCTGCGCTAACGGCTCTGGCAATTGCCATTCACGTAGTTGAAAGTAGTTTCCCCAGTATTATTCCGGGCATTAAACCGGGCTTGTCTAATATTATTACCCTGATTTGTTTATTTTCATTTGGTTTTAAAACTGCGGCTCAGGTCAGTTTATTAAGGGTTTTTATTGCTAGTTTATTAATTGGCACGTTTTTATCTCCTACTTTTATTCTGAGTTTAACGGGAGCCCTGAGTAGTTTATTGGCAATGGGCTGTTTGTGGTTTCTATTTGGTCGCATGATTGGACCAATAGGAATGGCGGTAGGCTCTTCGGTTGCACATATTTTAGGGCAGTTTTATGTGGCCTGGTTTTTATATGTACCTCACCCGCAGTTATTTAAAATGTTACCTGTTTTTATTGCAATATCTGTTATACTAGGTTTAATAAGCGGCACAATCACCTTATTATTTCTTAAGTCCAGGCCAACGTTTTTGATTAAAACAGAATAATCACTTTGATGAATAACATCATACTTAAACAAGCTCCATTCCCTCAGTTTACTTTTTTACCTCTGGTTTCTTCTCATCATAGTGCTCGATTTGTTTTATTTTTATTTATTGCTCTAATGCTACATGGTTTTATTATTTTTCAGATCAGCTTTAAAATACCTGAAAAAAAAATACAAAAACCACTTCCCTTAGATATTATTATTAATCCAGTAAAAAAAGAACAAATAGTAAAAAAAGCAAACTATTTTGCACAATCAGGCCAGCGTGGTGGAGGGCAACAAGAAATAAAAGCCAGGCCAATAAACGTTATTCCAGGCAAGGCTGAAAAGGTTGTTAAAGCTGCTCCTATTGCTCCAATAAAGCAAGTGGTTAAAAATAAGCAAAGCAAAGCAAAGATTAACAATAGCCTTACTGCCCCAGAAAAAGTGCTAAAATCACAATTGAGCAGTGAAGTTAAGGCTAAATACAAAGCAGCTAAATTACAGCCAAAAACTGCTAAGAAAAAATCTACTGAGCTTGTAAAAATAAAGCCAAAACCTAAAATTACGATGCAATACCTTGCGGATTTAAAACAGCAAATTGTTGATCTGGAAGCCGATATTGATTTAAAAAGCAGAGTTTACTCTAAACGTAGCAAACATAAATATATTAATGCAAGCACAGCAAAAGCATTAGATGCACAATATATACGCCAGTGGACACGTAAAATAGAGCGAATTGGTAATTTAAATTACCCTGCCCAGGCGCGTAAAAAAGGTTTATCCGGTAAATTAATTTTAGCGGTGACTCTTGACCCCAGTGGGGAAATACTAAATATTGTGGTCAGAAAATCATCACAACATAAAACCTTAGATGATGCAGCAATACGGATTGTAAAATTATCAGCACCTTTTGCTCCCATTCCAAAAAATGTATTGCAACAAAATACGGCTCTGGTTATTACCCGAACCTGGTTATTTACCCAAAAAAGTAATGGCCAAATTTCCATGAACTAGGCTGCAAAGTGGTTCTTAATAAAAATTATACTAAAATAGAATTATGGACTTAAATAACCAATTTATTATTGCAATGCCTAATTTACATGATCCTCAATTTCAAAGATCGGTAACCTATATTTGCCAGCATAATCAACAGGGCTCTTTAGGCATTACTATTAACCGCCCAATAAATATGAATTTATCAGATTTATTTGCTTATATGCAAATTCCTCTGGAAGATCAATTTATAGCAAATACTCCAGTTTTTTCAGGTGGTCCAGTAGAGCCTAACCAGGGTTTTGTATTACATAGTGCAGATAAAAGTTGGGAGCATAGTTTAACCATTAATGATGATTTTGTGCTTAGCTCATCAAAAGATGTGTTACAGGCAATAGGTATCGGTGAAGGCCCAGAGAATTACCTTATTGCAATGGGTTATGCGGGTTGGGGGGAAGGACATCTGGAGAAAGAAATTAGTGAAAATTCTTGGTTAAATTGCCAGGCAGATAAAAATATAGTCTTTCATTTAAACTATAATAAACGCTGGCAGGCTGCGGCTCAGTTAATGGGTGTTGATATTACTTTGATCTCTAGTGAAGCAGGTCATGCCTGATATTATTATTGGGCTGGATTATAGCCGACGAAAAATAGGTGTTGCAACTGGGCAAACACTAACCAATACAGCTTCTGCACTGACTACGGTGATGAACCTGGAAGCGGGTAAAATCAACTGGGGAAAACTGGATGAAATTATTTCACAATGGCATCCTGTCGCTTTGGTAGTGGGTTTACCCCTTGATATGGATGGTAGTGAACAAGCAACAACTAAAGCTGCTAGGCAATTTGGCAAGCAATTAGAAAAACGTTACTCACAAACCATCCATTTTATGGATGAACGCCTATCATCCCGAGAAGCAAGCCATATCTTAGGTTATGAAGGAATTACTTCACCACGGCGTAATAGTCGTCCGGGCAAAAAAGTAAAAAAGAACAAACGCACAGGCAATGATATCGATAGTGTTGCTGCCCAACTAATTTTACAATCCTGGCTTAATGAACAGTCATGATCCGCTATTTATTAACAATAAAACCACTTGAAAGATAATAACTATGGATAAAACAACGTTTAAAACACCCCGTCTTGATATAGTAACTGCAGATAATATAAGTGCTATTAATGTTACTGATTTATTAGAGAATATGGCCAGTCAGTTAAGAATAAAAATTTCTCAGTTTGCTTTGGAGAATGTGGTTATAGTTGGCATTCATACGGGCGGTTATTGGGTGGCACAGCAACTACATGAGTTATTAAAAATAAGTAATCCACTGGGAAGTTTAAGTATTTCATTTTATCGTGATGATTTTACCCATATTGGTTTACACCCTGAAGTTAAGCCATCAGAAATACCGGTTAATGTTGAAGGCAAACATATTATATTGGTGGATGATGTTTTGTATACGGGAAGAACTGTACGTGCAGCATTAAATGAGATTTTTGATTATGGGCGACCTGCTTCGGTAATTTTTAGTACTTTAATTGATCGAGGTGAACAGGAACTGCCTATTTGTGCTGCTGTTTGTGGATTATCTCTGCATTTATCTAAACATCAACAAATTAAACTCAGCGGTCCTGCTTCTCTGGCATTAACTCTGGTTGAAACAGAGGAGGAATAATTGATGTTAAATGCAAATATTCAGTTAAATGAACAGGGAGAGTTAAAACACTTCCTGGCAATTGAAGGTTTAAAGCGCCAACACTTAACTCAAATTCTGGATACTGCGGAATCTTTTGCTAGCGTATCTGAAAAAGCAGTGAAGAATGTACCTATTTTACGTGGCAAAACCATTATCAATTTGTTTTTTGAAGCCAGTACCCGTACCCGTACCACATTTGAACTTGCAGCAAAAAGGCTTTCAGCCGATGTATTAAATATTAATATCAATACCTCTGCGACCAGCAAAGGCGAAAGCCTGATGGATATGCTGCACAACTTTGAAGCAATGCATTGTGATATGTTTGTAGTTCGACATAATCAAAGTGGTGCGGCTCATTTTATTGCACAATATGTCTCTCCTCATATTAGTGTTATCAATGCCGGGGATGGTTGTCATGAACACCCCTCTCAAGCGATGTTAGATATGTTTACTATTCGCCGCCATAAACAACAATTTGGTCATTTAAAAGTGGCTATAGTGGGGGATATTTTACATTCACGGGTAGCTCGCTCGCAGATTCATGCGCTTACTACCTTAGGCGTTAATGAAGTGCGTGTGGTTGCACCTAAAACATTAATTCCAAAAGGTATTCATAGTTTTGGTGTACATGTTTATCACAATATGAAAAAAGCCCTGGAAGGGGTGGATGTAGTCATTATGTTACGTCTGCAAAATGAACGAATGCAAGGAGCCTTACTGCCAAGTAAGGAAGAATATTATAAGCTCTATGGCTTAACAGAGGAAAAACTCAGTTGTGCAAAGGATGATGCGATTGTTATGCACCCAGGACCCATTAATCGAGGTGTTGAAATTGCGTCCAGTATTGCTGATGGCCCTCAATCCGTTATTCTGGAACAAGTAAGTAATGGTATCGCCATTCGCATGGCGGTTATGACTTTAACTCTGAATCGTGCCCCCAAAAAATAAAATTCTTACTATATAAAGAAATAGCTAATGGAAAAAATAAATAAAATAATAATTAAAGATGGGCTTGTTATTGATCCAAAAAATGGGATTGAAACAGTTAAGGATATCTATATCGATAAGCAAACTATTTTTGCTGTACAAGACCCCAGTCAACCACTTGAGGATTTTAATGCAGAGCAGATCATAGATGCCAGTGAGCAAATTGTTTGCCCTGGTCTGGTTGATTTACGTAATCGCCTGGGTAATCCCACTTACGAACAACAAGGAAAGCAAAAAGGTACTATTGCTTCAGAAACTTATGCCGCAGTATCTGGAGGTATTACCTCTCTTTGCTGTCCGCCTGATACTAATCCAGTAATTGATTCTACGGCACTGGTTAAACAGATCGAGATGACGGCATTACAGGATGGATTTTGTCATGTTTATCCCATGGCAGCAATGACCAAGGGTTTATTAGGGCAAGAACTCAGCGAGATGGAAACCTTAATGCAAGCGGGCTGTGTAGGAGTGAGTAATGCTATGCAACCAATATCCAATACTTTGGTTATGCGACGTGTAATGGAATATGCGGCGAGCCATGAAATTAGTGTTTTTATTCACCCCCAAGATTATTGGTTGAGTTTAAATGGTTGTGCCCATGAAGGCCAGGTAAGTGCTCGCTTAGGTTTAACCGGAATTCCTGAAAGTGCTGAAACTATTGCTTTATTAAGAGATATTGAACTGGTCAAGTTGACAGGAGTAAAAGCACACTTTTGCCAGATTTCTACCGCACGTGGGGTGGAGATTATTCGTCAGGCAAAAAATTTGGGGCTTGATATTAGTTGTGATGTAACTGCACACCACTTATTTCTTACTGAAATGGATATTGGTTATTTTAATAGCAATTGCCATGTATTGCCTCCACTGCGAACCCAACGAGATCAGGATGCTCTACGGGCTGGATTAATGGATAAAACTATTGATGCGATAGTATCAGACCATCAGCCACATAATGCTGATGCCAAACTTGCACCCTTTGCTGAGACTGAACCCGGGGTGTCCAGTGTAGAAACTTTTTTAGCTCTGGTGCTAAAATTAACCGAACAAACCACTATAAGTTTACCGCAAGTGATTGCAAAAATTAGCCTGGAGCCTGCAACAATTTTGGGTCTTGATACGGGAACTATAGAATCAGGGGCAATTGCAGATATTTGTATTTTTGATCCTAAAAAAATATGGCAGGTTGACCACCAGAAATTTTATAGCCAAGGTAAAAACACCCCATTTCATGGTTGGGAATTACAGGGTAAAGTAGTTAAAACACTGGTTGCCGGTAAAATTGTATTTGAGCAGAATTGATTTTTTAGCTAATAGTAATTTTTCTGATCAAATCTTGCTATTACCTGGATAGCACCTAGCTTGTGAAAGTTTATTCAGTCATGCTACTTTGTTAATGACAATCTTGCCTCTATTATACATTTGTTTTATACAAGTGAAATGTTTTCCTTCAATCTTCAATTTTTATTCCTAAAACAGGTAATTAGGAGAGCCCCTCCTTTACCTAAAAAACATTTAAAAGCTTTTGCATCTGGTTATGCAGTTAAACCTTGTATATTAAATAATAGAATCACTCAAAAAATCACCCTTTAATATAATGTGAATATAAATTTATATTTTTAAGTTTTCTCATGGTTATGTTGCTAAATTAGTAGTAGTTTTGTGATTTTTATAGATTTAAATGTTAAATATAGATTTTTAGCTAGTTTAACTGTTTTATATTAAACTCTTGTCTGGATATACTCAATGATTATAATTTGAACAGCAATACATCAAATGCTGCCAAGTCTAAAATACATATCCAATTTTAAGGATATTAAACGCGTAAAACAAGAGTTAGAAACTAAAATTAGTTTAGTCAAAAGTTAAAATTAATAGCTTCGTATTCACTGATAAAAAAATGTTATAATAATATTTTTAGTTCTTTGTTTTAATCAAGCTATTGGGCTGAAATAATACAGCTTTTGATATGGTTTTTTACTGGAGTTAGTAAGTGTTTTATCAGCAAGATTTTGATGTTATTGTAGTGGGTGGTGGTCATGCTGGAACAGAAGCTGCTTTGGCATCAAGTCGTATGGGAGCTAAAACCTTATTATTAACCCATAATATAGAAACACTTGGTCAGATGTCTTGTAATCCAGCTATTGGTGGCATAGGCAAGGGACACTTAGTAAAAGAAATTGATGCCCTTGGTGGTATTATGGGCAAGGCTGCTGATCATGCTGGCATACAATTCAGGCGTTTAAACTCATCCAAAGGGGCAGCAGTTCGTGCTACCCGTGCTCAGACAGACCGCATTCTATATAAGGCTTTTATTCGTAAAACCTTAGAAAACCAGCCCAACCTCTCTTTATTTCAACAAGCCGTGACCGATTTATTAGTTGAAAAAGATCAATTATCGGGTGTTGAAACCGAAATGGGTCTGAAATTTAGAGCTAAAAAAGTTATTCTCACAGTAGGTACTTTTTTAGGCGGCATTATTCATATTGGTATGGAAAACTACCCGGGCGGTCGTGCTGGAGATCCCCCGTCTAATAAATTATCGCAGCGGCTGCGTGCTTTACCATTTAATGTGGAACGCTTAAAAACAGGAACTCCTGCACGTATTGACGGTCGCAGTATTGATTTTAGTAAATTGCAGGAACAACCAGGAGATACTCCGATCCCCAGTTTTTCTTTTACTGCAAAACCACAAGACCATCCGCAACAAATATCTTGCTATATTACCCATACTAATGAAAAAACCCATGATATTATTCGTAATAGTTTAGATCGCTCACCACTATATACAGGGCTTATTGAAGGAACTGGGCCAAGATATTGTCCCTCTATTGAAGATAAAATTAACCGTTTTGCAGATAAAAACTCACATCAGATTTTTGTTGAACCCGAAGGTTTAAGCACCCATGAATTTTATCCTAATGGAATTTCTACCAGTTTGCCCTTTGATGTGCAGAGCGATTTTATTCACTCCATAAAAGGATTTGAAAATGCGTGGATTTTACGCCCAGGTTATGCCATTGAATATGATTTTTTTGATCCCCGTGGATTAAACGCTACATTAGAAACAAAACATATGCAGAGCTTGTATTTTGCTGGGCAAATAAATGGCACTACAGGTTATGAAGAAGCTGCGGCACAAGGTTTAATTGCAGGTACTAATGCTGCTCTTGCCGTATTACAAAAATCTCCCTGGTCACCAGCTCGATCCGAAGCGTACATTGGAGTAATGATTGATGATCTGATTACCAAAGGCACTTCTGAGCCTTATCGAATGTTTACTTCTCGTGCGGAATACCGGTTATTATTAAGAGAAGATAATGCCGATTTGCGTTTAACAGAAAAAGGTTATCAACTGGGTTTAGTCGGAGTTGAGCACTGCTCTTCATTTAGTTCTAAAAGAAATAAAATTGAGCGGGAAACGCTTCGTTTAGAGAGCAGCTTTATTGATCCGAAGAAAATGGCTGAATCAGAAAACGCAGAGCAAATGGTTGCTATTTTAAATAAACCGCTGACAAAAGCATGCAGCTTATTTAATTTATTACAACGTCCGGAAATGGATTACCAAAAAATATCAAAATTACAACAGCTATATTCACCTGCAACCGAAGTGGCTTCATCTATTAGTTATTCTGTAGATGTAATTGATCAAGTAGAAATACAATGTAAATATTCAGGCTATATTAATCGCCAGTTAAATGAAATCGCCAAGCAGCAACGACAGGAAAATAAAATTATACCTAAAGACTTTAATTACTCAACCATGAAGAGCTTATCAATTGAAGTAATGGAAAAGCTAATTAAAGCGCAACCTCAAACTTTAGGCCAGGCAAGTCGTATACCAGGGGTTACTCCAGCTGCTGTTTCTTTATTAATGGTGTATTTAAAAAAACACAGTAGTTCAGCTGACGGATAAGGTTAAAAATGCAAATTACACAACAATTGCTCAAAGAAAAATTGGAAGCTGGCTTACACTATCAATCCATTGAATTAAGCGACTTACAAATTCAGCAATTACTAGACTATATTAACTTGCTTGAAAAGTGGAATAAGGTTTATAACTTAACCTCGATCAAGGATAAAAGAAAAATGGTTATTCTCCACTTATTGGATAGTTTATCTATTTTAAATAAAATAAAATCCTTAGCCTCACAATTTGATCATAAACTAAGAATTATTGATGTGGGCACAGGCGGTGGTTTGCCTGGCATCCCCTTATCTATTTGTTTGCCTGAAGTTGATTTTACCCTGCTAGATGCCAGAGATAAAAAAATACGTTTTTTAAAACAGGTTAGCACTAGTTTACAACTTAAAAATGTTCAAACCATTCATAGCCGGGTTGAAGACTATGTTCCCGAATTAAAATTGGATATGGTTATAACTCGGGCTTTTTCGTCCCTTATTGATATGTTGGGTATTTGCTCACATTTATGTCATACTAATGGCTTCTTTCTGGCCATGAAAGGTAAACAGCCCGTAGAGGAAATAAGCCAGATACCAGAGCACTATATAATGCAATCAATGCAGGCTTTACAAGTATATCAACTCTATGCTGAGCGCCACCTGCTGGTGATACAGGAAAAATCATAACTTACTTGAAAACAACATTATGTCTATACAAACATCAGAAAATAGTTCTAAAATAATTGCGGTTGCTAACCAAAAAGGTGGTGTGGGTAAAACTACCACCAGCATCAACCTGGCTGCATCTTTAGCTGCAACAAAAAGACGGGTATTATTATTTGATCTGGATCCACAGGGCAATGCAACTACTGGCAGTGGCATTGATGAAAGTAGCCTTGAAGTAAATAGTTATGATGTTTTAATTGATGACATAGCCATTGCTGATGTAAAACAACCCGTCTTAAATGAGCTAGATGGCTCAAGTTATGATATTGTACCCACCAATGGCGATTTAACTGCAGCCGAAGTTGAATTAATGGCTAAGTTAGATAGAGAAAGGCAATTATTATATAAGTTAAATGAAATAAAGCATGAGTATGACTATATTCTTATTGATTGCCCACCTTCTTTGAGCATGCTAACTATTAATGCGATGGTTGCAGCAGACTCTGTTTTAATCCCGATGCAATGTGAATATTATGCCCTGGAAGGATTAACCTCCTTACGTAATACTATTGCCAGTATTAAAAAAACGTTAAACCCTGATCTGGAAATTGATGGTTTATTAAGAACCATGTATGATCCCAGAAACCGTTTGGCTACTGAAGTGTCCAGGCAATTGATTAAGTTTTTTGGTGATAAGGTTTTTCGAACCGTTATCCCCAGAAATGTTCGTTTAGCGGAAGCACCTAGTCATGGTTTACCTATTATTAGCTATGATAAAAATTCCAAAGGAGCAAGATCCTATTTAGCTTTGGCTGGTGAGATCTTACGCCGAGAAGAAGAACAGCTTGAACAAACATAAGTAAGTTGATAAATATAAAAATATTAATCTCTGATGCACAACAAGCATAAACAGGTAAAAACAATTGATTAAAAGAAAACGTGGTTTAGGTCGTGGCCTGGATGCATTATTGGGTTCTTCAAGTAAAACAGATGAAGTTAATGAACCAGAAATTCCAACTACAGCTGCCCAGCTAACTTCCACTACACAAAATTTGGATGGACAATTACGTAATATACCTATTGAACTTATTCAGCCAGGAAAATATCAGCCACGAGTTGATATGCATGCAGAAGCATTAGAGGAACTTTCTGACTCAATTAAAGCGCAGGGAGTTATTCAACCTATTGTAATACGCCCTCTTGTCAAAGCTAAGAATCAGACTTCTGAAGACCAAAGTTATGAAATTATAGCTGGTGAAAGACGTTGGCGTGCATCACAAATGGCAGGTCTGGATCATATCCCTGCAGTTATTCGCGATGTATCTGATAAAGCAACAGTGGCAATGGCCCTAATTGAAAATATTCAACGTGAGGATCTTAACCCCGTAGAAGAAGCTAATGCGATTAGGCGCTTAATTAATGAATTTAATATGACTCACCAAACTGCGGCAGATGCGGTGGGACGTTCAAGAACAGCAGTTTCTAATTTATTACGCTTACTAGATTTAGGCCAAGAAACTAAAACTTTGTTAGAAAATGGAGATCTAGAAATGGGGCATGCAAGAGCCCTGCTTGTCTTAGACCAACCCAAACAACTTGAAGCAGCAAAGCAGGTTATCAGCTTAGAACTCTCTGTGCGTGATACTGAAAAATTAGTTAAAAAGTTATTACAACCCAAAATTGAGCAAGAACAACAACAGATTGATCCTGATATTAATCTGTTAGAAAATTCATTATCTGAAAAATTAGGTACACAAGTGAGTTTTAAGCACAATAAAAAAGGTAAAGGAAAGCTCTTTATCAGCTATAATAGTTTAGATGAGCTGGATGGAATTTTAGCACATATAAAATAAACCACTCATAAATGGATACTCTTTTTTATTTTTTATTGAACTCTTGGGATATAATAATATATAATACGCAGCTTAAGGTTAGCGGCAAAAAACAGATGCTAGTTTAACTAAAAGTGTTTTTTACTTTTGATCGAAAATTAAGGTTAATGCGTTAATGAGCTTTGCATCATTGGTTTTACGTAGAGCAACGTATAAGCTAATAAAAAGTCAAATATACATCGCAATTACAGTGTCAATATTGGCTTTAATATTGTTTAATATAAGCATGTTTTTTTCATGCTTGTATGGTGCATTTATAGCTATATCGGCAACACTGATTAGTAGCTGGCGAATTAATAGAGCAGGAAACTTAAGAAGTAATGAAGCTCAACAAGGTTATGTAGAAGTATATCTTGGTGCGATTCAAAAATATATATTAACACTGTTTTTATTTGCAGTGGGTATGGGCGGTTTGCACTTGGCTCCCGTGCCAATGATAGTTTCATTTGCATTATTACAATTGGCTTATCTATTTATAGATATTAATACCAGCGTAAATATAAAGAAATAAGTAACACAAAATTTTAAATATAGTAAATTAATGGAGCAACACCTTGAGTGAGTCTGCATCAGGCCCTACAGCGGTAGAATATATTCAGCACCATCTGAAAAACAATGACATTGCCTTTGGGGATGGTGGATTCTGGATGATAAATTTGGATACCATGTTTTTCAGCTGGTTTACTGCTGGTATTTTAATGTATTTTGCATGGAAAATTGGGGGATCTTTAAATGAAGAAAAACCTGGTAATGCTCAAAACGTTATGGAAGCCATTGTTGAATTTGTTCAACAGCAAGTTAGAGATATTTTCCCTGGAACAAACCCCTTAATTGGACCTCTTGCATTAACAATATTTGTCTGGGTGTTTTTGATGAACACCATGGATCTGGTTCCAGTTGATCTCTTGCCTCAATTAGGGCATGCAATAGGTATCGATTATTTGAAAGTTGTACCCACAACAGATTTAGCCACTACATTTGCATTAGCACTTTCCGTTTTTGCACTCATTATCTATTACAATATAAAAGTAAAAGGTTTAGTTGGTTATATTAAAATGTTTTTATTCCATCCTTTTGGAAAATACTTAATCCCAGTAAACATTGTTATGACAGCAATTGAAGAAATTGCAAAACCCATCAGCCTGGGCCTACGATTATTCGGAAATATGTTCGCTGGTGAATTAATCTTCTTGCTTATTGCCTTATTAGGTGGAGCATCAATGATGGGCCTGGTTCCTCAAATTATGTTAGGAACAGTCTGGGCTATCTTCCATATTCTGGTAATTAGCTTGCAAGCCTTTATCTTTATGTTGTTAACCATCGTATATTTGGCAATGGCACATCAGGATATTGAAGAAGAACATTAATACAAAATACTTAACATGGCGTTAGTCTTTAACGTCTTGTTGGAAAAAACTTTACACTAAATAGATAAAACCTTAAAAGGAGATACAAATGGATGCAATGGCATTAGTTTATGGAAACACCGCAATCGCAGTAGGAATTATTCTGGCTGCTGCTGGGCTGGGTTCCGCTTTAGGCTGGGGTTTAATCTGCTCCAAATTTATTGAAGGCATCGCACGCCAACCTGAAATGCGTCCACAATTGATGGGACAAATGTTATTTACGGGTGGTCTTATGGAAGCTTTCCCAATGATCGTATTAGGTATGGCTATGTGGTTTGTATTTGCTAACCCATTTGCAAGTGCAGTTCAAGCTGCAGCGGGCGCTTAAAATCCCTTAGATAAAAAGGAAGCCTTTACTAAACAAAAATCCTTTAGCTAATATAATAGTTGTTGAATTTTTGTTAGTTTAAAACTGAGGAGTTTTTTAAAATGAGTATAACCGCAACGCTATTTGGTCAAATAATAACCTTTGCCATTCTGGTATGGTTTATTAATAAAACCCTTTGGGGACCGATGACGGCCATGCTGGAATCTAGAAAAGAAAAAATTGCTGATGGTCTGGCCGCTGCTGAACGGGGGCAAAAAGAGCATGAATTAGCTGAAAAAGATGCCATAAAGCACATTAAAGAGGGAAAAGAACAAGCTGCACAAATTATTGCACTTGCTCAAAAACGTTCTCTTGAAATTATAGACGATGCAAAAGTTGATGCGCAACTTGAAGGCCAAAGAATTATAAAAGCAGCTGAAGCTGAACTGGCTCAAGAAGCAGAACGCGTAAAAGAAGCTTTGCGTGGTAAAGTTGTAGATATTACTATTGCAGCCGCATCTAAAATAATTAATAAAGAAATTAATGCTAAAACCCATGGCGACATATTGAAAGATGTTGTAGGTCAAATATAAAGGTTTAACGATGGCAGAAAAAACTACATTAGCAAGACCCTATGCCGAAGCAATTTTTGAATTAGCCACAGCAGATGGAAACTTAGATAGCTGGACAGAGAAACTCCAGCTGATAAGTGAAGTTACGTCATTAGATGAAGTAATAGCCATTGTAAAAAATCCAGAAATTAAACTGGATGATTGCATCGCTATTATCAGTGAACTTTGTAGCGATAAATTAGATGAGCAATCAATCAATTTGCTACGTCTGGCAGGTGAAAATGGAAAATTAGAATTATTTCCAGAAGTAACACAGGAATTTGAAAATCTTAAAGCACAAGCACAAGGAACCATGGAAGCCGAAGTGATTTCAGCCTTTGCTGTAAATGCAGCACAAAAGAAATTGATAACTGAAAGTTTGGAAAAACGCTTTAATAAACAAGTTTCGATTACCACCAAAGTTGATAAATCTTTAATCGGTGGCATAGTTATTCGTGCTGGAGACCTAGTCATTGATGGCTCCATTTCAAACCAATTACAAAAAATAACCCATACTCTTATGAGTTAGGATCTAGAGGAATTAATAATGCAATTAAACCCATCAGAAATTAGTGATTTAATAAAAAGTCGTATAAAAGACTTTGAAGTTACCACTGAGGCCAAAACTGAAGGAACGGTTGTCAGCTTATCTGACGGTATTGCCCTGATTCATGGATTAAGTGATGTCATGTCAGGAGAAATGATTGAGTTTCCAGGCGATGTCTTTGGTCTAGCTCTCAACTTAGAAGAAGACTCAGTTGGTGCAGTCATTTTAGGTGATTATAAAAAAATCACTGAAGGTGACAAAGTAAAATGTACTGGTAAAATTTTAGAAGTTCCAGTAGGTAATAACTTAATGGGACGAGTAGTTGACTCATTAGGAACCCCAATTGATGGAAAAGGTCCTATTGAAGCTGAATCTTACGAGACTATTGAAAAAGTAGCTCCTGGTGTAATTTCTCGTCAATCTGTTAATCAGCCAGTACAAACAGGACTTAAAGCTATTGATGCGATGGTGCCAGTTGGTCGAGGTCAGCGTGAATTAATCATTGGTGATAGACAAACAGGTAAAACAGCCGTTGCAATTGATGCAATTATTAATCAAAAAGACACTGGTATTAAGTGTATTTATGTTGCTATTGGACAAAAAGCATCCAGTATTGCAGCTGTAGTAAGAAAACTAGAAGAGTTTGGTGCTATGGATAATACCATTGTGGTTGCTGCTTCTGCTGCGGATGCTGCTGCTATGCAATATATTGCACCATACACAGGTTGCACCATGGGTGAATACTTCAGAGATAAGGGTGAAGATGCACTGATTGTTTATGATGATTTAACCAAACAAGCCTGGGCATATAGACAAGTTTCATTATTACTTCGTAGACCACCTGGACGTGAAGCATATCCTGGAGATGTTTTCTATCTTCACTCCCGTTTATTAGAAAGAGCATCACGTATCAGTGCAGATGAAGTAGAAAAGAGAACCAATGGTAAAGTAAAAGGTAAGACAGGTTCATTAACAGCATTACCCATTATTGAAACACAAGCTGGTGACGTATCCGCTTTTGTACCAACCAATGTAATTTCTATTACGGATGGACAGATTTTCTTAGAAACCGATTTATTTAATGCAGGTATCCGTCCTGCGATTAATGCGGGTTTATCTGTATCTCGCGTTGGCGGTGCTGCACAAACAAAAATCATCAAAAAATTAGGTGGTGGTGTTCGTTTGGATTTGGCACAATATCGTGAACTAGCAGCTTTTGCTCAATTTGCTTCAGACCTTGATGAAGCAACTAGAAAACAAATTGAACGTGGTCAGCGAGTGACTGAATTAATGAAGCAAAATCAGTACAGTCCTCTGTCAGTAGCACAATTAGCTGTATCTCTATTTGCTGCAAATGAAGGCTATTTAGATGATATTGAACCTAATAAAGTAACAGATTTTGAAGCAGCTCTTCAAGATTATATGTCCAACAATGAAAAAGAGCTGATGGACAAAATAAATGAATCAGGCAATTATAATAGTGAAATTGAAGATGCGTTTAACAAAGCTATAGAAAGCTTTAAAGCCACAAGTACTTGGTAAGAAGTTAATAGATAATAGTTTAAATAGCTTAATAGGAAATATGCATGGCTAGTGGAAAGGAAATACGAGGAAAAATTTCGAGTATTAAAAATACTCAGAAGATTACCAGTGCTATGGAGATGGTTGCCGCAAGTAAAATGCGTAAATCTCAAGATAGAATGGAAGCATCTCGCCCTTATGCATTAAAAATGATTGATGTGGTAAAACACCTATCTCAGGCAAGCACAGAATATAAACATCCCTTTTTAGCTGATAGAGAAGTTAAACGTGTTGGATATATCATTGTTTCAACTGACCGTGGTTTATGTGGTGGTTTAAATATTAACCTATTTAAAGAAACACTTAAAAGCATGCAGGATTGGCAGGAAAAAGGTGCTGAAGTAGATACCTGTGTTATTGGATCAAAAGCAATTTCATTCTTTAAACGCTTTGGTAATATTGTATCGTCGGTTTCTCACTTAGGTGATGCACCAAAGCTGGAGTCATTAATTGGTTTAGTAAAAACCATGTTGGATCTATATCAGGAAGGAAAAATTGATCGCTTATACGTGGTGTATAACTTTTTCAAAAACACCATGACGCAAACTCCCAGTGTGAAACAATTAATTCCAATTAATTTTGATCAAGATCATGATAAAGCCATTAAATATCATTGGGATTATTTGTATGAACCAGAGTCTGAAACAGTTATAAACTCCTTATTGGATAGATATATTGAATCAATGATATATCAGGCCGTGGTTGAAAATAATGCCAGTGAACAAGCAGCAAGAATGGTTGCAATGAAGAGCGCAACAGACAATGCGGGTGATATGATTGGTGATCTGGAAATGGCATATAATAAGGCACGTCAGGCATCAATTACTCAGGAACTCTCTGAGATTGTAGCAGGTGCAGCAGCGGTATAAATAAACAAATCATTAACTATCAGATGAATTCTACTTTTTAAATTTGAAATCGTCTGGGTTACGAATTAAGTGATAAAACAGTTATATTTAGAGGACTAACTATGAGTTCAGCAACAGAAGTAACAGGAAAAATTATTAAAATTATTGGAGCGGTGGTTGACGTTAAATTCCCACATGACGCATTACCAAAAATTTATGATGCTTTGACCGTTGCCGATGCAGGTCTTACCCTGGAAGTACAACAACAATTGGGTGGTGGTGTAGTAAGAACTATTGCTATGGGTCCAAGTGAAGGTCTTAAACGTAGCATGGAAGTTTCAAATACAGGCGCTGCGATTAGTGTTCCAGTTGGTAAGAAAACACTGGGGCGGATTATGGACGTTCTGGGTAATCCCATTGATGAAAAAGGTGCTGTAGGTGAAGAAAAACGTTCAGCCATTCACCGTGCAGCTCCTCTTTATGAAGAATTAGCAGCAGCAACTGAGCTATTAGAAACTGGCATTAAAGTAATTGACTTAATCTGCCCATTTGCTAAAGGTGGAAAGGTTGGTTTATTTGGTGGAGCTGGAGTGGGTAAAACAGTAAATATGATGGAGTTAATCCGAAATATTGCTCACGAACATAGTGGTTACTCAGTATTTGCTGGAGTAGGTGAAAGAACCCGTGAAGGAAATGACTTCTACCATGAAATGATTGATTCCAATGTAATCGATAAAGTTGCTTTGGTATATGGTCAGATGAATGAGCCTCCAGGAAATAGACTTCGTGTTGCTTTAACTGGTTTAACCATAGCAGAATCATTTCGTGACGAAGGTGCGGATGTATTATTATTTATTGATAATATTTATCGTTACACCTTAGCTGGAACAGAAGTATCTGCACTACTTGGACGTATGCCATCAGCGGTAGGATATCAGCCTACACTAGCGGAAGAAATGGGTGCATTACAAGAGCGTATTACCTCTACTAAAACAGGTTCAATTACATCAATTCAAGCCGTATATGTACCAGCAGATGATTTAACCGATCCATCTCCTGCAACCACATTTGCTCACTTGGATGCAACTGTGGTACTTTCCAGACAAATTGCTGAATTAGGTATTTATCCTGCGGTAGATCCTCTGGATTCAACATCTAGACAATTAGATCCACAGATAGTTGGTAATGAACATTATGAAGTGGCTCGTCTAGTTCAGTCAACTTTACAGCGTTATAAAGAACTTAAAGATATTATTGCTATCCTCGGTATGGATGAGTTATCTGAAGAAGATAAATTAACCGTAAGTCGTGCGCGTAAAGTTCAACGTTTCCTTTCTCAACCATTTTTTGTTGCTGAAGTATTCACCGGAACATCTGGAAAATATGTATCATTAAAAGATACTATTTCAGGATTTAAAGCCATTGTAAATGGTGACCACGATAACTTACCTGAGCAGGCATTTTACATGAATGGTTCGATTGAAGAAGTTATTGAAAAAGCGAATACTATGTAAGCTTGCTTTAAATTGGTAAAATGTGTAAATAAAATAATGCTTAAAAAAGGTAAAGGAGAATAAAATGGCAATTACGATGAAACTTAACATCGTGAGTGCGGAACAAGAAATATATTCAGATCTTTCTGAAATGGTTATTGTTCCTGGTACTGATGGTGATTTAGGTATAATGCCACAGCACACACAATTGATTTCTACTTTAAAACCAGGTGAAGTTATTATTACTTTGCAAGGTGGAAAAAAGCAGTCAATTTATATCTCAGGTGGAATTCTTGAAGTACAGCCACATGTGGTTACTATATTGTCTGATACAGCTTTAAGGGCCTCTGATTTAGATGAAGAAAGAGCTCAGCAAGCAAAAGAAAAAGCAGAACTTTTACTTCAGGAAAATACTGGTGAAATTGATGTAGCGAAAGCTCAGGCTGAACTCATGCAAGCCATTGAGCAATTAAAGTTGATTGAAAAGATGAAAAAAGGTAGAGGATAGTAATTTAAATTATAAATTTAAAAAGGGCTTTAAAGCCCTTTTTTTTGTTTTGCAAATAAGGGGAATAATAATGAATAATAAACTTGAAGTTGCCATACTTGCTGCTGGTAAAGGAACCCGAATGAACTCAAAACTACCCAAGGTATTGCATACCATAGGGGGGTGCAGCTTAGTAGGTCATGTTATTAAAAAAGCAAAACAATTAAATTGTGAAAAAATTCATCTGGTGTATGGTTTTGGAGGTGAAATACTCAAAGCAAATATAGACGAAGAACTTATTTGTTGGGCAGAACAGCAGCAACAACTTGGAACAGCCCATGCAGTTCAACAGATCCAGGAAAATATTAACCCAGCAAATGATATTTTAATACTCTATGGTGATGTACCTCTTACCAGTACAGAAACATTAGAACAATTAATAGCAGTCAAAGAAAATTCCAATCTGGCTATATTAACCGCCCAATTACGTGATTCTACGGGTTATGGACGAATAGTACGAAACGAGCAGGGTCAGATACAAAAAATTGTAGAAGAAAAAGATGCCAGTGATGAGATTAAACAAATCAGGGAAATAAATACCGGCATAATGCTGATTAGTGGTAAAAAACTTATACAATGGCTAGCACAAATAAATAATAATAATGCGCAACAGGAATATTACCTAACTGATATTGTTGAACTGGCAGTAAAAGACCAAGAAGATATTGCCGCCTACATTTGTGAAAATGAAATGGAAATTCAAGGTATAAATGATAAAAGCCAGTTAGCTACACTGGAATGTGAATATCAACGCCAACAAGTTGACATTTTATTAACTAATGGTGTGACTTTAAGAGATCCTGAGCGAGTAGATATCCGTGGTGAACTGACTACCGCAATGGATAATGAAATTGATGTAAATGTAATTTTTGAAGGCAAGTGCAGCCTGGGTGATAATGTAAAAATTGGTGCTAATAGCATTATAAAAAATTCAACTATTGCTGATAATGTAACTATTTTGGAAAACTGCATTATTGAAAATTCTATTATTAATGAATCCTGCACCATCGGACCATTTGCACGATTGCGCCCCGAAACTATAATGGAAAAAGGATCAAAAGCAGGTAATTTTGTTGAAATTAAAAAGTCTACTATTGGCGCAGGATCAAAAGTAAGTCATTTAAGTTATATCGGTGATACCCAAATGGGAAAAAATGTAAATGTAGGTGCTGGTACCATTACCTGTAATTACGATGGTGCAAATAAACATAAAACTGAAATAGCAGATGGCGTATTTGTGGGTTCAAATTCTTCTCTGGTAGCTCCCATTTCTATTGCAGAAAATGTTACTATTGGAGCAGGTTCAACATTAAGCAATAGTGTAAATGATGAATGCCTAATTGTTGTAAGAGCTAAAGCCAGACTTATTAATAATTGGAAAAGGCCTGTAAAAGCCGCCAAGTAAAAAACTAAAGTAAAAAAAACGGATAGACTCTAATATTGCTAGATGAATTATAAAAGGTAAATAAAATGTGTGGAATCGTTGCAGCAATAGCTCAAAGAGATGTACTAGAAATTTTATTAGAAGGCTTACGAAGACTTGAATACCGAGGTTATGATTCAGCAGGTTTAGCAGTAAAAAAAGATAATAAAATTTCCCGCATCAGGGCAAATGGCAAAGTCAGCGAACTAAGCAAGCAAATAGAAACAGAAAACTTACCTGGACATGTGGGCATAGCGCATACACGTTGGGCAACACATGGTATCCCCGCAGTAAAAAATGCCCATCCACATATGTACGAAGAGAGCATTGCTCTGGTACATAATGGAATTATTGAAAATTATGAAAAATTAAAAGAACAACTCAAAGCTGAAAATATTGTTTTTAATTCGGATACTGATACAGAAACCATCGTTCATTTAATTGGAAAATATCGTAAACAGGGTAATGATTTACTTAGCTCAGTCAACCAGGCAATCACCAAATTAGAAGGCTCTTATGCACTGGCGGTTATAGACTTAGAAGAGCAACAACTGGTAGTTGCACGTAAAGGTAGCCCTCTAGTTATTGGGCTAGGTATTGGAGAGAACTTTATTGCCTCAGATGTTGCTGCACTATTACCTGTTACTCAGAAATTTATAATTTTAGAAGAAGGTGATGTAGCACAAATTAGTCAAACCGAAATAAAAATTTATAATGAACAAGGTGAGCCAGTTGAACGTAAGGCAAGGCTAAGTGAATTAACACAAGAGTCAGCAGAGCGTGGTAAGTATAGGCATTTTATGCTTAAAGAAATTTATGAACAACCACGAGCAATTAGCGAAACACTAGAAGGCCGAATTGATACAAAAAATGTTCTTATAGCTGCATTTGGTTTTAATGCTGAAGCAATCTTTAAAGAAATTGATTCTGTAACAATAGTCGCTTGTGGAACCAGTTATCACGCAGGATTAGTCGCAAAATACTGGTTAGAGGAAATGGCAGAAATTCCTTGTCAAGTAGAAGTAGCCAGTGAATTTAGGTATAGAAAAGTTATTCTAAGTCCAAATACACTTTTACTTACCATTTCTCAGTCTGGTGAGACAGCAGATACCTTAGCGGCTCTTAGCAAAGCAAAAAAACAGGGTATAAAATATTCACTAACCATCTGTAATGTAGCCGAAAGCTCTTTAACCAGAGAATCAGCCCTAACATTTTTAACTCATGCTGGCCCAGAAATTGGAGTTGCATCTACTAAAGCTTTTAGCACACAATTAGTTGCATTATTACTTATGACATTATCCATTGCAAAAGCCAAGGGAAATACCAGCTATGAGCAGGAGTGTATTAACGAACTTCGAAACCTTCCTAAAAAAATTACTTCAGTCTTAAAATTAGAACAGCAGATAGAAGATTTATCCGTACAATTTGCAGATAAAAGACATGCCCTATTTTTAGGTAGAGGAACGCAATACCCGATAGCACAAGAAGGCGCGCTAAAAATTAAAGAAATTTCCTATATTCATGCAGAAGCCTATCCCGCAGGTGAATTAAAACATGGGCCTCTAGCCTTGGTTGACGAAGATATGCCAGTAATTGCAGTTGCTCCAAACAACGACTTAATTGGCAAGTTAAAAGCCAATCTTGAAGAAGTAAAAGCACGTGGTGGGCAATTGTATATTTTTGCAGATGAAAATGTTGATATTAAATCAGAAGAAAACATGGAGTTAATCAGCTTAGGTAAAGTTGAGCCACATACATCACCCATAGTTTTTGCTATAATTTTACAACTACTCTCTTATCATGTAGCCCTAATAAAAGGTACAGATGTAGATCAACCCAGAAACTTAGCAAAAAGTGTTACAGTTGAATAATTTTGAAAATTTCTAAAAAAGTGCGTAAGTAGAAAATGTTAAGAAGTGATTGTGTAATTTAATCCACTATCCAATGATAATTGCACTTTGCCTCGAACACCTCCAACCCAAAACCAGCCTTAAGATTTAGTGCTTTAGGCATTTGCAGTAAGTTTAACTGCGTTTTCTAGGGTAAAGCAATTTGATCATAATTCATTATGAGAGTGGATCTCTTTTCTCTATTTTTTCCCTCTTAATTTTCGTGGGGATAACTCAGGTATAAAAATGCAAATCCCAGATAATATTTACTTTTATGGAACCTGTCTGGTGGATCTTTTGTATCCACAAGCTGGACTGGCCGCAATGGATTTAATTAAAAAGGCGGGTGTAAATGTTATCTACCCAAAACAACAGTCCTGTTGTGGGCAACCTGCTTTTAATTCAGGTTATCGGGCCGAAGCCTTACAGGTGGCACGCCAGCAAATGACCTGTTTTCCTAAAAACATTCCTATTGTTATTCCATCGGGCTCCTGTGCCGGTATGATTAAACATCACTGGCCAGAACTTTTTGCTGGTGAAAAAGATCAGCAACAAGCGAATCAGATTGCTTCTCGAGTATTTGAATTGAGTGAATTTTTAGTGGATGTTTTAGATATTAAACTTGCAGACCTGGGGCCTCCAGTAAAAATAGCCATACATACTTCCTGCTCTGCACGCAGAGAAATGGGTGTGGCGGATAAAATAGATTCTTTAATTGCTCAGCTAAACAATGTAGAAGTTATTGAACAAAAGAATAAAGCGGAGTGCTGTGGTTTTGGTGGTACGTTTGCAATTAAGCAGGCGGATATTTCTGGCGCAATGGTTAATCATAAAAGTAAAAATATTTTAGCAACTGGGGCCGAGGTATTAATCAGCGAGGACTGTGGCTGCTTAACGAATATTGGTGGTGCAATTGAAAAACAACATAAGTCACTTCGAGTTATGCATCTGGCAGAGTTTATTAAGGAGCGCAGCTAATGTCCCAGAGCAGAGATTTTTCGCAACGAATTGATCTTGCTTTAGGCAATCAGCAAGTACGTAAAAACTTCCGCAATGCCATGACCGGTTTAATGGACAAACGTGCCAGTCAGTTTGCTGATGCAGAAGAATTATCTGAGCTGCGCACCCAGGATGGCCTGATCCGAAGCAATTCATTAGCTAATCTTCCTCGCTTACTAGAACAGCTGGAAACTAAATTAATAGCCAATGGAATTCAAGTACACTGGGCAGAAACGGCCGAACAGGCAAATCAAATTACTTTACAAATTCTAAACAGTAAAAATGCTAAAACCGTGGTTAAGGGAAAATCCATGGTCAGTGAAGAAGTGGAAATGAACCACTATTTGGAGCAGCATGGTATAGAAATAACCGAGTCGGATCTGGGTGAATTTATTATTCAGCTGGCAGATGAGGCTCCTTCTCATATTGTAATGCCGGCGGTACATAAAAATCGGCAACAAATTGCACAATTATTTCACCAGAAATTCCCTCATATTCCCTATACCGAAGATGTAGACGAGTTAACTCTGGCAGCCCGGAAAATTATGCGTGAGCGCTTTGAGAAGGCCGATGCGGGTATTACCGGGGTTAATTTTATGGTTGCTGAAACAGGAACACTCTGTTTAGTAGAGAATGAAGGCAATGGGCGCATGTGCAGTACCGTACCCTCCCTACATATTGCCATTACAGGCATAGAAAAAGTAGTTGAAAAGTTATCGGAAGTGCCGCCGTTATTGAGTATTCTGGCGCGATCAGCCACAGGGCAATTAATTACTACCTATTTTAATATGATTAGCTCACCACGTAAATCGGATGAAAAAGATGGCCCGGAAGAAGTACACCTAATTCTATTAGATAATGGTCGATCTCATATTCGTATGGATGAAGAATTATTAGCTACACTGCGTTGTATACGCTGTGGAGCCTGTATTAATCATTGCCCTGTATATGTGCAATTGGGAGGTCATGCCTATGGGACCGTTTATCCTGGCCCTATCGGTATAGTATTAGAACCACAACGTTTAGGGATTGATAAAATAGGTACTTTAACCACGGCCTGTACAATGTGTGGAGCCTGCGCAGAAGTCTGCCCAGTAAAAATCCCCCTACCAAAACTGATTAACCGTTTAAGAGCCGAAGCAGTAGAAGATAAATTTAGTGAATCAGCAATAGCTGGGCAGGGAAGTTTACGAAAAAATAAGGAAAGTATGCTCTGGAGTTTCTGGCAATGGCTGTATTCCAGCCCATTAATTTATCGGAGTTTTTTAGTTTTAGCGACACGCTTAAGATTCCTGACTCCTGCCTGCTTAGGGGGATGGACGCGATACCGTAGCGCACCAAAACCTGCATCAAAAAGTTTACATGAATTGGTAGCAAAAGAGGGTTATGATTATGAATAATGCACGTGAAAATATTTTAAAACGTTTGAAGCAAAATCAGACTGCATCCGCAGAAATAGTGCCTGATTTTGTTCCCAGTTATAATTGGAGCCAGTCGCAACGCATTAAAAAATTTACTCAGCATATTGAGGCCGTTCATGGAGAAGTTTATTGTGTTAAACAGAGTAACTGGCAGCAACAGTTTTTTTCTATCTTACAACAAAAATCTATTTCATACATATTACTTGCAGATACCAGCCCACTAGGCAAAGAGATAGTTGCTAATAAACCGTATTCTGTTGGATTGTTGGATTATCATCAGACCATGGAGTCATGGAAATCTGAATTTTTTAATAAAGTTGATGCAGGTCTAACCTCTACTAGAGGAGCGATTGCAGAAACAGGAAGTTTAATACTCTGGCCAAGTAGTGAAGAGCCGCATTTAATTTCGTTGGTTCCCCCGATCCATATTGCAGTTGTAGATGCGGATCAGATTTACGATACCTTTGCTCAGGCTGTTGCTGAACAAGGTTGGGCAAAAGAGATGCCAAGCAATGCCTTATTAATTTCTGGCCCATCAAAAACAGCAGATATTGAACAAGTATTAGCCTATGGAGTGCATGGGCCAAAAGAGCTGATAGTGATTATACGAGAATAAAACCCGACTTAATAGGTATGTTAATAACTTAGCTAATAACATAATTGAATATCACCATTAAATAACTATAAATATAGCCATAAAGACTCATTATGTTCCAACAAATTGTAAATATTATTTTCCCAATTTTTGCTATTGTTGCTATTGGCTTTTTTTATGCCAGAAAACATGAGCCAGATATGGCTGCGGCTAATCAGATCAATTTACATATCTTTATCCCTGCACTTATTTTTCATGTTTTATCGGGTAAAAATTTTCATTTACAAGAGTTTTCTAATCTGGCACTTGCTGCAACTATTATTGTATTAGGATCTGGACTTTTAGCCTGGCCTATCGCTAAAATATTAAAATACGATATAAAAACCTTTGTTCCTCCTATGATGTTTTCAAACTCAGGAAACATGGGCTTGCCTCTGGCTCTTTTTGCTTTTGGAGAACAGGCATTACCTGCGGCAGTTATTTTATTTATTATAGAAAATACCTTACATTTTAGTGTGGGGATGAAAATATTAGATTTTAAAACCGCTATTAGTAGTATCTTACGTATTCCAATGGTACTGGCAACAGTAGCTGGAATTACGTTTAGCTTAACGGATTTTATTTTGCCTGGTATGGTTGGAATATCAATTGAAATGCTAGGTCAGGTAGCTATTCCATTAATGCTTTTTTCCTTGGGGGTTCGCTTAACTGCAGTGGATTTAAATGATTGGAAGATTGGGGTAATTGGAGCAATTATTTGCCCTTTAACAGGAATTATTGTTTTATTAGCAATGAGCCCCTTTTTAGAGTTACCTAAATTACAATTTGGCTTATTAGTTATTTATGCAGTACTTCCCCCAGCGGTATTAAATTTTATGGTGGCAGAAAAATATAAGCAAGAGCCTAGTAAAGTGGCATCAATTGTAATGCTTGGCAATCTTGCGAGTCTACTTTTTATACCTATTGCGCTATTTTATGTATTGAACTAGTTGTGTCTAAAGTGGGTTATTTAAATAATCTTTGACTAATTGCAGGCGAATTTTATATTCTCCAAACTCCAGAGTATCTCCAGAAAGCATTTTTTTACGCTTTCTGGTTTCTACCTTAGCATTCACGAACACCCTGCCTTCAGATATTACATGTTTAGCCTCAGCTCCACTGGCAGCCATACCTTCAAGCTTTAATAATTTATATAGCTCAATAGGCTCTTTAGTAATTTCTACTACTTTCATTTTTGCTCTTCTTAATTGAAAAAATAAACTTAATAATGCAGTGTAGCATACTCACTTATTTAATAGTAAGTGAGTACGGCTGTATTAAGCGTTATAATTGTATTATTCAATTATCATTATTAAAAATTTTGACCCGGTATTCACAGTGTTCACATATGCTTTTAATACCAAAATGATTTTTTAAATCATTTTGAGCCTTCTCTGGTGCTCTTTTATAACAAAGCGTTAATTTAATTTGCCAGCAGTGTCTATCATCTGTACGAGCACTACAGTTCATTTGATTGCAATTGTAATATTCAAAGCATTTTTTCATAGCAGCATTCCATTAGACTACAAGTAATACATGATTAAACCTAGAAAACGCAGTTGGACTGTAACGAAAATGAATAAAGTGCTGAAGATTAAGGTTTTTCTGTACAATTTTGGATTTATTCGTAGTCACCCTA
>JASFYQ010000066.1:0-35289 GCA_045047105.1 Pseudomonadota bacterium | reverse complement strand
AACGTTTTATAGAGAATAAATTTATAGAGCGTGATTGTAATACCTTCCGTGAAATTTTAGAAAAGATATATGCTGAAATGCGTAAATCGTATCGTAATGAATATTTTTTTAAAAATGAGATAGTTAACAAAATTCTTTTGGGGCGGCATAATATGAATACTGCCACATTACTGAATGAATTTAGAGTGAACAAATCTAAAGTCGATTTAGCAATACTCAATGGAATCACTACGGCCTACGAAATTAAATCTGAGTTTGATAATTTTAATAGACTTTCATCTCAACTGGAAGACTATTCTAAATTTTTTGAAAAAGTATTTGTTGTAACTGCTGAAGCTAATTTAGGTAAAATTGAATCAAAACTGCCTGAAAATGTTGGACTAATTATTTTGACTAAAAAAGGAACGCTTGCAACGAAAAAAGAAGCTAGTTCAAACCTTCGTACCTTAGACCATCTTGTTGTACTAGATGCCTTGAGGCAAAAAGAATATATTGGAATTCTTGAGTCCTATTTTAGTAAAAAGCTTACTATACCAAATATGGAGCTTTATGGTTATGCTAAAAAAATGATAGTTAATATTCCTCAAGAAGATTTAAACCAACTTTTAATTAAAGAATTAAAAAACAGAAAAATACCAGCTTGGAAAAATGAGTTTATAAGCTCATTACCACATTGTATGAAATTATTAGGGATAAAAAATAAAGTTTCCAAAAAACACACAACTAAAATAATTAACCAGCTTAAATCAGCTTATTAATCGAGGTTTTATGTATTATCCATATTTTAGGGGGAAACAAAATGAACTCATTCTTCTTAAAGAATTAAGTGAAAAGATGAGTGGAACTGGTAATGTACTTCCGATTATTGAGCCGGTTAAAGAAAATCTGAATGGTCTAAAACGATGTTTGGCTGCATTTAAAAATTCAGGTTTAAAATGTATTCTTATAACTAATCCTAATGTTGGTGAGTTCGATAAAGATAATGCATTAATTAAGGACTTCATTCTTAATGAAGCTGGAGCATCTGAGTCTATCGTTTATGGAATCATATTAGATCAACATTCTGTTTTCTCTGATATTTCTGCTGAATTAGCATCCCTAAATTCATTCGCTCTTATTCATCTTTCTCATGTGGAAGAGCCAAAATTGTATGCTGATTTATCGAAAGATAAAGAAAATGAAAAGATTTACCAAATCTTTTTTGATGAACCTAGTCGTAGAATAAAAAAATATTTTGAGTTTGGTCAACAAATTATTGTTAAAGATGGGTTTTCCAAACAAGAAAAAAATAGTAAATATCCTGCCGAATCTTTTTTTTCAGACTGGTTTGAATTTTATCAGCCTGACTTTAAGGGATATGGTGATTTTTCAATTGTCGGAAATAATTGGACAAGTTCTGGAGGGCCTGCTTGGGCAGTCGCTATACACCTTACTTACCCGAAAAATGAAGAAGAAATTTGGACAAGGCATTATGTTTCTGATACCCAAGATAGTCCAAGTAATCCAGGGGGGAAATTTAAAGAAGCATTACAAAAATTAATAGATGACATTGATAATTTAAAAATAGCTTCCAAGACTGAAGCTATTAAAGAATTTATAGAACTTCATCGTAGACAACATTTTCCAGGATTGGGGGTGGTTAAAAAATTAAGTATGCAACACCATCTTGAATTGAATATGATTCTAAATAAATAACGATATAGTTGAATATCAAATGAATTGTTGTGAATTTTGTTTTGATGACTTTTATATTAAAAAATTTATTATTCAAAATAATGAAACTGGACCATGTAATTTTTGCAATTCCCAACATGGACAAATAATTTATACTGATTTATTAAGTAGTATTTTCCTGCCAATTTGTGATCTTTATCAAGAGGATAGTGAGGGGCGTTATCTATGGAATCAACTTAATGATGACTGGAAAGTTTTTTCCAAACAAACCAATAAAGATGAATTGTTGAAAAAAATTCTGGGTGAAGAATCTCAAATTGATCTAGCCTTACCATATCAATTCTTATCCCAGTCATTAAAGGAAAAATCAAAAAAATATCATGAAAACTGGGATGAGTTTACAAGACAGATTAAGTGGGATAATCGTTTTCAAATTGATTTACATGACGGTGATATAAATAGTCAAAACTGGATGGTCAATTCCTTTTTAGCTTTAGAGACTACCTTAGATAAAACAATTCAACTTTATCGAGCAAGATTAAATAATAAGCCAGAATTTTATCCAGTTGATAATATGGGAGCACCTCCCAAAGAAAAAGTTGGAAATGGGCGAGCAAATCCAGTTGGCATACCTTATCTTTACCTTGCAAGTTCTTGTGACACAGCAATTTCCGAGGTAAGACCCGCATTAGGACAATATATTTGTGTGGGTAATTTTACAATTCACGATTCTTTAAGATTAGTAAATTTAGTTAATATTTCACCTTTTCAATTTCATCAATTTAATTGTGAAGAGTTGTTACCTCAAGTTAGTTTTTTTAGAAAATTAAGTGATGAGTTGTCTAAACCTATTTTGCCTTCAAATTCTAATATTGATTATTTACCAACTCAATTTTTAAGTGAAATGATTAAACGAGGTGGTTGGGACGGTATCCAGTTTAAAAGTTGTCAATCAAGCAATGAGGATAATGAAAGCATCAATGTTATTCTTTTTGATCCAAATAATGCAATATGTGGAGAAGTAAATTTATTTCAGACTACTAATATTAAACATGACTATGTAACGTGTTAATACTTAATTTAAAAAATTTAATTAAAAAAGAAAAAATTTAAGAAAAGCTAAGAGGCAAAAACACAAGAAAGAGATGAATAATATGGGTTGTAATTTAACAGATATAGAGCCTACCTTAGTAGAAAAATTATTTTATTAACTGAGTTTTAATTACAAAGATTATAATAATTAAAGATTAAGTTATTATAAAATTTTTTTCTGAATTTAGATTTTAACTTGTATTATTTAAAATAAAGAGGAATTAAATGCCAACAATACTTTTACTTCTGGGCTGGAAATTGTTCTTTTATGCAAATGAGGGAAATAAGTAATGAATAAGCTATATGAATTAAAAGATATTCATATAGAAAATGGCAAATTAAGTTTCTCCATCAGGTTATGGTTTATACTGGCCACTAATTGATGAAGATATTTCTATTGATGGTTTATTAGGTATTTATCACACAGCCCCTGTTAATAAAAAAATTGCTTAAATAAAGTGATTTTTACCAATTGAAGAATTAATACAGACTTTTATTTCAGAACCCTTATTTCAAAGCAATGGATTTTAAATGCAAATAACCATCCCCGATTTTTCCCAAACAAAAATATTAGTCGTTGGCGATTTAATGCTGGATCGCTATTGGCATGGGCCTACTTCGCGTATTTCTCCTGAGGCTCCAGTGCCAGTGGTTAAAATTGAGGAATCAGAAGAGCGTGCGGGCGGTGCGGGTAATGTAGCTTTAAATATTGCCGCCTTAAATGGTAAACCGGGTTTAGTTGGTATAACTGGGCAAGACGAAGCAGCCAGCACCTTAAAAAGCCGGCTAAGTCATCAGGGGGTAAATTGTCAGTTTGTGGAATTGGCAGATTGTAAAACCATTACTAAGTTGCGCATCTTAAGCCGCCACCAACAATTAATTCGACTGGATTTTGAAGATGGATTTCATCCAGAGAGCAGCGAGCACTTATTAAAAACTTTCCAGCAGCAAATACAGCTGCACGATGTGATTTTATTTTCTGATTATCAGAAAGGCACTTTACGAGAGCTGCCTAAAATGATTAGCCTGGCTAAAGCCCAGGGTAAGAAAATAATTATTGATCCCAAGGGAAATGATTTTTCCATTTATAAAGGTGCTACATTACTTACTCCAAATTTATCTGAATTTGAAGCTATTGTTGGTTATTGCGAAAACGATCAGCAATTAATAAGCAAAGCAGAGCAATTACGCCAGGATTTACAACTGCAATACTTATTAATTACCCGGAGTGAAAAAGGTATGACTCTGATACAAACAGGAAAACCGGCGGTGCATTTACAAACCCGCGCCAGAGACGTTTTTGATGTAACAGGTGCTGGTGATACCGTCATTGCTACATTGGCAATCTCTATTGCCGCAGGCATGGATATAGTGGATGCCACTAAACTGGCCAATCTGGCTGCCAGTGTGGTGGTGGGGAAAGTGGGTACGGCAACGGTTACAGTGCATGAATTACGTACCGCAATGCGCCAATTAAGTGATGTAGAACAGGGCATAGTTGCTGAAGATCGCTTAATTACTCTGGTTAAAGAGGCAAAAAATCATGGCGAAAAAGTGATTATGACCAATGGCTGTTTTGATATTTTACATGCAGGCCATGTAACTTATCTGGAACAGGCAAAAAGCCTGGGAGACCGCCTGGTAGTAGCCGTTAATGACGATGCTTCGGTAAAACGTATAAAAGGCCCGGAGCGCCCGGTCAATAGTATGCAGCGTCGCATGCAGGTACTTGCAGGTTTAAGCTGTGTTGATTGGGTAGTGCCTTTTTATGAAGATACCCCCACGCGCCTGATTTGTGATGTTTTGCCCTCTGCTCTGGTTAAAGGGGGAGATAATAATCCCGATGATATTCCCGGTGGCGATTGTGTGCGTGCACAGGGTGGTGAAGTCTTAGTTATGGAATATATTGATAATTGCTCTACTACGGGATTAATCCGCTCTATTCGCGCAGCGGATGATTCGGTGGAAAATAAAGCAGAAGATTTATGAGCTGTTCCCAATACCCAGTTGATATTGCTATTATTGGTGGCGGTATTGCAGGTTTATGGACTTTAGCCCGTATACGCCAACTGGGTTATCAGGCAATATTACTAGAGGCTGATAAGCTTGGTTGTGAGCAAAGCTGCGCTTCTCAGGGCATTATTCATGGCGGAACCAAATATGCTTTAACAGGCAAATTAACCCATTCTTCTCAATCTATTCAGCAGATGCCCGAGCGTTGGAAAAAATGCTTGCAAGGTGTGGGTGAGGTTGATCTTAGCAATAGCAAAAAACTTTCAGATTTTCAATACCTGTGGTCAAATAAAAGCTTAGCGGCCAGACTCACTGGATTTTTTGCCAGTAAAGTAATGAGCAGTCGCATGTCGCATTTATCCAATAAAGACTTTATGCCGCCCTTTGACAGTGCTAACTTTAACGGAGAGCTATATCAACTGGATGAGCCTGTTTTAGATAGCCAAAGTGTAATTGAAAACCTGCGGGTGCAATTTCAAAAATTTATTATTCAATTTAAAGTGGATAACTTAAGTTTTATAGAAAATACCGATACTAAAAACTCCGCTTCAAAAAACAGTGATATGTTAATTAGTAATAACAACAACTTACTGCTAATTTCTGCTAAAAATATTATTTTAACCGCAGGATCAGCTAATGAAAAATTGCTGGCTTTATTACAGCTTAATCATCGTAAAATGCAACGCAGGCCATTATTAATGCCTATGCTAAAAGCAAAAAAATCCATATTACCGCAAATTTATGCCCATTGTTTAGGCTCCAGTGCGCTGCCTAAAATGACTATAACCTCTCACCTGCTTGATAATGAAATAGTCTGGTATTTGGGGGGCGATATTGCAGAAAAAGGCATACATCGAACTATAATAGAGCAGGTAAAATGTGCAAAAGAAGAATTACAATCACTTATGCCGTGGATGGATTTTAGCAGTTGCCAGTGGTCAGCATTAGCTATTGATAGAGCCGAGCCGCAAATGCCAGATGCTAGCCGACCTAGCGATCCAGCGGTATACCGTGATAATAATATTATCAGTGCATGGCCCGTTAAACTTGCAATGGTTCCTCTTATGGTGGATAAAATAATTGCAGAGCTTGCTCAAATAGCACAACCGGCAACGGGAGAAAATACCCCGGAGCCTTTATTAATGGATTTGACCGATAGACTGGAAATGGCTCAAACAACACTTCTGCCATGGGAAAAGATAGATAAATGGATAAAATGATATTAAACGAGCTGGGACAAACGGATATAAAAGTCAGTCCATTAGGCTTAGGCACGGTTAAATTTGGTCGCGATCAACAGGTTAAATACCCCTGGTCCTTTAATATTCCTGATGATCAGGGTGTTTTAGAATTACTTTCTATTAGTCGAGAACTGGGTATTAATTTACTTGATACCGCGCCTGCATATGGCAATAGTGAAGAGCGGCTGGGGAAATTATTAACTCAGCGCCATGATTGGGTTATTGTATCTAAAGTGGGGGAGTCTTTTGAACAAGGACAATCACGCTTTGATTTTTCTGCTACAGGTACACAAAAAACTATAGAAAACAGTCTTAGAAAACTTAAAACCGATTATCTTGACGTGGTTTTAGTGCACTCTGATGGCGATGATCAAAAAATTATTGAGCAGGAAGATGTTTTAGTTACCTTGCAAAAACTAAAGCAGCAGGGTTATATACGTGCTATTGGCCTGTCTACCAAAACTACCGATGGCGGTTTATGGACGGTAGAACATACGGATGTGGTAATGGCTACACGCAATAGCAGCGATCATACTGATGATGCGGTATTAGACAGGGCCTTGCAATTAAATAAAGGCGTGGTAATTAAAAAAGGTCTGCAAAGTGGTCATGCAGATAGCAAAGCAGGCGGGGGCGGTATAGAGCAAGCGATTGAATATGTTTTTTCTCATGCTGCGGTAAGTTGTTTAATTGCTGGCACTATTAATAGTAAACATTTAAGGCAAAATGCCCAGCTTATTGAGCAAATCAGAGCAAATGCCTCGCTGCATTTCCAAGTATGACGGGTATGTATAGCCTATGCTGCTAACTGCTGCTCAACCAGCAGGCAAATAATATGTCCAATCATAATATGAGATTCTTGTATTCGTGCCGTTTGATTTGAGGGAACGGTGATACAGACATCACATAATTGCTCCATCTTGCCACCTGTTTTACCGTCTTTTTTTCCACTAAAACCAATACTAGAAATATTATTTTGTTTGCAATATTCTAAAGCCTGGATAATATTTGAAGAGTTGCCACTGGTGGAGATTGCTATAAAAACATCGCCCTCTCTGGCATGAGCCTGTAGCTGGCGCTCAAATAAACAATCAAAGCCGTAATCATTGCCAATAGCGGTTAAAATTGAAGTATCTGTAGTTAAAGCCATCGCTGCAAACGCTTTCCTGTCATCTATCAAACGGACTACAAATTCAGCAGAAATATGCTGTGCATCTGCGGCGCTACCGCCATTTCCAGCTAAAAATAATCGGCCTTTATTATTCAGTGAGGTGGATATTTTTTTAATCGCTCGCTGGATTTCCTGATTAATTAATAAATCGGTTAAAATCAGCTGTTTGGTGGCGATGGAATCTTTTATAATTGAGTTAATTTTATTTTGCATAAGATATTATAGCATTTGCCCTGATACTTAATATAGCAGCGGGTGAGTATAGTAACTAAAAACGTATAAGGGCCTATTCCAGTTTATGAGTACAAGCAATAGCAAACAGCCTGCAATTTTTCTTGATCGAGATGGGGTAATTAATCTGGATCATGAATATGTATATCAAATTAAAGATTTTATTTTTATTGATGATGTTTTTTCCAGCTGTCTGCGATTTCAGCAACTGGGTTATCAAATTGTTATTATTACCAATCAATCTGGAATTGCCAGGGGCTATTATACTCCCGCTGATTTTGAAATTTTAAACCAGTGGATGTTAGAACAGTTTAAGAATAAAGGGATTGATATTAAAGACGTTTATTATTGTCCGCATCATGCTGAAAAAGGTATAGCTCAATATAAAATAAAATGTGATTGTCGCAAACCACAACCAGGAATGTTGTTACAAGCAGCTAAGGAACATAATATTGATCTACCTAAATCGATATTAATTGGTGATAATATCAGTGATATAAAAGCGGGCAAAGCAGCAGGACTGGTGAAAAATTTTTTAGTGAGTACGGGTAAACAAGTAATTATTGATAAAGAACAGCTTGCAGATAAACAGTTTGATTCACTAAATTCTATCGTAAAATATCTTGCTCTTACTGGTTGAAGATAAGTATTTAAGCAATATAAATAATAAACTAAATGGAGAAATGTTCAGTGCTGGTGTAAAATGTTCATTTCAAAAACTTGTTTATTTTCAACGTGCAAATAAAAAATACATCCTCCACAATTAATAAAATCCTTATCATTGGCCCATCCTGGGTGGGTGATATGATTATGGCACAAAGTTTATTTATAGTGCTAAAACAACAGCAGCCTGGCTTACAAATTGATGTTATGGCCCCTGGCTGGAGCGGAGCTTTGTTACAGCGTATGCCAGAGGTGACTAATTTTATAAAAATGCCTCTGGGCCATGGGCAATTACAGCTAAAAGAACGTTATCAACTAGGTAAATCTTTACGTCAGCAGAATTATGATCAGGCTATTTTATTACCTAACTCTTTAAAATCAGCTCTGGTTCCTTTTTGGGCAAAGATCCCCAAACGAATAGCTTATGTGGGTGAAATGCGCTATGGCCTGGTGAATGATATTCGTAAATTAAATAAAACTATATTAAGCAAAACGGTACAACGCTTTGTTGCTTTGGCATTTCCACCAGAAACTGCTTTATTAGAGCAGAATATTAACCTGGAAAATATCCCTGTTCCTTGTTTAAAAGTACAACAATCCGAAGTACAGCTTGCGTTAACAAAATTTTTTCTAAATAAAGATAAGCCTATTTTATCTCTTTGTCCTGGCGCAGAATATGGGCCGACAAAACAATGGCCAGCTAAACATTATGCTGCGATTGCAAAAGCTAAACAGCAGCAGGGTTGGCAGGTCTGGATTTTTGGTTCAAAAAAAGACGATGCTCTGGCACAGCAGATAAACCAGTTATTAGATCAAACTGCGATTAATTTATGTGCAAAAACGGAACTTGCCGAAGCGATAGATTTAATCTCCCTAAGCTCGGCTGTAGTAAGCAATGATTCTGGTTTAATGCATATGGGAGCGGCACTGGGAGTTGCTGTAATTGGGGTTTATGGTTCTACCGATCCTAATTTTACCCCTCCATTAGGGGATTCTAGTGCGGTGTGCACTCTTAATCTGGATTGCAGTCCCTGTTTTAAACGTCAGTGCCCTTTAGGCCATACCAACTGCCTGGAGCAATTATACCCAGAGATAATTTTGACTCAATTAGATAAATTGTTAGAAAGGAAAAGTGCTTGATACGCTGCTTAATTATTAAAATATCTTCTCTTGGTGATATTATTCATACCTTACCTGCGCTTACTGACGCGCTAAATGCAATTGGGGATATTCAGTTCGACTGGGTGGTTGAAGAAGGCTTTCAGGAAATTCCCAGCTGGCATCCTGCGGTTAATAAAGTTATACCTGTCGCACTGAGGCGTTGGAAAAAAAATATAATTCAAAGTGTGTTTAGTTCTGAGTGGAAGGTTTTTAAGCAGCAAATCCGGGCGCAACAATATGATGTAATTATTGATGCACAGGGTTTATTAAAAAGCGCCTTACTTACTCGTTTGGTTAAAGGTAAAACCTATGGTCTGGATAAACTTTCTGCCAGAGAGGCTATTGCCAGCCATTTTTATCAATATCCTCAGAGTATAAGCCGTAACCAACATGCAGTCGAGCGGACTCGGCAATTATTTGCAAAGGCTTTAGATTATAAATTACCTATAGCCTTTGATTATGGTTTAGGCAATACCATCACGAACTTCTCTAAAGTTACAGATAAAACAAGAGCTAAAAAAAATCAGATCCTGTTTTTTCATGGTACAACCTGGGAAACAAAACATTGGCCAGAACAATACTGGTTACAATTAGCCAGGCTGTTAATTAGTGATGGTTATGAGATCTTACTACCCTGGGGCAATGAGCAAGAAAAACTTCGAGCTCAAAGGATAAAAAAGGCTATTAAAAAGCCACCTGATAATACAAAAATAGATACCGCTGGCATTCGTATTTTACCTAAAATGTCACTACAAGAAATTTTTGTGCAACTAATAGATGTTGCAGCTGTTGTAGCCGTTGATACTGGCCTGGCCCATCTTGCTGCTGCTCTGGATATTCCGTTGGTAAGCTTATTTGGCCCTACCAACCCGGGTTTGACTCGGCCCTATGGAGCACATAAGGGAAAACAGCTACAAATTCAGGTAGATTTTGCCTGTATTGCCTGTTTAAAAAGAACCTGTTCCTTTTCACAACAAGACCAGGCAGTAAATAAACAGCATATTAGTCCTGCTTGTTATATCGATCTAACTCCAGACAGGGTTAGGCAGGCTTTGTACCAATTGTTGGAAAATAGCGCTTAAATGGTGTTATCAGCAAAGCAATATGATATAACTTATACAAGCTATTATCGCTAATTTTTGAGGGATTACAATGAGTGGAATACAACTAAAAGATTTACCTCATTATACTTATGACGACTATAAGTTATGGGAAGGAAAATGGGAAATTATTTATGGCGTGCCTTATGCCATGTCACCTGCACCCACTATAAAACATCAAAGTATCAGTAATAAAATTGCCCGTATTCTGGATGAACAGCTAGATAATTGTGATTTCTGCCAGGCTTTATTACCAGTAGACTGGAAAATTGCGGATGATATCGTGGTCCAAGCTGATAATATGGTGATTTGTCATCAACCAGATAATGATAAATACTTAACCAAAGCCCCTGAAATAGTTTTTGAAATTTTATCTAAATCAACAGCTATTAAAGACTTAAATACAAAATTTGAGTTGTACCAGAGTGAAGGGGTTAAATACTATATTATAGTGGATCAATTTGAAGATACGGCTAAAGTCTACCAACTGCACCAGGGCAAATTAATTAAAATGGCAGATGTGAGTCATGAAACCATAAACTTTGAACTTTCAAGCTGCCTGTTTGATTTTGAATTTAAAAATATTTGGAAGTAATGCTAAATTAAAATTATGCTTTCTGCCGTTATAATAACTAAAAATGAACAAGGCTTTATTCGCGACTGCCTGCAATCGGTGGCTTTTGCAGATGAAATTATTGTGGTGGATAATATTAGCTCGGATAATACCGTGGCAATTTGTAAAGAATTTACAGACAAGGTAATCCTTACTAAAGACTGGCCTGGTTTTGGTGTACAAAAAAGCCGAGCCTTAGAACGAGCCAGAGGAGACTGGGTTTTGTCTTTAGATGCAGATGAAAGAATCTCTATTGATTTAAAACAGGAAATTCTAAGTGCTATACAGCAAGATAAATACTCTGCCTACCAAATTCCCAGGCAATCCCAATATTGTGGCCGCTGGATAAAACACAGTGGTTGGTCACCTGATTATGTATTACGATTATTTCGCCGTGATAGTGCACATTTTAGTGATGATATAGTGCATGAAAAAGTCCAGCTTAATACAGGGAAAATGGGAAGTTTAAGCTCTCCAATACAACATTATTCTTATAATTCTGTAGAAGAAGTGCTGGATAAAACCAATCGTTATTCTACGGCTAATGCATTAAAATCTTATCAGCAGGGTAAAAAGTCCAGTTTATCAAAGGCTATTTTTCATGGACTCTGGGCTTTTTTTCGCACCTATATCATTCGGGCGGGTTTTTTGGATGGACAGGAAGGTTTTATTTTAGCGGTATCCAATGCGGAAGTAAGCTATTATCGTTATATTAAATTAATCTACTTATTAAAAAAAAATCGGATAAAAAAATCGGATAAAAAAAGTGCTACAGAGGCAGCCTAAGACTGAGGCGCTTTTCCTTCCAATAACTTATCAATAGCACGTAGTACATTCTTAGCACCCAACTCTTGCATGCATTTGCTATGGCTTTTTTTGTGCCTGTCACAGCCTTCTTCATAACAGGGTAAACAAGGAAAGTCTTCGGCCTGAATAATAATGACATTATTTTGCTGCTGCCAGGGAAGCTTTTTCTGTATAAAAGGATTTTCTGTTTTAGTATAACCGGCAGGCCATGGCCCCCATTTGACTACATTACTTGGCCCATAAATGGCAATAGTAGGGCAGCCACTGGCTGCAGACATATGGGTGATAGATGTATCCGGGCCTATATAACACTCGGCAGTTTTAAGTAAATTCCCTAATTCTGCAATCTGGATTTTTCCAGCCAGGCTTTGTACTTTATCCTCAGGAAAATAACTGGCCAATTGCTCACATAGTTCTTTTTCCTGTGTTTCCGGGCTTCCACTGATAAGTACTTTTATGTCCTTTGCCAATAGGTGTTCTATCACTTCCTTCCAGCCAGTAGTGGTCCAGCGTTTATAATGCCACATGGGTAAAGGGTGAATAATTGCATAATGTGGAAAAGGAATGCCCAGTTTAGTTTTCAGCTTTGGCAGTTGTACCTCAGCTAAGCAGGGAATTTCCAGGCATTCAGCCAGTTTTAGATTTTGTAAAATGGTGTGAGTATTAAGGTTGTCTAATAATACCCATTGCTGACAGGAAAGACGTTTTAGAAACGTTTTTTTACTATTATCCTCAACAACTCCAATGCGATAGCGGGAAGCAAACCAGGCATAAATATGGGGTTTATCTCCATGCAGGGTAGTAATAGCAAGATCGTAACGGCGAAATATCTTTTTAAATAATTGCCAGGATTGCTGGAGAGTAGGGTTTTCAACTACTTCAATAACTGTATTTATATCATTGTTGCCAGTGAGCATGGCACATTTTTTATGGTATCCCAATAGCTCAATTGTGGCATTGGGGTAGGCATTTCGCAGACTATGTAATAGGGGCGTAACCAGTAATACATCACCAATTTGTCTGGTGGCAATAACAATTATGCGTTTTGGTTTAAATTGCTTTGCTTTCATCTACACGGCTTTATTGGCTACTGATTTGTTACTGGTGTTGGTTACAGGTATCAATGCGGCTAATAATAAAATATAAAAATGGGCCTCTTTATTATCCAATAATAAAGAGTTAACCAGGCTGCCGATAGTGAATGTTATCACTAATGCTCTGAGCAACCATTTTTCATGCTCGTCTAATTGATTGGATTGATACCAGGCAAAGAAAAAGAAGCCCAATAATAGCATTAAACCTGCTATTCCATTTTCATAAAAAATAAGTAAGTACTCATTATGTGGATTTTCGACTTCATATTGTTTTTTTTGAGAGTGGTAATTAAGGCTTCCCGTACCACTGCCAAAAATATTTTCAATAATGGAGCGTTGTTTGATCATGGCAAATACTCTGAGGTACATTACTTCTCTGGATAGAACCCCCTCTTTAACCACGCCTTTTATTTCCTTTACATCCTCAGGATGTTCACTATTAAATAGACTGCTTAATTGCCTCTGGGTTTGTTTAGTGCGTTCTCTTACTTCTTCTGAAGACTGAAAGATAATTACTAATAGTATTAGCATAATAAATGAAGTAATTAAGCTGCCTTTTACTCCTAAAAAACGAAAACCCCAAATAATAAATAAGATCAGGTAAATTAATATACCCGTGCGGCCATTATAAAAGAATAATAATGCAAAAGAGCTGAGTATAAATAGCCCCAGCCATAACCAGAAATTTATCGTTGTTTTGTTTTTTAGTGCCTCTTCCAGAAAAGCATAACAAGCAAATGCTAGCATAATCGCTCCTGCTATTCTGCCTACAAAGGATGTATATTTTTCTATATCGTCGGAAGAGGCGTCGGCTAAAATAAAATATTGCATATAAGAATGCATAAGCATCATAACTATGCCTGCTAAAAAACTATAATAAATAATTTTTTTCCACTGGCTATTATTTAAAACAAACACTAATACAGGCAGCAGTAATAACTCTCGGTATTTTGTAAAATGGGATATGGCAATAGAAAATTTTTCTGGGGAAGTCAGAGTCTGTATAAAGATAAGAGCCAATAAAACCAGGCCAACTTTAACCGCAAGTGGATAAATACTGGATTTAATTTGTTCTAAAGTTTTATTTTTAACTAAGAGTATTAAAAATAAAACCAATAATAATGATTCAGAAATACTGATTAATGCCGTTGAAAAAAACAGGCTTAAAACCATTAGTACAGAAAGCCAACGGGCGCTGGTTAATATCATTTTTTACCTTTTACCTTTTACCTTTTAACTAAGCGATAGTGTTTTTTACTTAGTTCCAGGCCAAATAGCTTTTCCAATTGCATCATCCAGCGGTGTTTTTTCTCTCTTGATGTAGGTTGATAACTGGGATCGGGCTGAAAAGTACTTTGTGCATGTTGTGCCAGCCAGTCTTGTACTACCGCAGGATGTCTGCCTTTAAATGCAGCTAAAGCCTGGGGATCAATTTGATAATGATCAAAATGGTTATCATGCCCCCAGTATTTGCCCACCTGTTCAACCTTTTTTTGCATTTTATCACTGGGGCGCACATGACCATAATGATAGATGGGTAGATTTGCTAATATCGCATAGGGATAGCGGCCTTTTTTATTTTTATTCATTATCACAAAAAACAAACCATCAGGGGAATAACTACGAATAGTATTTCGTAATATTCGAGGGGCTTTACGATACCAGCCTGGGCTGATAGCTAACCATTGAGGGCTGCCAAAAAAATGGTAATAATCAAATACAATAGCTTCTACCTGTGGATTATTGTGGACGCTCTTTATGCGTTCTTTAAGTGGCTGAATATCTTCTTCATGCAGGACTTCATCCCCTTCTAAATAAAATACCCAATCACCTCTACAATTGTACTGGGCTATCATTTTTTGTTGGGCATAGACAAAACCTCTATCGGTCATTTTTTCATTCCAGGTGGTTTCTATCAGCCTGATTTTAGGTTCTGTATCAGCCAGAGATTGTAGCTTTTCCAGAGTGTTATCCTGGCTTAACCCTACAGCAATAACAAATTCATCACAGAGTGGCAAAATTGATTTTATACTGGCGATATAGGGATAACCCAGTTGCTCTGCATTTCTTAGAAAGGTGAAGCCACTAATTTTCATATAATTATTTTTGTTTGGAGTGTTGATTCATCAGAAGTTAGTATTTTATTTTTCTAAAACTTGTTGGATATGGCTAAGGTAATTTAATACGATAGTATTCATTCCTTCTGGGGTAAATTGATTTTTCTCAATATTCCTATTTTACACAAAATCAAATAGATTGACACATTAAAGCAGTATTTTTATAGCGGCTACCATGCATATTATCTTTTAACTCTGTTGTTGTTCATAATTTAATCCAATCCCAAAAAGGCCTATGGCAAACCACATAGGCATCCAGGTATAAAATGCAGTTAATAGACAGAAAAATATTCCTGTAACAATAGATAATATGCGATATAAAGCATAATTTTCATTATAATAGATAGAATTTTTCTTAAAAAAAATATCTTTAACCATGATTTCTTTAAAAATAAGGAAAATAAGGAAAATAAAAATAGAGAGACCAACAAAACCCAAATGGGTTTGTAATGAAAGAATACTGTGGATAAATGTACCGTGACCAGTAGTTAACATATCCACCTGTGTATTACCAAATAGTGGATTAAAGTTAAGATGTTCAATAATATTACTTGAAAAAATTTCAGTCCTACTACTGAATATATTTGTAAATTTGCCATAACCAAATATACGTAATTTACTTATATCAACATCTAATATTGTAATACAAATTATTGTAATTAAAAAAAACAACAAAATAATAAACAAAAGTTCCAATAATCGTTTCTTTGTTCTCAATATATGAAAAAGGTACCCAATATAAATTAGTAAAAAGATAAAGATAGTAGCAAAACCTGAATTGCTCCCTATTAATTGACTGAGCAGAGAAAAAATTAAGGCATTTAATATAACTAAACAATATAAAATATAATTTGCTATATATATTTTTTTTTCTGTTAGCAGTAAAACAATAGTTAAGGAGGCCAATATCATAAATTGCATAAATAATAATTTACCACGCCATTGATACCCATAAGTACTATACTTTGTGATAAATCTATCGTAATTTATATTCTCAAAATAAAAAATAAAGCTATTTAAACCTAATAGTAAAACAAAAAATAGATAAATCACTCCAGAGTATAAGCTTAGTTTTTCCATGTGCTTTGTTAGCTTTATGTCATAAATAATAGCAAAAACATATGAAACCATGAAACCGAGCATTAACGAAAACATGATACGACCGATAATTGGCTTAACGGTATGTAGATTAAGTGTGTCAAATATATGATTAAAGGTGATGTAAGCTATAAATAATATCAATATCATCATTGATGGATTTACTTTTTTTAAAATTGCTTTTCCATTTGAAATGGTGAAGAGAATAGAAAATAGAGCAATTGCAATACCTAGATATAAAAAACCTCTTGCATCAACTTGATTGTTTATATTAAAAAAAAAGAAAAATGATAGAGCTAATAATACTCCATAACTTATTAATAGTTTAAATATATTTTTAATATAAGGATTGACTCTTTTCATTACTAAAGATGATAACCAAGGTGCTTTTTAAATTTTTTTTTCATAGAATTCAACGCTAAAAACTATAATAAAGCCCAAAAATATCCCAAAAATAAAACTTGAAAACAATATTAGTTGGCTATTCATTCGGTGTTTATGGGATTCTTGTGGTTTAAGAAAAAAAGATGTGTGTTGAACATTACCTAATTGTAATTTTAACTTCTCAATTTTTAATTTTAGAAGGTTTATTTTTATTGCTTTTTTTTCAAGTGAGTTTTTAAATTCTAACGTAATTTCTTTTTTCCTACTTATCAGTTTTTTTAGCTCTCCCAATAGCATTATTTTATAACTATTATTTTCTTGTAGCTTTTCAGGTATGTTATTTATATCCTGTTTAATTTTTGTTATTTTTTGAGTATTAATCTCAATTAAACTTTCAGCTTTTAACAAGTGTAGTTTTTTTTGGGACGTACTACTAATTTTTTTTAAATTCAATTCTTGTGACTGTATACTAAGTGCTAAGCTATTTTTTAATTCATCTATTATCCGTTTATGTTCTAAAATTATTGATTGTGCTAGTTGAGATTGAATTTTTTCTGCAATAGTTCCATCATCAGTAACATAGGATTTTAGAATTAAAATATCAGACTTTTTAGAATATGTAATGATTGTATCAGGGATAAGAACAAAGGGTTGTTGGGTTTTAATATTTTGTATAATTATAGGCAGATAAACTGTTTTAAGCTTTTCTCTAATACTTCTTAACCTCTCGACCTTCTCATTATTGCCAATAAGCCCTATTTTTATAATACTGGTATACATTGAGGCACTGGGAGAAAGCATAAAAAGGCTATAAATTAAAACTATAGAAAGTATAGAGGAAATAAAAAAAAGTAGTTTTTTTCTAATAAGTATTGAGATTAAATCAATAGTATTTATATATCCATTGTTATTATTTAACTGCTTAGACTTACATGTTTTTTCTTGTTGTGTAGCATTTTGTACTTCTCTCATTCTTTACTCAAAAAATTCAGTTATTTGTTCGGGTACATTCCAATAATTATGTGCTTAGTCTTTTACTTATTAAATGCAAATATTTATACGAAGGAAGTTGTTGTTCTTAGGTTTTTAGAAAAGGATGCTAATTTTCAGTAAAGTTATGGAAACGCTTTCTAACTTAAAACTAATATTCGTATTGGTGTAGCAATTAATATTTTGTGCCTTAGTTGCTAAATAGTCAATGAGATAATGTTGAGTAATGAGAAGCAATATCGTAGATAGAAGTTTTCAATAGATGTGCCTAAGGGTTAAATGATTGGGCATTTAGTCATACCTTTTAACCTCTGGAGAAAGTTTATGGGTGGCTTAAGCCCATTTTATATATTGGATAAAGTGTTAAATTGCTTTATCGCTACCTATAATTTAATAACGTTTATTCTGGTTATTCTGGTTGTCAATATTGTATAATTTGTGCTTTCATAAAAAAGCCTATAAATAAAAAAAACACTGTATTTAGAGTTAATACCCATATTTATTGTAGAGTTTATAATAGTTGTTTTTTGATATATCGTATTTATTCAAATTTGAATGATATTTTTATTGTGTAAAGAAATATTGAAGTGTAAGAAAGAATAAACGCTAATTGTAAAGAAATGCTTAGTATGCATAGTAAATTTTTTAATAGAATAGATATTATTCTTGATAGTTTAACCCTTCTGCAAAAGGATGAAATTGACTCCTTAACCCAAAGTATTTTTACTCAAAATAAAAAAATAGTTATATCTTTTGTTAATTTTCATGCATTAAATTTATCTTGGCAAAATGATGATTTTTGTAATGCGCTGCTAAACTCGAATTATGTTTTAAGAGACGGGGTTGCTATTGAATATCTATTAAAAGGAATTGGAAAGTCCCCTGGTTGCAATTTAAATGGGGCAGATTATATTCCAATACTGATAAAAGAAGCGAACAAAAGAAAAAGGCCAATTGTTTTGTGGGGAACAAACAATAAAGCCTTATTGAGCGCAAAAAATAACCTTGAAGCGGATGGTTATGTTGTCGAAAATATTTGTAATGGATTTGAATTGAATAGCCACTATCCGACTAAATTAGAGTCTATTTCAGATAATGCAATAATTATTCTTGGCATGGGCATGCCCAAGCAAGAAATTGTTAGCGTATTACTAAATAAAAAAAATGCCAACTATATAATAATAAATGGGGGAGCAATTATTGATCGCACTAGTGGTGTGATCAAAAGAGCGCCTGCCAAATTAATTAAGTTTAGGCTGGAATGGCTGCACAGATTTTACAATGAACCTAAAAGATTATTTAGACGAACTATTTTTGGCGGTTTGTGGTTTATGTGTTACTCAGTATTTTATATATTAAAAATACACGTTATAACAAAATTTAAAAAATTAATCTGAAATGTAATACTCAAATAATGGAGTATAGGCTGTGTTTTCCAAGGAGCAAAGCTGAACAGTTTTTTCTATGAGCTGACTATAAATTTAAAACCAAAAAGGAAAATATGGTAACTTCAGTCGATGAGACTATTGAAATAAATTATACTTCAGCGCTAGAGCGAATTGTAGAACGATCTTCTGAATTTCCTGTTATAGAATTAGCTAAAGTGAAACGGCATGTGACTTTGATTCGTTTGCCTTATGCAAATATTTATAGTGTTTATGGCAAATTGCCCAAAAATAGAGAGGTGCGGCCACCTTTGGGATTACTCTATATTGCTTCATCGCTTGAAAAAGCTGGCCATACAGTTAATATTATTGACTGTGAGGCAAAATTATACCCCACTGAAGTAACACTTCAGTTAATTTTAGATGCAAGGCCTGATATTGTTGGGTTCACTGCCACTACTCCTGAGATTGACAGTGTTCAAAGTCTTGCTAGAATGATAAAAACCTCCAACTCGGCTATTAAAATTATGGTTGGTGGCTCGCACGTATCTGCTTTACCACGTCAGACATTGGATGATTGCCCTTATCTTGATTATATAGTGGTTGGTGAGGGAGAGCTTTCTGCTGTACATATTGCAAATGATCTACCCGATACGTCTATTATTAGAACGAAAAATGAAACAACTGTTGATGCTTTTCCCCTGCCAGCAAGACATTTACTTGATTATTCTGAGTACAAATATGCATGGCCAGGAAGGGGAATGGTAAAAATGGATGTATTAGAGTCAATTCGTGGCTGTCCTTTTAGGTGTACTTTTTGTTCTGTTCGTGGAGTTAAACCCAGACTTAGGAATATTAACCGGGTTGTGGATGAAATTGAGTTTTCATACAATAACTACGGTACAGAATTATTTATGTTTTTTGATGATACATTGACAGTGAATAAACTTCATGTTTATGAGCTTTGTGAAGAAATTATAAAAAGAGGTCTGCATAAAAATGTTGCTTTTTATGCCAATACTAGAGCGAATACTACAACACCTGAAATGCTTGATAAAATGATTGAGGCTGGGTTTGCTGAAATGTCGATGGGAGTGGAAACTGGCAGTGCACAAATGATGAAGTCGATCAAAAAAGGTACTCAAATTGAACAATATGCAAAGGTTTATGACTGGATGGCTGCAAGAGGTATACAAACACGTGCTAGTTTTATTGTTGGTCATGCCTATGAGTCCCATGAAACAGTACTTGAATCAATTCAATTTGCAAAAAATATTAATCTGATGCGATGCGCAGTGAATATTTTAACTCCTTACCCTGATACGCATTCTTATAGTCAGGCTTTAGCAGGTGATGGTCTCCACTTACTCTGTAAAGACTGGCGTGAGTTTAAGCGTTGGGGGACAGCAGTGATACGTACTGATGATTTAACAGCAGAAGATTTACAATGGTATCAACGCCGCTTTCTTACCGAGTTTTATACTCAGCCTAAAGTATTATGGTATCACCTAAAACTAGTGTTACAGGGTAACTTTTCACTTTATTTTTTCAGACCCCTATTCTTTGCTATAAAAAATAGACTGAAAGATTTTTTTACCCAATCCAGACCTCCAACATGGGAAAATTATCTTAGGCGAAAAGCACGTGGTGAGAATAAAATAGAGATTAAGCCCAAACTCAAAGATGTTAAAAATAGTAGAAATATTGTCTTAACTGGTGAGGAAGCGGGATTATTTAAATAACCAGGTAAAAAGAATTCAGGAGCACGAAGTCCAGAGATTAGCACTATTTTTTAACCCACAATATCTGCATTTAAAACCTGGTGCGCACTATGAGTCGTACTATTAATTTCTCCACTAGCTAATTTATCAATAAATTTTTTTAATTCACTTAAATTTCCGTGATACAAATCAGGGTATTCCAATTTAAAATTGGTAACAATTTTTTTAGACGGGTATTGTTTTTTACATTCCCGCAGTAGTTTTTTTAGTTTATCTAGCTCATTATCATAAACTTTAAAATTTGAGCCAAGTTCTCCCTCACCAGCAGTATATAAAGACTTATTAATATAATGTGAAGGAGCCCAATTTTTATGGGGGGTAAAAATATAGTTGCCACATAATTGGTTTTCCACTATAGGTAAACCAAAGGATTCTCTAAATGATAAAAACAATACACTATGCTGGCGATAGAGTTTGTTTATTTCATGATAACTATAATGACCTGAAAGTTGAGTATATTCAATTTGTGTTTCATTTAATGCTTGTATCTGTAGCTGTCGGTAAGTTTCAAAGCCTTTTTGATTAAAATCCAATAAAACTTTAAACGATTTTTTTTGCCCTGTAAATAAAGCGCTGTCTCTAAGGTCGTGTCCAATCAAAGAGAAAGGGTGTGTTTCATTATTTAATGGATATTCACTTACAACTGAGGCTGCTAAATACCAGTCATAACGCTCCAGACCAAAACCTCTTGATGCAAATATTTTACGGCTCCAATTGCCTCTGGTGGCTAAGTAATAATTTTGGTATAACACTATTGGTATTGATAATTTAGTTCGTATTTTTTCAATAAGTAATAGTTTATTAGCGAGAAAAGCATCTGGAATATTACATACCACAATAAGCACATCATAGTGAGCGATCTGAGCTTCAAACTTTTTAAGCTCAGAACAGGATACATTTTTTTGTATTAAAAAATATTGTGGATGTATTAAATTTATACTTGATTTAGCTATATTTTTTAAGCTGTTTTTAAGTGAGTAGACTAAACCTGAATTGAGCATTGCTAATCCATTGGGAAAAATATCAGCTTGTACTTCTAGCTTGCTTAACATCTTTTGTAAGCCAGCAGCCATTGGTTTTATGAAGCCAGGTTGATTATTTTCTAAAATGGCAACTTTCAAAGAGATAGCTCACCAAGAACCAGCGACCACATTTTTTTGCTGCTTTTTTTATTTAGTTCAGCCTGTTCAAGTAATCGTAATGAAATCTGGGAGTGATTAGCCATTACTTGTGCTAATTTATCTTTTATATCTATGGATGGGTCAGTTACGTCAATAATGTTTTCTTGGCACTGGTAGTCGCTATATAATTCTTCGTATTTGTGACTCCAACTTGTTGCCAATGTCGGAATACCCTGACTTAAACTGCTTATACAAGCATGAAAACGGGATGAAATACATAATCGACTTAAGCCCAGAATGTTTTTAATTTCAAGTGCGCCTAATTGACTAAAATACAAAGGTTTTATTTCTGAATTAGCAATTATTTCCTGGCAAAGCTGATGATCTTTTTCTCCCTCATGATTTATCAAGATAGCAGTTAAGCCCATAGACTCAATAGAGGAAATGGATTTTTTAAAGAAATCCAGGTAATGGTGTTTAAATTCTCCAGATTTATTGGCAAGAACTTTATAATTAGGAATAAGGCAGGCAATATTATCAGGTAAAGTAATTGCTAACTTCATATCTTTTGCAGCAAGTAAAGGGGTAAAATCCGGGAAACACTTTATTTTATCTGAAGCATTAATAGTCTTTAATGAATTGAATGAATAATTATCTCTTGCTATAACCATTACCGCCAGATCAATTATCTGTTTCATTAATTGGCATTTTTTTTGGTTTTTAAATGGCCCAAAGGCCTGTGGTAAAAAAATATATTGACTCTTATATTTTACGATCCGCTTAAGGTGATTTAATGTGTGTTTCAGTCTGGAAGCATCCCATTGATCGCTATAAACAAATCCTGAGGCATCTAATACTATATCAATATCTTTCTCAACAACTATTCCAAAATGTCTTAATAATCGTCTAATTCGATCTGGGGCTAGGTTTCCTAACCATGTCCAGTTAATACCTAAAAAGGTAAAGCTAAATTTTTGCCAGGCGCCTAATTTGGCTCTTTGTGGATATGGCAGTAAATATCCTGGTGTTAATACCAGTTGATAATTATCATAATTTTGCTCAAGTATTGCGATAATACTTAGCAGCATGAGTTCTGCACCTTTGTTATTAAATTCTACCCCTTTAATTTCAATTATCATAAGTCAAAATAGTTAATGAGTTGCTTGGGCGATTTTTTATGAGAAAAAGGTATTTTCCCCTCTGTTTCAGCATAACCAACGGCTATGAGCATGATAGGGCGGATGCTATCAGATAACTTCAGCATTGTTATAAGTTCTCTTTCTTTATGTTCTATATCAGGCCAGTTTATTGGGCAAGAGCTTAATCCCAGTGTTTCCAATGCCAGCATTAACTGCATACTGGCTAAGCTGCTATCAATGTAAATTAAATGTCGGTCTTTTTCTGCTGGATAACAGCTAAGGTCGGCAGTGACCACAATAGTACAGGGGATATTATGAGCAAAACCTTTTGTTCCAGAAGGGATGCTGATAATTTTTTGTGATAAAGTTTTATCATTAAAAACTAAAAATTGGTAGCATTGTCGATTACAGGCACTAGGTGCTAATGAGGCAATTTTTATAGCTTTTTCAAGTAAGGATCTTGCTACTGTTTGTGAGTTAAACCATCGGACAGAGCGACGTTGGGTACATAAATCTAGAAAGTCATTAGTGGATATCTGTGCTCTTTTTTTACTTGAAAAAGTATAGGGTATGTTTAATTGATTGTTCGTATGAGGAAAGGGTTTAGTTTTTATGGAATCAAATAGAGTTTTAATCTCAGGATCCAATAGGGAGTGATCAACTGTTAGAAAATAACAATTTAACACATCATTAGCCCACTTTAACTCTTGTTGATCATGAATAGTATTTTTGCTGGCTATTTGGTAAGCGAGTATAGTTTCTTTTATATAATCAAGGGCAAAAATTGCCTTTGCAGGTTGCATTATCAGCCCCTTTTCTATTCTGTGAGTATTTCGTCTTAGCAGGGTATGGCTACTGTTTTTAAGTCCATTATTTAATGAGTAGTTTAATCTGCCTTTTAATACAGATTGTTGTTCTCGTGCAAATTTATGACTAATAAAACAGTAGTAAAATGAAGACAAAAATTGAGTTCTTGAAAAAAAATACAATAATGCTCGGTTTCCTTTTTCAAGGAAGCTTAAAATTAGAAATTTTAATGGCTTAGGCAAATATTTTTTAATAATTAATAAAATTTGAGCACCGTTTCATAGTCAGATAATACGACAAATAATAGCTATAAGGGCTATTGTTATAAACAATAGAATAAAAATATTTACTTCTGTATAAAGTTTCTTCGTATAAAGTACTTTAATTTCATCATAACATTTCCAGCCCATAGCTGCTGTAATAACAGTTTTATACCAAAGGGTTTCTGTTGTGCATATATATCAAAAAAGGCCCAGTTGTATAGGTTTCGGGTATTCATTCTCTCTTTGTGTTTATTGAGAAATTGATGATTTCCTATAATATTGTTTGGACTTCCTGTAATTCGCTCAATTCCATCATTGCGAGATATTACATAGCTTGGGTGATTTATGCGAAAGCTATTGCCATAACAGATCATTAGACGCGTCCAGGCATCATAATCTAAACGCGCAACCATATTAACGTCAAATCCACCAATTGCAATCATCCGTTCACGTTTGACCAGTACTTGAGTTGTGGCATGATTATAACTCAGTTGTTGTCGCAGGCTAAAGACCAATGTTTTTTTATCCGCAATTGTTTTGTGGTTACCAAAATCCCAAATTGAACTGCTACAAATAAAAGCATATTGGTCATCATAAGCTGACATCAGTGAACTCAGGCGATTATTATAAAAATAATCATCATCATCTAAGCCAGTTACAAATTCACCCTTAGATTGCTCAATTGCCAAATTTCTAGCAGCTGCTACTCCTAAGCTTTTTTCATTGCGATAAAAACTAATATTACTGTTTTGTTGTTGGTAAACTAGAAGTTTAGAGGGAGTGTTATCATTAGAGCCATCATCTACAATAATTAATTCAAAATTTTCATAATCTTGAGCAAGTACAGAATCTATCGCACGGCATAATAATTGAGCGCGGTTTTTAGTTGCCATATAAACGCTGATTAATGGGGATGCCTTATTACTAGTAGTCATATTCTAAGCTCTTTCTGACATTGTTAAATACTCTATCCCAGGTATAGTTTTGTTTCATAAATTGGCGTGATTGAATGTTAAATTTTTCCCATAATTGTTTATCCTCAAGTAACCTTAAGACGCTATTGGAAAAATCAAAGGGTTTTTCCTTAATAAATAAGTGTTCTGAGTTACTGAGTTCCAATCCTTCTGCACCGATAGGAGTAGTTACCATTGGAATGCCACGATATAAAGCATTGACCACTTTGACTTTAATGCCACTACCAAAACGTAAGGGGGCTATAAAGACCCTATGGCATTGATATAAAGCTTCCAGATCTTGCACAAAACCTAATAAATGGATATTAGGATCTAACTTTAAAATTGTTGTCTTTAATTGATTGGAGAGTTTTCCTGTAATAGTAAAAGTAACCTTAGTTTTCTTTTTTTTAATTAATGGCCATATATCTTTTAAAAACCAGAGCAAACCATCAATGTTAGCTTCCCAGGTCAGGGTACCTATAAACAATAAACTCAGTGATGTTTCTTCAAATTTAATGTTGGGTAAATAAAGGTTCTGCTCATCGCCTAGATGAAACGTTTCTATAAACTTATTCGATGCTGCTCCAAATTTAATTAGTTTTTCTTGGTCATTAGGGGCAGCTAGAATAACATCGACTTGTTGGCAGATTGTTAGTTCGTATTTTTTAATTCGATGTGCTTCGATGTGCAGTAATACTTTTTTGAGAGGGTTTTTTACTTGCTCTGCATACCTGGCCCACATAATAAACTCGGCATTATGAAGATGTAAAACCACTCGTCCCTGAAAATTTTCTGGAACATATTGGAACATCAAATAATGATCAATAAAAATAATATCGTGATCATCAGCTAAAGCAGTCACTTTTTTCTTAAACTCATGGGATTGATTACGAAAAATAGTTAGGGGAATGCCATAAAAATAGCTTTTAAGCAAGTTAAACGCTGTTCTTTTGATGTTTAGATGTTCTAAGAATGGAGTCAATTGAGGCAATTTATGTTTCAGCTTTTTAAGCTTTTCTTTATCTTCGCCATTTTTTAAGAAACAACCAAGTGTTATTTGATGTAAATCCGCTAGATACTCAATCAATTTGAAACTTTTTATTACTCCTCCACTGATTTGCGGGTACGGTAATTGGGGTGTTAGAAACAATATTTTCATTTAGGGAAGCCATTTCCTCTGAAATCCAAGGAAAATATTTCCTTGGATTTGTAATCCTATCTGTGATAGATTTTCACAAAATTTCAATATTAAACGTTTTTTTCTGGTAAATAACACTAACAAATCTGGTTTGGCTTTTTTTTAGCTTTTTTGCTAAGAAATTAACTTTAGTCATTAATTTTGTAAGTACCTCAATCCTCTTATAAATATTTTTACTATGTCTCTAGCAAAAAAAACTATTTTTAGCTCTTTTATATTATTATCTCTTTCTTTTATTCAGCGTAGTATCGGCCTTATAAGCATTTTAATACTTGCTCGTACTTTAACACCAGACGATTTTGGAATAGTTGCTATAGTCACTCTAATTGTTTGCTTGTTTAATAGTTTATCTAGTGGTTCTATGAAGTATATAATTCAGAAAAAATCTCCAACAAATAACGATTTGAATTCTGCCTGGACCATTAATATTATCCTAAAATTTTCGGTTTTTGTTTTATTTGTTTTATTTATTCCCTCCATAACCGAATACTATAATAATGAAAAACTTCTAGTGCCTCTATATTTTGCTTCTTTAATGTTACCTATTTCTGCATTAGGCAATCCTGGCATTTATCTGTTGCGAAAAGATTTAAATTTTAAGCCTATTTTTAAATTACAGTTGATAACTAAGTTAGTGACCACTTCTCTTATGATCTTCTTAGCACTTTATTATAAAAGCTACTGGGCTATGATAATAGGGATTGTTTTAACCGAACTTATACTTACTTTTGGCTCCTACCTAATCCATACATACAAGCCTAAATTATCTTTTTGTAATATTAAGGAACAATGGGGCTTTTCTCAATGGGTATTTTTAAAAAGTATTGTAGGTTATACAAGAGAACAGATAGATAGTTTTATTATTGCTAAGTATTTTGATGCATCAAGTATTGGTGCTTATAGCCTAATGAAAAATCTATCGAGATTACCTGCAAATCAGATAATTGAACCTGCAACAATACCTTTGCTTTCATCTTTTGCGAAATCGAAAGGCAATATAGCAATACTTAATTACCGCTTCAAAATTTCTTTTTTAATTATTATTATACTGATTGCGCCAATTTCATCATTTATGTTCTATTTTGATACTCATATAATCAGTGTTTTATTAGGTGAAAAATGGTTAAGTTATTCAAAAATTTTTGGTATCTTTTCTGTTAGTTTAGCTATCTTATCTTTAACCAATATAATGAATAGTTACATTACCGCCATTGGTCAAGTAAAAATTCTATTTATTGCTGATTTTTTAAGCGCAATCATTACAGTAAGTGTTATGTTTTATTATAGGGATACATCTATAGAGTTTATTGCACTTTTAAAGGTGTGCACAAGTTTTGTAATTCAGTTTATTCTCTTTGCTTATCTAAATATTGCCCATTCTGTTCCCTTTAGATTTGTTATTAACAGCACTATTTATTACATTGGGGCTTCTTATTTAATTGGTTTTTTTGTTAAAACATATATATTATATAGCGTAAATTCTATATTTTTTGAAACTTTGATTTATTTTTTTATTTTTTGCTTACTATATCTACTAATATTTATAATCTCATTGAGTTTTAAAAAAAAATACCCGGAAATAGAATATATATATAATTTATTGCAATCTGGAATTGTTTTATTAAGGCAAAAGCTTTTCTATTCTCATTAGAATTGCTTGCAGATAAAAAGTTTTAATCATTCTGTTATGAAATAAAAAATGATAACAATACAAGCATTTTTTTTCTTTAAATTTGATCATTTAAAAAAAATAATTAAAGATAAGTTACCTACTTGTTTGTTCTTTAATAACTATCCTTATAATAAAGAACATAATAAGCTGAAATGTATTTTTATTCATATTCCTAAGAACGCAGGTACTAGCGTACTTAAAACACTATCAAGTAAAACTAAAATTGGTACTGGAAGGGTTCATGAGAGATACAGTGTTTATCAAAAAACTAGTCCTTCCAAGTTTACCTCATACGAAAAATTCTGCATAGTCAGAAATCCTTGGGATCGCTTATTATCAGCATATTTTTACTTATTTAATGGGGGAAATAAAAAATGTGATTCACCTTTTTGCCACCTTTTTAAAACTGAAGCCCCTACGTTTGAGGTTTTTGTAAAAAAGTGGTTAGATATTTATAAAATATATGGTATAACCGTTTTACAGCCACAACTATTTTATATTTATGATTTTCAAAATAAGAAATTTATGGTTGATTCCATATTGCAGTTTGAAAATCTTAATGATGATTTTCAAACATTTAAAAAAAAGATTGGTATTACCAAAAAACTACCTAGACTTAATAAATCCAAGCACAACAACTATATTGAATATTATGACGATGAAATGATTAATATTGTTGGCCAATTTTATAAATATGATATAGATTTGTTAAAATATACATTTAAATAATCCTAAGCTTTTTATAACGGCTAAGATATTCATTTTTGAAATATAAAAAAATTAATGTGCTAGAATGCTTCAAAAGCTTTATTTTCTTCAGAAAAGAGGCTCTATAAAACTATTTTTATTCTAATAGTTTTATACTAAACTTATTAATCACTTTTTCTATTGCTAAATCGTTTGCAGTAAGCTCACTAATGTTATCAATCAATTGATTTTGGCTCCACAGAGAAATAGATTGACTTCCAGGTACTAATTTTAATATATCCAGATTCTTATTATGTATAAATTTAGGCATGTAATTTGAATATAATGCCACTGCCCAGAACCATACATCATCTTGTTTTGGTGCTATCTCCTTATAGATTTCACCTTCTTTTTTTAGTACGCTCAAAAAAGAGACTGGGTAGCATACTCCTGCAACGCCAGTAGGAAAAATTAAACAATTTGCTATATTATTCTGAGAGGAAATAGGGGGCCAATTATTATATCTGTCTAACTGATTATTTTTAAATCGAATTATTCTTGCCCTCTGTGACAATATGAGTTTTTTATTTAAATTCAGATTAGCCAAAAATAAATTTAGCCAATTCTTGGGGAAAATAATATCATCATCTGCAGTGACAATATAATCAATTCCACTTAACTCGTTTTGTATAGTGGTCAATGGTATTAATTTTTTATAGCTTTTTATATCTTCACACGACTTAATTTCTAAACCTCTTTTTTGTAATCGTTGTAAAGAGCTGGGTATTTTTTTTAAATCATTGTGACTTAACCATAAGATAATTCTATTGGGTTTGGATAAACCTAGGCCCATTGACTCAATAGCATAAAAAACAGATTTGATTCGTATATCATGGCTTGTTAAAGATATTAATAAATTAGAACTTGAATCAGTTATAGCTTCTTTAGAAAAAATATTATTTAAGTAATATCTTGAGGCCAATAGTTTCCTTACCATTAGTTTAAGTTTTTGCATAAATTTGCCAGTAATAAATTTACTCACAAGGTTTACCAGAAATACACATCCGGTGTGACGGGCAAATTAACTGGCCTTTTTCATTGAGTTCACCATTTAGCAAGTCGGTACCTGCATGCGGGCATTTTCTTGGAAAAGTTTTAATTTTCCCATTTACAGGGAGTTTAATCTGGTTTTCATCAAATACGGGATGAATACTGGTGTTTTTTTGCTCGGCTGGAGCAAAAAAACTATCTCTTGACAGTGGTTCAAATGTTCCTTTTGCAGTTAGTTTAATTTTATTTAGGTTATCAAAGTGGTTATTATCAATTTTAATATAGTTAAATTGCCTTTTTTTGTTAAACTCAGGTTCTGTAGTGGTGCAACGCATAGATAAAGCCACTCTGGTTTGTTTGGCCATGTTAATAATTGATCCATGAAGCAGTTCTGCCTGAAAAAGAAGGGCATCTCCTGGTTGCATATCGGTTACGTATTGTTGAGATGGGTAGGTTTTGACTCCAGGGGAAATTTCTTTGGCAGTAGCATCAAATTTTGCATGATAGCCAGTACTTTGTGGTAATAATGCAAGTCCATTTTTATCCGTTGCAGCTGTTAATGATACCCATACATTTAAAGTATTTTCTGGGTGACCACGCCAAGAATCTTTATGTTGGCCGTGAGGGTTTATTTTCCCTCTGCCTATTCGTGACTCAATATATTCTTCATGAGGTTTAATATAGCTGTAGGGTAGGTGTAATCTTAAGTTAGGTTGTAATTCCAGATAATATTTATTGGCATGAGGTTGGAGTATTCGTTTCATTATTGATGATTGTAAAACCAATGCTGAGAGTGAGTTTCGAACGGTTAAAGCATTGTCAACTATATGTTCTACGGTTTTTAATTGATGAATATCGGCAAGATTATTATAGCCAATTCCAAAATAATCCTTTACCAGCATATTAAAGTGATTCTGGAGTTTTAATTTACCAATTAAATTCTTCATCAGAATAATATCACCACTTTCAACTTGAGTTAATACTTCTTGCTCGGTAATAGTTTGTTGTTTCATTACCGAATAATAATTTAAAGGGTATTGGTCAAGATCAATTATTTGCTTAAACACGGCTTTATTCTTGAAGTACTGCTTGAACATGCGATAATAAAAACCTAGTTTTTTTCTGGCTTGTTGTTTTAGAACATAAATTTTTGAACTTTGTATCTTCATTCTTTATCTCATAATATTATTAAATAACACAGTCTAAAAGAGCAGCAGTTAGTCTTTGTTAACTTTTCTTTTTAGTCAATCTATATCAATATTGCCGTTAATTGATTATTGCTACATCAAGTAAGCGTTGATAAATAGTTTGAGCAGCTTTGGTATTTTGTTGATCCAGAATATGCTTGTCAGTCTGATGAGGTTTCGCTTCCTTAATCATAGCAATAGATTTTTCCAGCCTATTGTGATCAATTTGTAAATGTTCAAACAATACATTAAAACTGTATCTTGGGTTTTTGCACAAATTATCAAAGCTAATAAATTTTTTTTCTGTATTATCCGTTTCAAGCAGGTATTGATAAGTTTGTAGCCAATATTCTAGCCAAAAATTCAGTGTGTCTGGTTTGAATACAGTATGTTCATACCAATGGTTAAAGTTCATTGGCTTGAGGTTGGCTCCAAAATCAAAATGGCCAATTGCTCTCATATAGTGCATAGAGAATTTATTGTCTTGATGCATATTGGTGAAATTTTGGTGCTGCTTTAGTAGAGATAATGCATGCTGGATTGGTTCCCTAAAAGGAATCAGCAGCAAACTATCGGGAAATAGCTGCTTAATGTATGGCAAGCGAATAATATTGAGATTGTTTTTTGATAGATAACGTCGTTTTGTTCCATTTTTTTTATGCCGATCTCTCCATATTAGCTTTTTTATATGTTCGCTAAAAAAAGTATCAAATTTTTTGTGTTGACTTGTTTGCCAATAAGGAATTGCTGTGTCCGTATAGGCTTGTGGCCAGAATGCCATAAATAACATTTCTTCAAATGCTTCAGGGCTGTATGGGTTTATTTTAATACCATCATTATGAGCTCGCTCTCTAAATGTTTCATCTAAGGTCAACATACGAGTAAACTTTGACCAAATTAATGGGGTCAATATAAATGGCATATCTTGATAGGAATGGTAACTGAAAAGCTCTGTTTGAGTCAACGATTCGAGTAGAATGGTGGTGCCTGAGCGAGGAAGAGAGCTAATAAATACAGGTTTTTTTAGCTTAATTAGTTTCAACTTTTCTTCAATATCTAGGCTTTCCTGTTTGGCTAGTGCAATTTGGAGTCTGGTGGTTTTAAATGCAAAATAATGCAGTGCTTTGTCTATTATTCCATAGCCATCCTGAAAATTATCCATATTGGCGTAGCCTCCATGAAAACACTCCAAATATACTAAACATCAGCAATGCTTCTGTTGACATCATTATGTTGAACTTTATTTCCTGAGCTTAATTTTTTTAATCAGTCGTTTTACCGGAAACCAGATAAATCCCAAAAAGGTGAAGAGTATTGCAGCACCAAATGCTATTAAAGAAGCAATGGCAGTCATACCAATGCCAGGACCAAAATAGGCAAAAGCAGGAATAGGGATGAGTAAAGTGGCGATAATAAGTGCAAATTGTGTAGATAAAATCATAATAGCTAAATTAGTTGGTTTTTTATATTATTGATTACAGATAGCGAGTTTTTGTGTAAAAAAATCAGCATCAAATGACGTAGGTAAACGTTCTGAGCCTTCCATTATACCCACCATGCCTGTTTGGGCGATGAGGTTATTATAATCCCATACAATTTGTTTTTTTCTATTAATTTCAAAGGTGCGACCATTCATAGACTCGACAATCAGCAGATTTCCATTAGCTAACCATTGGTGTTTGCCCATTATATTAGAATAAAAAGGCAGCTCTTTAGAGCCTGTTATATAGTCGCTAACTTTATCATCAAGTGCAGAGATAATAATGATTTTGCTACTATTGGTAACGCCAGGTGGGCTAATATGGTTATTGTCATAGACTGAGAAGGTATTCCCGTCAATAAAATCGGCATCATGCTGGCGGACAAATTTACCCGTAGTTAAATAACGTATTTTCAGTGTTTGGGGATCGAAGACTAAAACAGTATTAATATTACGTAATGATACCATTATATCTCCATGTTTGAATACGCCTTCAGCCAGGCTTGATGGAAAAATCTCCACATCATTAAGGTGATAGATATCACCACTCACACGGGTGTTACGGCTTTGAGTTGCCAATAAATACATCAAGCCTTCATATCCATTGTTCTTTAATAATGACATGATGGATATTTCATTTAATATTTCCCCTGTAGCAGAAATTTTAACGATGCTACCATCTTTAAAGGGAGGGATATAATTTGGAAATTGTGCTAATTTCTGCTGGTAGTTAATTTGACCAGGCAACCAGAAATTACCTTGTTCATCAATATCAATAGAATGATGGGTAGGATAAGGAACTCTATAAACGGTATTACCGCAACTATCTAATCTTATTAGTCCGAGATTTTCAAAGTTAAATACAATATCTCCATTAGCCATTAATCTGGAACCATGGATGTGAGTGCCTGGTTTACCTTGTGGCACAATATCCTTGGCAAGATGAGTTGCATCTGGCCAAATCTGATGCCAATCTATATCCCACTGGTGTACAACATCACCTGTAAAGTTGATCACTTTAATTACTAAAGAGTGCTCTGGCCCCAACCCTGTGATCATGGTTAGTCCTGTTTGCACTTGATCCGGTTTATAAACTGAAATCTGTTTGCGATCCTTTGCTTCAACATAGTACCATGTTTTTCTATCCCCTCTTATATTCTTGATTATTCGAACAGAATCGGCCACCAGGCTATGTAGCAACGGGCTTGGAAATAACTTATATTTTTCTGCTGCCATACCATAAACTAAGCAGATAATTAGGCTGGCAGAATAGAATATATAGTATTCAGAGTTAAATTTCATTATTTAGAGCCTCTTGAAAAATTATGAGGCAAAGTTTAAATAGTTAATTTTTTCACCACATCAAATTGAGTAAAAAAAATATTTCCAGAATTTTAGATGCTCATGTTAATAGTTTTTGTAAATCAGGTTATTTTAGGTGTCGTACGTGTGCAAGCAAGACTTACGCTCCTGACAGAAGTTATATTTTATTTACCTCAGAGCCTATTTTTATATGATTTATCTTATAAATTTTAAGGTTGAGCCATTGTTAATGCTAAAATCCTAAACACAGGATGGCACATTACTTTTTAGAACCTTAATATCCCAAGTTCCTCTAGAGTTAAATTATTTTTTGTATTTATCTGGATAAACTGAAGGCATTCCTTCTGGGCGGGTTTTAAAGCGCCGATGCACCCAAAAGTATTGTTCGGGTGCCTTTTTTATCATTTCTTCCAGTATTTTATTGGTTCGAGTAATATCCTCTTCTACCGATTTTCCTGGGAAATTCTCTAAAGCCGGGAAAAATTCAATCTCATACCCCTGAGCATTATCTAAGCGTCTGGAAATATATGGAATAACCGGTGCTCCAGTTACTTTAGCCATGCGAGAAGGAACTGTCTGAGTGGATGCTGGATGACCAAAAAAAGGTACAAAGATACTCTGCTCAATATTAGCATCCTGATCGGAGGCAATCCACATTAAATTATTTTGTTTAATATAACGAAAAGTTTGGCGGATTTCATTGCGATCAAAAATACGGTCTGTAGTGCGTTTACGAAAGTAAAGAGTTAATTGATTAAATAATGGGTTTTTAAAAGGGTGGTAACTTGCTGCAATTTTATAATCCAGACTTATTAATCGACCACTAATTTCCACCGTTGAATAATGGGCACCTAATAGAATGCCCCCTTTTCCAGCACTTAAGGCTTGCTCTACAATTTCATAACCTTTTATTTTAACCAGAGAGCGTAGTTTTTTATCACTTGACCACCAGGACATAGCCGTTTCAACAAGGCTAATTCCTAAAGAGTAAAAATTCTCGCGGACTAAATTTTGTTGTTGTTGTGCAGATAGCTCTGGGAAACACATCCGTATATTAACTAAGGCTATTTCACTACGATAGGCAGGTGCAAGTTTATAAAATAGATAACCAATTAATTTACCTGATGCTAATTGCAGGCGATACGGAAAAAGGGCAATTAGACGCATAAACCCAAGTCCAATCCATGATGACCAGAATTTGGGAGCGAGATAATCCTGCCAGCGGAATATTTGTTCAGGCTGATTATTCATTTGCTTTTAGTGCTTTTTATCAAAAATTGCTGCATTTATTTCAGCTATAAACATGTCGTAAATAATCTCGGCATCAGTAATGGACATATTGTTTGCTAAAAGTTGTTCTTTAATGCCAGCAGCTATCATTAATATCAATTCCTCAGCGGGTTCTCTTCCCTGTTGATCCAAAATTTGTTGTACATAGTGGAGAGTTTTTACTACGATAGCATCCATTTCATTTTGGATATATTGATTAATTTTCTGCATCTTACTATTTTACACAAAAACAAATAGATTGACACATTAATGCGGTGTTTTTATAATAACCGCCGTGCATACAATCAGTATATGCTTCTAATTTGGCCGAGTGGTGGAATTGGTAGACACGCCGGATTCAAAATCCGCCTAAGGTGGATATTACGTTTCTCATAAATAGGAACGCACAAGTTGCTTAATGCAAATCTTTTGGGAGAGTGGTGGAATTGGTAGACACGCTGGATTCAAAATCCAGTGCTAGCAATAGCGTGGGGGTTCGATTCCCCCTTCTCCTACCATATT
>JASFYQ010000065.1:0-51979 GCA_045047105.1 Pseudomonadota bacterium | reverse complement strand
TTAGCAAAAACGTTTTTAAATACAAAACTCTGGTTCAGACCTTCAGTGCGAAAGTCAATTTCAACACCTTCTAAAAAACCCAGGGCTACGGTATCTACAAAAACTTTTAAGCCCTCGTCCTCCCAGGTACAGTCCAGCTGGTGTGGTTGTTCGACTAAAGTCATTCCATAACTCATGCCACTACAGCCTCCACCATGAACAAAGATGCGAATACCTGCAACATTATCTTCACTGTCTATAATATTTCGCAACTGCACCGCTGCTTCGGGGGATACGCTTATTTCATCGGTAATTTGACTATTAAATTGGATATCAGACATATTTTTTCTCGTTATTAAATGGTAATATTTTAGTTCATTTTAGCATAAGCTGAGTGCTAATGAAAAAATTGAGTTATTGAATTAGATCAGTATATTTAAATAAATATATGGTTGAGCTGGCAGAAAACCAAGTTATTATTCCCTTTCTTTAATAATAATGGTTAAAAATAGCTGCGTAAATTTTTATGGCATTTGTGGTTGAGGATCTCTTAGGATCATCTGTGGTGCAGAAAAGCTACTCAGGCGTTCGGCAAAATCAATGGTTTCAAATAATGCTGAGCCACGAAAAAACTGGGTCATGGGGCGGTCTCGCCAGATTCTATCAGAGTAACTATATAGCTCAAAAGCAGTATCTCCAAAACCGTCTTTATTTTGATCAAAACCCTGATAGGTATCCCAGAAGTTACCTTTCCAATCATTATGTAAGGCAGTGGTAGGGCTGCTTACTTGAACATCAATTAAATTATTATCAAAGTGATTTTTATGGATAATATGCCCCCCTTTTTCACCATAAAAATAGAGTGCCACATCATTATATGCAAAGCGATTATTAAATAGCGAAAGTCTGTTTTCAGGATGTACAGGGGAATTAGCAGAGACTCCGGTTGCACAATGTAAAATGCTATTATTTTGTGCAACAACCCCATTACTTTCTTTAAATGCCAAAGCCGAGCCAGAAAAGCTACGTAAATGTGTAATGGTATTTCCCTCAATCAGTAGATCGTTTGAATAAAGCACCAAAATTCCAGTACTATTATGAGCAATAGTATTATTTATAATTTTATTTTCTGGTGAAAATACAAATTGCAGGCCTACTCGGCTATGACTGATCTGATTTGCCAGAAAAGTATTAGCATTTGAATTTATAATGAAAACGTCTCTGGCTCTAGTTATATTATTTTCTACAAAAAAATTATCATGGCTATTCCATAAACGTAATCCATCTCCTCGAAGACTAATTTCATTTTCTCTTGAGGTGATACGGTTTTTTCTAATAATATTCTCATTGGCACTGCTTAGATTTATACCAAATAAAACTTCATCTATGGTATTATTTTCAATAAGATTATTATCACCTTCTATAGTAATAGCTGAATCTATATCATTATAGGATTCTCCTGAACCCGTCAGGTGTAAGCCCCTGATAATGCAATTATCTGTTTTTATAGTAAGTACAGTGTCATCTCCCTCTGCATCAATAGTTACTTTTCCTTGCCCATCAATTGTTATTGCCCGGTTTAAAACAACTGGCCCTGCATATATGCCCGGTTCAGGACGTAATACGCCACCAGCAGGAGTAAGCTCTACATATAATTGCATGGGGGGTAAGCTATAGACAGGAGTAGCAAGAAAAAAATTAATCAGTAGTAAATAAACATATGGGTTTCTAATCATGCGGGCATTATAACATTGTTTGTATATTCTCTAGAATAGCTTAAAAAATAAAGAGCTTTAAGAAAAGATGTAGACACAATGTAGTGAGTAATTGTAATAACTGCTTAGCTTAACTCCCATATTAAAAGCAAAAAAAGAATCAGGGAGGTGGGCTAGTTTTTGTGGTAGAATGTGCAAAATTATTGCCCCCAGAATTAATATTACGGAAATATTTTAGAGAGTATATAGAACATAAATAGATGTGCTTTTTTGAAGCAGTATTTATCCCCCATAGCTTAATAATTAAACTGTAAAACCTAAGGAAAAATCTATGTCCGCATTAGTACTTGATGGTAAAGCATTGGCAAAAAAAACCGAACATGAGCTAAGTAAAAGAGTTGCGGCATTGAAGCAGGCCAGTAATGGAGCTAGCCCCATTTTGGCCACTATTCTTGTTGGAGCAGATCCCGCTTCAGCTACCTATGTTAAAATGAAAGCTAATGCCTGTGAACGTATTGGCATGGAATCACTAAAAGTCGAGCTTGCAGATGATACTACAACTGAACAACTGCGCGATAAAATTATAGCGTTGAATAATAATCCTAATGTTCATGGTATTCTTCTTCAACACCCAGTTCCCGCCCAGATAGATGAGCGAGTTTGTTTTGATAGTATTGATTTAACTAAAGATGTTGATGGAGTAACCTGCTTAGGTTTTGGGCGTATGACAATGGGAGAACAGGCTTATGGTTGTGCCACACCGAAGGGCATTATGCGCTTGCTTGAAGCGTATGACATTGCATTGCAAGGTAAAAATGCAGTGGTCGTTGGTCGCAGCCCTATTTTAGGTAAACCAATGGCAATGATGTTATTAAATGCTAATGCAACGGTTACAATATGCCACTCTAAAACGCAACAACTTGAAGAGTATATTAAACGTGCAGATATTGTGGTTGGTGCTGTAGGCCGACCACAATTTCTTAAAGCGGAGTGGTTTAAAGACGGTGCTGTTGTAGTGGATGCAGGTTACCATCCTGGTGGAGTAGGAGATATAGAACTTGAGCCTCTGATGAACCGTGTTAGTGCTTATACTCCAGTCCCAGGGGGAGTTGGGCCAATGACTATTAATACCCTGATTTATCAATCGGTAGAAGCGGGCGAAAAAAAATTGCTTAATAAATAAAAATCAGGGGATAATTGATCGTTCAGAAGTTAAATTGGTTTTAAAGGATTTTGAGTACTTGCTTATTTTTTAAAAACCCATTACTCGTTTTAATTCCCATACATGATTGTATCTATATACGGCTTTATTAATTTCATTAATATGAATATCATGTGCTCCCATAGGCAGGCTTTGTAGTATTTGTAGCTTATTATTCTCTGCTGAAAGCTTAATCAGCTTTTGTTGGGCATTTTTTTCATCCATCGTATTTCTTAAAATAATAATATTAGGACGTAAACGTTGTTGTTTCAGCCCAGGATCTTTGCTTTCAACAATTACTGCAATTTCTCCAGTATTGAGTTGTACTAAGGTTCCTGTTGGGTAAATTCCTATAGCCTGAACAAATTTTTCAACCAGTTCCGCGTTAAATTTTTTGCCTTTATTGGCATTTAATTTTTCTAAAGTTTCGTTTGGACTTACTGCTCTACTGAGATCTCTAGGGTTACTCTGTATTTCATAAAAAGCTGCAAGTCCAATAACCTGCGAAGCAAGGTATATTTCATTAGCTTTTAGTTTATTGGGATAACCTGAACCATCAATATATTCACAATGATTTTGTACTATGTGAATTACTTGAGGATGTATATTTTTCATTTTCTTAAGAATATTTACGGTGTAACTAATATGTTTCTGGTAAATTGAAAATTGTTTTGCTGTTAGTCTATGCTCATTTTGTAATAGGCTCAGCGGCAACTTATTTTTACCAATTCCAGATAAAATACTGGCCAGAGCCAAACGCTCCATATCTGCTTTATTCATACCTAATTGACGTGCAGTGGCTAAAGCCCAGATGGTCTGCTTTAAAACAAAGTTATAGCTATAATCGTCATTTTCTCTGGTTCTTGCTATCCACATCAGTGCGTCAGGATTATCAATCATTGTATCCACAGTAGTAGATAAGACTTCTTTTACTTGATTAATATTAACAATATTGTGGCTTGAAATATGACTAAATAAATAATTAACGGAGTGATGTAATTGTTGGTGGTTTTTAATCGCTTTTTTCATAACCCGTTTAAGTGGAATTACATTGTTATAGTTTTGTTGATCAGGTAATCGTATCGGTTTTCTAGTGGTATTTTTTTTAGTTTGTGATGGTAATGCTTTAGTACTATTGAGTGCTAATAGACGTTGTTGTTTATTTGATTGTAGATTACTGCGTTCTACATCTATAAAAGCATAACGACAAACTAATTTTAATTTTCTAATTTCATCTGCGCTGGTAATATAAAAACCTTCCAGTGGATAATTGGTATCAGCCCAGGGACGATCCAATTTATATATAAACATGCCAATTACCAGACTATAAACTGATATTTTTTGTGTTTGAATGGGCATGCTACTATTCCTTCTTATCAATGGTGTTGTATTAATAGTGATGATATATTGATATTCAAAAAATAGATGAGGTATTTTTCACAGTTTTGCTGTTTGAGCAAGAACTGTGTCACAAAATGACAATTTTGTTATTTGTTTACTTCAATTAATGAATGATATTTTTTATTTATTAGCTGTTATCCAGTTTAAAGTGAAATTAAAACTTGAAAATTATACTTCTAGCTCAATATGATCTTGCTATGCAGAATTTATTTTGGACTAAAATCCTGACAGGATAAGCAAACAAAAAAACTTAGAATATATGATTAAAAGTAAAATACCCCCCATAGAAGGCAGTTGTAGTGCTAAAGAAGTGTTTGCTTTGCGAGCACTAGGTGATAGTATGCAGCCAGAATTTGAACATAATGTGTTATTAGTTATTGATCCTGAAGCACCAGTAAGAGATGGTTCATATGTTATTGCTAAAGTAGATGGTGAATTTATTTTAAGGCAATTACGAATTGAAGAGAAAAGATTTTTCTTACAACCACTTAATGATTTATATGAGACTGTTGAAATAAGTGGGGTAAAAGATATTGTTGGATTGGTGATACAGCAGGGTAGTAGAAAAAGAAATCTAAAAAAATATCGATAATTTTATGGTATTATTTTTCTCACTCATAGTGTGATAAAAAGCAGGAATCAGTTTAAAGTAGCTATCAATTAGCTGGCCCCATTTGTTCCTTGCTTACATGGGCCTGGTGGTATTCATCGGCATCATCCGCATCAACAGGCCCTTGTTTATTAATTAGAGGTAAGTCGTATTCATTCCAACCTCTAAGTCCTGTTTTTAGGGAGTGAACATCTTCATAGCCCATAATGCTCAGAGTCTGAGCAGCAAGTAAGCTACGGTTACCTGAACGGCAAATTAGAATAATTTTTTTCTGTCTGGCTTTAACAAGTTCGGGCACTGTTTCATCATAGGCCCATTCACAGGCGGTTTCTAATAAACCCCTTGGTATATTAATCGAGTTTTCGATGTGCATTGCTTCAAACTCATAGGGTTCTCTAATATCAACTAATAAGGTTTGTGATTTGGCTGTATCCGAACTTTCAAAAAGTTCTTCAACATCCCATGGAAACATTTCGCTACAGTCTTTTTCAGCTTGAGCGATCAGTTGGTTCAGGCTGAGGTATTTCTTTTTAGTCATTGCTTTTAGCTATTTGGGATTAGGTGGATGCGCTGAGCTGGAATTTTTTAAACCATGCTGTACAGCCATAACAGCGGCTTCTACCCGTGAATGAATTTCGAGCTTTCTTAAAATAGCCTTAACGTGTAGCTTTACTGTACCATCTGAAATATCCAGGTTTCTGGCAATTACTTTATTACTCTGTCCCTCAGCTAATAAGCCCAGAATCTCTGTTTCTCTTGGAGTAAGCTCTGAAAATGGATTTGGTTTAGGATTTCTCTCTGGAGCATGTCCTTGAACAATTTTAGCAAGAATAGGGGTTAGATCGGGTGCAACTACCGTTTTACCTTCGTATATTTCTTGTAGGGCCGTAACTAGCTCGTCGGGTTGCATGCCTTTAAGTAAAAATCCTTGCGCCCCGCATTGTAATGCATCCATTAAATCATTTTCATCATCCACAGTAGTAAGGATGGCAATGGGCATTTCAGCTCCATCTTCGCGTAATTGTTTTAATACATCAATACCACTGATGTCAGGCATTCTCATATCGAGTAAAACTACATCAGGGCTATGTTCTTTAACTAGTCTAATGCCTTCTTCTCCGCCACCAGCACTGCCAATTACTTCAATTCCTTGTCTCTCTAATAAACCTTGTAAACCTGCCCTAAATAAGGTGTGGTCGTCAATGAGTAGTACTCTCATATTTTTTCCATAATTAAATAGTGACTTTGTTAGTGTACAAAATGTACGGTTTTTTCTGATGAATCATGCGTTGGGAAGCTTAACAGAATTTGAGTTCCTTCTCCAGTTTCGCTTTCAATCTTCAATGTTCCACCCATACGCTGGGCTCTTTCTTCCATCACACTCAGGCCGATATGTTCGCCTAGGCTGGAGTTCATATTGTTTTGTTTTATGCCTACTCCATCATCTTCAATTAAAACTTCACTAAAATTGGAGTGGCTTTTTATCATTATTCGAACCGTTCTGGCCTGACTATGCTTTTTGATATTAGCTAATGCCTCTTGAATAATTCGAACAATCTGGTACTCGTGTTCGGATTTTAGGTTTTGCTCTTTCCATTCATCCTGAAAAAATACCATAACCGGATAGTTTGATTTAAATTTCTGGATGATTTTATTTATAGTTTTGATTAAGCCTTTATTATCCATAGGTGCTCTAAAATGTGATATTAGTGCTCTAACTTCAGTATAGGCTTCATCTATGCTTTCGTGTAATTGCAATAGTTCTTGATTGGTAATAGGGATTTTTTCGTGTAGGTTTTCTTCAATAATAGTTACCTGGAACCTTATCCCAGCAAGAGTTTGAGCCAATGAATCGTGCAATTCATGGGCAAGTAGGGTACGCTCTTTAATAACTGAGTGTTGTTTTGCCTCTTGTGCTAATTTAAATTTTTCAAAGGCCATGCCCAGGTGTTTACCTACAGTTAATAGTAAATCTTCATGATCCTTATTTTGGATATTGATATGTTTTTTCTCAATAAACAAATTATAAACACCTATATAACTGCCCTGATACTCAATAGGTACCGAAATAATGCCAGGATTTTCATTCTTAAATAAACTGGTTCCACTGAGTTTTGCACAGGTTTTAACATCATCATTCTGGCCAGTTTTTCCACTGGTAAAAGAGCTGCCGCATAAGCATCGATTAATGGGAACCAGATCTTCTTCCAGGATAAAACTTTTGTTTAAACCAACCGATGCAACCATACGCAATTGCTCGTCATCCGTCATTAAACGTACGCTACCGGCTTGTGCACTGGTGAGTTTTATCAGAATATCTAAAAAGCTGGATAATAAATCATCCATATTTTTAGCTTCATTAATAGTGGTTGCTATTTCATATAGGATATCTAAAGAATCATTTTGGTCTTTTATTTTACTGGTTTGTCGGTCTACTTTATCCTGGAATTCATCAGAAAAAAATTGTAACACCTCGCTGAGCCGATTTAAATCTCTTGCCAGTTTAGAAAATTCGGTTTTTTCAACTAATGGCAACCGTGCAGTATAATCCTTATCCTTTAATCGTAAGGACCAATTACGAATATGGATAAAGGGAATATACAATTCTTCTTTAACTAATAAGGCTATCCAAAAAATAACGGTTAGTCCAGAGAAAGAAAGTAATAAATTTATAAACCAGCCGAGGGTATATGCTGGAATAATAAAAAAATTACTTAGCATTATAAGCAATAATATTCCAGCCGCTATCATTATGGGCAGAAAAACTCTGCTGTTTTTTAGACCAATTGGCTTGTCAGAATTAGGATTATTTGCATGTTTCATTTAGGCTTCAGGTTTTTTATATTTAGGGTCGTTTGGATTTTTAAAAATAAAATTAAATTCACCAGGATTAACTTCAACATAATCAATCTCCATTTTATCCATCAGGGTACTTTGTTCTTCTGCTAAAGCAATATTTACTTCATTACTAACAAAACGGGTGTCACTGTTTTTAGGCTCATCAAGCCCCATAATATAATGGAAATCACCATCGGGTTTTTGTTGTACGGCAATACGTAAAACTGATTTATCATCAGCAGGTAAGGATTTAAATGAGAGAAGAATTTGTTTTGCTGCGGTAGGGGTAATGGTTATCATATTAGTGTCCTTTGGTTCCATTCTTAATTGATATAATAAATTTTATAAAGCGTTTTGCCCAGTGATTTTGTTCGGTATCTTGTAAATGAGCATAACTGGCTAATAGGTTTTTATAAACAATCGCATCATGCTTGCCATCTATCCCCATGCCACGATGAATTTTATAGGCAAATTTTGTCTGTTTAGAAATATTACATAGTTTTGAATAATGAAATTCATGTGCTGCTATTGTTTTGTTTTCTTGTTCTGCCTTAGATGTGTGATCCACCGTAGGCCAGGGCATGAGTTCGGTTTCAGTGAATTGAATTAAACCTCTTCCCTGAGGCTTATCTGTAACCATAACATCTGCATCAATTATTCCTGCCATTTCTGCTGTTTGTTCTTTCCAACTAATGGAACGGGAAAGATACATCAAACCACCACACTCAGCATAACAGGGTAAGCCAGATTCAATTAATTGCTGTAGATGCTGTTTAAAGCTTTTGTTTTCAGATAGTTTTTGAATATGGCGTTCAGGAAATCCTCCTCCAATAAAAATACCATCAATATTTCCCGGTAATTTTTGATCGTTTAACGCACTACAATAAACCAGTTCTGCTCCTGATTTTTCAAGGGTTTCCAAATCAGCAGGATAATAAAAGCCAAATGCTTCATCCTTTATAATAGCAATTCTAAGCTTTGTTAGAGAGGCAGTGAAGTTGCTGTCTGGCTGAGTCGCTGGTGTTTCGTCTATCGTTAGAGAAAAGCTTTGCTGGCTTAATTGGTTTAGTTGTTCAAGATTAACGCTTTGTTTAATGATTTTGCAAATAGATTGAATTTTTTGTTTAGCATGCTGATCTTCGTTACTGGGAATTAAACCCAGATGTTTTTCAATAATTTCTAATTCTTTTTGTCTATGCACCGCTCCAATTACAGGTACATCGGTATAATGTTCTAATACGGCTCGGAGTTTACTTTCATGGCGGCTGCCACCGAGTTTATTTAGTATTACTCCAGCAATTTTGATTTTTGGATCAAATGCTTGATAACCTAAGACCAGAGGGGCAATGCCACGGGTCATACCCTGAGCATCAAGTACCAGAATAATATTGGCATGTAGTAACTTCGCTAATGCTGCATTACTATTGCTGCCATCCAGATCAAGTCCATCATAGAGACCTTTGTTCCCTTCGATAATGCTAATCTCTGCATTTACAGATTTAGCGGTATAAATGCTTAATATTTCCTTGGCTGACATAGTATTGTAATCAAGGTTATAACAGGCATTTGATGTTGCCCTGGCATGCCATAGCGGATCAATATAATCAGGGCCTTTTTTAAAAGCCTGCACTTTGTTAGATAGTTGATGCAAAGCTGCACAAAGGCCGATAGTTATGGTTGTTTTTCCTGATGATTTGTGTGCTGCAGAAATATATAGGGGTTCGGGTATTAGCATGATCTAGTACATATGGTGGGGGGAGAGGAAATGCAAGCATGTAGGTAGTTTTTTATTCACTTACAATGCCTTATACAAAAAAAAAGAGCCAATACTGACTCTTTTTTATCAATTAAAACTGAAACTCTTAATTAGCGTTTCCAGCCAGAACCTTTTTCTTTGTGGGCAATATCAAGAACCTGAATTGAAAGTTCATCATATTTTTGTTTAAATCCACTTAGTTCATGATCTGCCCCCGGATTATAATAATCATCAGGGTGAATGCCATTTTTATGTTCAAATTCAATGAATTTATTCTGCATTTCAATCATTTCTTTAATAAGTTCTTGCTTATTACTCATGTTGTACTCCAAATAAAACGAGATCGGTAAAAATCTTAGTAAAAATAATGGACAGTAATATATATTAGTAAATGGTAATAGAAAATATCCCTAAATGGGGAGCCGGGCTATATACTAATAAATCTTGTTGTGTCCTATATCAAATTGTAATTGCTATTAATAACCACCTTTGCGTTTACTCTCAGGCAGTCCTGCGATACGTCCACCTTGCTTGCTGGGATCATTAGGAAATAATATATATAAATCTTTAGAGCCTATTTTCTCTCCCCAGATTTTACCCATTTGTTTAATTATTGCACGGGTATTTGGGTTTACACCACCATTATTAATGAACTGATCTCTTAAAAAGTTAATCAGATCCCAATGCTTTTCAGTTAACTCTAAACTATCGACTGCTGCAATCACTTTAGCAACATCTTCATTCCAATCCTCTAGATTAACCAGATATCCCTTTTCATTAGTTTCTACTTCATTTCCATTTACAGTTATTGACATAGTAATTTATTCCTTTTTTTTATAAATTAAAACTAGTTTAATAATTTCCATATGCAAAGTGTTTGCTCTTTTAAAGTTAAATTCTTTGGATAATTATCTATTATCCAAAATCAATTATCATTATCCCAAAATGACTATTTATCTATATTAAGAGCTTTAATTCCTTTTTGTGGAATAAATACACCGCAACCGTAGAGATAATAATTTCCAATTCCTTGTTCTTGCAATGCCAAAGAATCGTCATTAGTTAAATCTGCCAACATTAAACTTCGAGTTAAAAATTCTTTGCCATTAAAATTTAAATGAGTTGTTTTTCCACAGAGCATTTTTTTAACTACAATATTTTTTTGTTTCAATTGCTGGTAAGCAAGAGTTAAGAATTTCTCCTCATCATTTTCTGTTTCAGGAAAATATACAAATCGAGAAATGAGTATCTCGGAAGCATTGATTTTTACTTCTTTTATACTGCCAAACTGGATTAAAAATCCAGCAACTGAAATTTCTTTTCCTATTAAATGCTGGAGTTGTTGTATGTAATCCATTGGCAAACGTATTTTTAAACGTGTTCGTTTAGATAAATAAACCAAATCATTTATATTTTTTTCAGCTCGTTGCCAGCCATTACCAGAGGCAGGCAAATAAATTTGTTGAATGGCAATTCGCGGGTCGTCTTGTAACCAGGGTAATATCTCAACTAAAGCGGTTGCTAGATGATAAATATGATCGCTAGGAAGTTTCTTACAACTGATATGAATAGAAAGATCCAATATTTTTGCAGAAACATTTTTCTCTTCAATTCTAGTTTCATCTGACCAATACATAAAAATCAACCTTTTTGCGAGGGACTTGTCTGTGTAGACGCTAGTTTTGCTGGACTGGTGAAAATAATTTCTAGATTTTCTTCCCATTCTGGAGGTGTATCAGGGAAGGGGGGTTTTACATCTATATCAAAAAAAATTTCACCATCCATCGCTTGTTGTTGAATTAATGTAACCAGTTCTGTATAAGTTTCTAATTCATGATGTTGAATTAAGACTTCACTTAAAATGAGCATAATTGAGATCCCTTTATAAAATTAGTGATATGGATAGTCGTTAAATTAGGGTAGTTTAATGAAAATTCAATATAGATGCTGAGTTGGATTCTATTTTTTAGCAAATATTAAATAAATTTTTTTTAATCACAAAAATTATAATATATATTGTTATATAATCAATTGCTAATAGTGTAAGTTAATGATATCTTAGACTTTAGTTATAGATTATCACTAAATTCATAGCAAAAAGCTAGGCTTTTTTATAGCCAGGCTACCTACTATGGGATAGTAACTAGAGTGACAGCCACCCCAAAGGAAATGTTTTAACCTTCATTAGGAAGCCCTAAAATTCACAGCATAAATTTTTGCACGCAATATTAATTTTTTGTAAGCTAGTTGGACAAGACAAAATATTGACTGAGCACAACACATCGACACATTTAAGGGAGAAAATCGTGCCTAAAGTAACAATCCATGAAACACCAATGCTTGATGAACTTGAAAAAGGCAAATGGCCAAGTTTTATTACAAGCTTTAAGAAATTAAGAGATGAGCACCCGAGTGAGCGCATAAATGCTTATCTAGGCGATATGATTGGTCAACTAGAACATTCATATGAAACACGCATGGGTTACTGGAAAGGTGGTACGGTAAGTGTGTTTGGTTATGGTGGTGGTATTATCCCACGTTTTTCAGAAGTAGCAGAGGCATATCCTTTATCAAAAGAATTCCATACTGTACGTGTTCAACCACCTGCAGGTAACTACTATACTACAGATATTCTTAACCAGTTAGCTGATGATTGGGAAGCACATGGCTCTGGTCTACAAACATTCCACGGTCAAACGGGTAATATTATGTTTATAGGTTGTGATACAGCTAATATCCAACCATTTTTTGACAAAATCAATGCTTATGGTTGGGACTTAGGTGGAGCAGGACCTTGTGTACGTACTGCAATGGCATGTGTTGGTGCTGCGCGTTGTGAACATTCCTGTGCTAATGAGCATGGTATTATGCGTCACCTGGTAAATGAATTTCAAGATGACTTGCATCGTCCTGCATTACCGTACAAATTTAAGTTTAAAGTATCTGGTTGTCCAAATGATTGTACTAACTCAATTGAACGTGCAGACATGGCTCTTATTGGTACTTGGCGCGATGAAATGCAAATTGATCAGGACGAAGTGAAAAAATTTGTAGCTAAAAGTGGTCGTGACTATGTTTTAGATAATGTAACCAGTCGTTGTCCAACCAGTGCAATCACGTTAAATAGTGATGATACCCTGACAGTAAACAATAAAGAGTGTGTTCGTTGTATGCATTGTATCAATGTAATGACTAAGGCATTAACTCCTGGTACAGATCACGGCGTTACTATTTTAATCGGTGGTAAGCGCACACTCAAAATTGGTGACATGATGGGTACTGTTGTAGTTCCTTTTATGAAATTAGATACCATGGAGCAATATGAAACACTTGTCGAACTTGCTGGCGAAATGATTGATTTCTTCGCAGAAAATGCTTTAGAACATGAGCGTACTGGTGAAATGATTGAACGTATAGGTCTAGTTAATTACCTGGATGGTATTGGTCTGGATTTAGATACCAATATGATTAGCGAGCCTCGTCAATGCTCTTACGTCCGTATGGATGGTTGGGATGAAGAAGTTAAAAAGTGGTATGACAAAAAAGCAGAAGCAGCTATAGCATAATTGCTTAACACCTTACTGCACTCTTTGACTTGATAAAGAGTACTAACTAAATTACAAACATAAGAATAGGAAAAAATTATGGCTGTTCAACCTCAGATGCCTATTGAATCTGGAGCCCCCGATGGGTTTCAGTATATGCACCCTACAATGCGTAGAAACTATGGTCAATGGAAATACCATGAAAGACCAAGAAATGGTGTACTTAAACATGTAGCACATAGTGGCGAAGAAATTTATACAGTTCGTGCAGGAACTACTCGTATATTGGATGTTTTTTCATTAAGAAAACTAATGCAAATTGGTGATGAACAAGGTGATGGTTTTGTTCGTTTTACTATCCGTTCTAATATTGAATATATGGTAGATAATGCTTCTAAAGCAGATGCTATTGTTGATGCTTTGGAAGAAAATGGATTTATTGTTGGTGGAACAGGACCTTCAGTTGCAACATTATCTCATACACAGGGCTGGTTACACTGTGATATTCCTGGAACTGATGCTTCTGGTGTTGTTAAATCAATGATGGATGAATTGATTGATGACTTTAGAAATGCTGATATGCCAAACCGCGTTCATATTACTACTTCATGCTGCCAGATTAACTGTGGTGGTCAGGGTGACATTGCGATTAATGTACAACATACTAAACCACCTAAAATTGACCATGCATTGGTTGGTAATGCGTGTGAAAGACCAACAGTTGTTGCTCGTTGCCCAGTTGCTGCGATTAGACCAGCGGTTGTAGATGGTAAACCTACACTAGAAGTTGATGAGAAGAAGTGTATTTGTTGTGGTGCTTGTTACCCCCCATGCCCTCCAATGTTAATTAATGATCCAATATACAGTACTTTAGCTATATGGGTTGGCGGTAATCACTCTAATGCGCGTTCCAAGCCTACTTTTCAAAAATTAGTTGCAGCGGGTATTCCTAATAACCCACCAAGATGGCCAGAAGCTACTGCTTTGGTTAAACGCATTCTAAAAGTATATAAAGAAGATGCGAAAGATTGGGAGCGTATGAATGATTGGATTGAAAGAATTGGTTGGCCAGGTTTCTTTGAAAAAACAGGCTTACCATTTACTAAATTCCATATTGATGATTGGGTTGGTGCAAGAAAGAGCTTAAATGCATCTACACACATCCGTTTCTAAACAAAGATAAAAGATAATATAACCACAGGTGAGATGTTTTGTAAAAAGCAGTCTTACCCGCTTGGTGATATATTGCTTTAAAATGGGAAATAGAGTAAATGAAATTTACAATATTAATAAATGAAGGTCCCTACCAACATCAGGCAGCTGATACAGCATATCAGTTTACCAAAGCTGCTCTGGAAAGTGGACACGAAATATTTCGAGTATTTTTTTATAACGATGCAGTAAATAATGCAACACGTTTAGCCATTCCACCTCAGGATGATAGAAATATCACCAATAATTGGGCAGAATTAGCTGAAGCACATAAACTTGATATGGTAGTGTGTATTGCTGCAGCCCAGCGTCGTGGCATACTTGATGATGCAGAAAAAGAGCGTCAGGGTAAAGATGCAAGTAATATCCACCCTGCATTTAGAATTTCTGGTCTGGGACAACTTGTTGAAGGTGGTATTCAGTCAGATCGTTTAATAACATTTGGTGATTAAGGGGAAATACGATGGAAGCATGGGAAGAAAGCGATAATCCTATGAAAAAATTCATGTTCGTGAACCGCAAGGCTCCGTACGGAACAGTATATGCTCTAGAATCATTAGAAGTTGTACTTATCTCAGCTGCATTTGATCAGGACGTAAGTTTAGCCTTTGTAGATGATGGTGTTTATCAATTGAAAAAAGATCAAAACACTGATGGTATTGGCATGAAGAATTTTTCACCGACTTATAGAGCTCTAGGTGATTATGATATTAACAAACTTTATGTTGAGCAAGAATCATTAACTGAACGTGGTCTTACTCTTGAAGACTTAATGCCTTTAGTTTATGAAGACGAAGATGATGACTGGGCTGAAAAAACTTCAATTCAAGTTGTTACCCGTGCAGAGTTAGCTGATCTTATGGATGAGCAACACGTACTAATTAGTTCTTAAGGAGTTTTAATAATGTCAATGTTACATATTGTTAACAAATCACCTTTTGAGCGAGGAACTCTGGATTCATGCTTAAAAACATCTAAAGATGGTTGTGCGGTATTACTTATTGAAGATGCTGTTGTAGGAGCTGTAAAAAATAGCTCAGTTGCAGAAAATATTGCTGCATCTATGCCGGCAAAACAAGTATATGTACTTGAACCAGATTTAAATGCTCGCGGTTTTACCGATGCTGACATCATTGATGGCATCAAAACAGTGGATTATTCAGGATTTGTTGAATTAACAACTAAAAATGATAATGTCCAATCTTGGTTGTAAACTTTGAAATTTATTTCATAGTTTTTTAATAAAACAATCTTTTAATAATAGCGTATTAATAAAAGCTATTTATAACATGGAGTTAAAAAAATGGGAACAATTACTGTAGAAGGTAAAGAGTTTGAAGTAGATGAAGAAGGTTATTTAGTAAATCTAGCTGACTGGATTCCTGAAGTTGCAACTGTAATGTCAACAGCTGAAGACTTAGAATTAGGTGAAGATCACTGGGGAATCATTAACTTCTTAAGAGAGTATTATGAAGAGTACCAAATTGCTCCAGCAGTACGCGTTTTAACTAAGGCAGTTGCTAAGAAAATGGGTAAAGAAAAAGGAAATAGCAAGTATTTATATCAATTATTTCCTTATGGTCCTGGTAAACAAGCATGTAAATATGCGGGTCTTCCAAAGCCAACTGGTTGTGTATAAATACAATTAGCTAAATATGGTAGCAAATTAACCTGAGTTTAATTTTAATTCAGGTTAATTTGGCTAGCATAGTGTATTAGTTTTTATTCAGAAGTGATTAATTTTAATTAATTACCAGCTTTTGCTCATTTCTGAATAGGTACTGATTTAAGTGTTAAAACTTAAATTAAAGATAAACAACTAACTTACTTAAGCTATTTGCTAGAGCACTATTTTTTTGGCACATGTTTTTAGTAAGTTTAATTAAGTGATAAGGTAGGAATTAGATTATGTCAGAGTCAATGGGAACAATTTATGCGTTATTGTTTACAGTGGCATTTTTGATATTGGTAATTGGTTTAGCAAGAAAAATCATCCAATACATTAGAGTTCCAGCCCCACTTAAAATACCCATAACACCCGCCCCTTTAAATACTACTGGGGTAGGTTTTCGTTTAGCCAAAGAAGCAATATTTTTTGCTAGCTTATTTCGCTCAAATAAATGGACCTGGTTATTTGGTTGGGTGTTTCATATGAGCTTGTTTTTGGTGCTGATTATTCACTTAAGATACTTTATTTTAGACGTACCTGAATGGTTGGTTATGCTTCAATCAATTGGTAAATATGCTTCAATCACTATGATTTTAGGCTTGATTGGACTTTATTTGAGAAGAGTTTTTGTTGCCAGAGTACGATACATTTCTTCACCATCAGATTACCTATGGTTATGGTTATTAATGTTTATTGCTATCAGTGGATTTATGATGCGCTTTGTTACACATACTGACATAGTTGCACTAAAAGCATTTGCACTGGGTTTAAGCTCATTCAACTGGCAGCCTTTACCATTAGACTTTCCACTCATGTTTCATTTGTTTTTAGTCATGATATTAATGACATTATTACCCTTTAGTAAATTACTACACATTCCAGGAATATTTTTTGCACCAACTAGAAACCAGGTTGATAACCCTAGAGAAAAACGACATATTTCAAAATGGGCTTTGAATCTGGATAGCGAAAAAAATAAGAAACAACCCTGATAAGCATTGTTAATACAATACATAATTTTAAGTTTTGACGAAATTGAGGATATATTAAGTGGCAGACTTTGACACACCAAAATTCAGAGAATACCCTGTCGTTCCGATCATTAAAGAAGGAGCAATGGAAGGAACAGCACCTTTTATTTCAAGGCCTGAATTTGATACTCAAATAGGTTATCCAGGTGAACTTCCTGAAAATTGGAAAGAAAAAGTATTAGACAAAATGTCTGACCTACTTGGCAGATATCGCTCCTTGCAAGTTTTTATGGATTCATGCATAAAGTGTGGGGCATGTACGGATAAATGTCATTATTTTATTGGCACACAAGATCCTAAAAATATGCCTGTTGCCAGACAGGATTTACTACGTAAAGTATATCGTCGCTATTTTACCTTTGCAGGAAAATATTTCCCTAAATTAGTGGGTGCTGTAGATTTAACTGAAGAAGTTCTGGATGACTGGTTTAGCTATTTTCATCAGTGTTCAGAATGCAGACGTTGCGCAGTTTTCTGTCCTATGGGAATTGATACCGCAGAAGTGACTATGGCAGCAAGGGAAATATTAGCCCATGTAGGCAAAGCTTCAAAGTACAGTAATGAAATTATTACTAAAGTGTATAAAATTGGCAATAATCTGGGCTTACCAGGTAAAGCGCTCAACGGCATTCTCGAAGATCTGGAAGAAGAAGTTGAAGAGGATACTGGAGTTGCCATCAAATTTAATATGGATGTAAAAGGTTGTGATGCTTTATTAATGACTCCTTCAGCAGATTTTTTTGCAGAACCACATATTGATGGACTAATTGGGTATGGTAAAGTCCTGCACGAGACAGGAATAACCTGGACAGTGAGTTCAGCAGCCAGTGAAGCAGCCAATTTTGGTTTGTTTATTGGTAGTTACGAAAATATGCAAAAAGTTTCATTAAGAATACGTGATGCTGCAATTGATTTAGGTGTTAAGCGAATAATTTTTGGCGAATGTGGCCACGCCTGGCGTGTTGCTTATAGCTTTTTAAATACACTTGCGGGCCCATTTGACTTTTTGGATCAGAACTATCCAATACCTCAACACATTCTTGAAGTAACTATTGGGGAAATTGAAAAAGGTAAGCTACGTTTTAATAAGTCCGAAAATGATCATATGACGTTAACTTTCCATGATTCGTGTAATATAGCTCGCGCATCAAGAATGGGAGATTATGCGGGAGGACAATTAGAGATTCCTCGTCAGGTTATTAAAGCAGTATGTAATAATTTTGTAGATATGGACCCGAGTACCATTGGCGATGCAACGTTCTGTTGTGGCGGTGGCGGTGGCACGCTAACGGACGATTTAATGGAAGTTAGAGTAAAAGGTGCCTTGCCTAGAATGGAAGCCTTAAAAGCTGTTGAACAAGAGCATGGTGTAACCAATATTGCTGCTATTTGTGCAATATGTAAGAGCCAATTTACCAAAATGTTACCTTATTATGGTTTTGAAATGGATGCTATTATGAGTGTTCACCAATTAGTTAGTAGTGCGCTGGTTATGAAAGGCAGTGAACAAGAAGCAGAACTTGATGGCGTAGAAGAGCCAGAAACAACAAATACTAATCCAGAAGAAAAATCTGAATAAGTTTAGATTACAAATAATATAAGCAGTTTAACTACATATACTTTAAGTTATAAATAGTAAAATATATTTAATTAATTAATATTAATTGCTCGATAGGAGAGATACATGTCAGCATCCGACAATACAGAAGGTTTAAATTATCAACGTTATGAATCCACTCGATTAGAGCATAATGGTTTGCAGGAATATGATGATTTAACTGATAACTTTTTTAAAGCTGGATGGACATATAAATGTCCTACCTATGTAAGTCGTACTCCTCCATGTCAAGGTAGTTGTCCTGCTGGCGAAGATGTTCGTGGTTGGTTAAATATTGTAAGGGGAATGGAAAAACCAACAGTAGAAGGTATGTCATGGCAAGAATTTGCTTTTAGACGTTCTACAGATGCTAACCCATTTCCGGGAATTATGGGTAGAGTTTGCCCTGCTCCGTGTGAAGATGGATGTAACCGTAATGAATTGGAAGACAGAGTAGGAATTAACTCAGTTGAACAATTTATTGGGGATTATGGCAGAGAAAATAATTTACAATTTTATTCTGGTGAAGATTCAGGTAAAAAAGTTGCAATTATTGGTGGTGGACCTGCTGGAATGGCTGCTGCCTATCAGTTAAGACGTATGGGACATGCATGTACCGTATTTGATGATCACTCTGAATTGGGTGGTATGATGATGTATGGTATTCCTGGTTATCGTGTACCAAGAGAAGTTTTAGATACTGAAAATCAGCGTATTATTGATATGGGTGTTGAAATTAAATTAAATACGCGTATTGGTAAAGACATAAGTGTTGAAACGCTTGAAAAGGATTATGATGCCATCTTATGGGCTATTGGTTGTAAAGAAGGTCGCGCATTACCCATCCCAGGTGGGGATGCGGTTAACTGCTTATCCGGTGTTGCTTTCCTTGAAGCATTTAATGATGGCAGATTAAAAGTCGCTTCAGAAAAATTAATTGTAATTGGTGGTGGAGATACTTCTATCGACGTTGCTTCTGTTGCTAGACGTATTGGTAATATTACCAATATCGCTGAAAAGGATTTGCCTGAAAATGTTGTTTTAGGTTATACCGCTCATGACGTAATGGATAGTGCTGCAAAAGAGGGTGCGGATGTTACGCTAATTTCTCGCTCTTCAATTGAAAATATGCCAGCAGCACAACATGAAATTGATGATGCAATTCGTGAAGGAATTAAAATCCAGGGATGCATATCTCCTGTTGAAGTTATTAAAGATGAAAATGGAAGAGCGATTGCATTAAAAGTAGTTAGATTAGAAGAGAATGGCAAAAAGCCTATTGAAGGTAGCGAATTTGAAATTGAAGCAACATTAATTGTTTCTGCTATCGGTCAAAAAGGTGATATGACAGGCATTGAAGATTTGGATAATGGCAAAGGATTTATCGATTCTGATGCCCATTATCAAGTAAAAGGTAAAACTGGGCATTTTGCTGCAGGAGATATTATTCGCCCTCATTTATTAACAACGGCAATTGGACATGCTTCCATTGCGGCTGAATCAATTGATCACTATTTGATGCATAATGATAAAGACTTAGCTAAGCGTCCTAAAGTTGATAAGCATCACTTTGATCTATTAAATAAATTAGAAGAAGCGCACCTTTCTCCTACTGAATTAGGTGAAGGTCAAACGCGTGGTACAGCAGAATCTGATTTTTCAGTACACAACTTTGAAGATAGATCCACTAACGACATCATCAGCCATAAAAAATTATTTTTAGGTCACTTCCCTGATACCCCAAGAAACAAACGGAGTCATGTTGAAGTGTCATCCGATGATGTACTGGGTCACTTTGCAGAACGTTTAGTTGCACTTGAAGAAGAGCAGATTGTTGCGGAAGCTAAACGCTGTATGAGTTGTGGAATGTGTTTTGAGTGTGATAACTGTGTAATTTATTGTCCACAAGATGCAGTAAAACGAACACCAAAGTCACAAACAACTACAGGTAGATATGTTTATACAGATTATGACCGTTGTATTGGCTGCCATATTTGCGCTGATGTGTGTCCAACTGGTTATATTGATATGGGTTTAGGTAGCTAAACAGGAGTTCGGTGGTGTCAATATTTAATAAATTATTTGTACCAGTCTTATTCAACATTCTCTTTGTACTGTCATTTAGCAATATTACTATTGCTAGTGACAGTAGTTTGTATCCGCAGGTGGATACATCACAAACCAAAGGAGATAGTTGTGTCAGGCCTCGTGCAGAAATTCGTAAAGTTCATCCTGATTTACTTAAACACGACCGCATTAATACTATGCGTCTTGGTATTCGTTCTCAAGCAGACGGTAAATCTCTGGATGGTAGTCTTAAAGCATGTATCAACTGTCATGCCATTAAACAAGACGATGGTAAATATGTTCGCATAGATAATAAAAAACATTTTTGTTCAAGTTGTCATATTTATGCGGGTGTTTCATTTGATTGTTTTCAATGTCATAGAGATATACCAGAAAAATAACAGTAACTTTTCATTTAAGTACTTAGATTCGTTTTTTTAATATATAAATCAAAGTTTTATCACAGGATAGATAGATGACAACAAGTAATAAAATAGTTAACGAGACTATGCCTGAGGGTGATGTATCTACAGGGAAAAATTCTCGAAGAAAATTTATTACGGGTACCATTACGGGTTCGATGGTGGCTGCTGGAGTTACCATTGCACCAGGAATTTTCTTGACCAGTACTGCTCATTCAAAAACAGCATCAGATGCTGCCAGTAGTAAAAATCGCTGGGGTATTTTAATTGACACCAATAAGGATGTTGATTGGAATAAATGCGTAGAAGCATGTACAAATGAGCATGGTTTAAATAATGAAACACATTCTCGTGACGATCAAAAAACGCATTATATCCGCGTTGTAACAATTAAAAATAAAACCACTGGTTATGCTAAGCAACTACCCGTTATGTGCCAGCATTGCGAAAAACCACCTTGTGTTGATGTTTGTCCTACAGGGGCATCTATGAAACGTGAAGACGGTATTGTGCTAGTGGATAGACATCGCTGTATTGGCTGTCGTTATTGTATGATGGCTTGTCCTTATAAGGCACGTAGTTTTGTACATGAAAAGCTTACCGAGCAGAAGGAAAGTACACCACGCGGTAAAGGCTGTGTGGAGTCATGTAATCTATGTGTACATAGAGTTGATAAAGGTCTTCAACCGGCCTGTGTTGAGGCAAGCAATGGCGGAATGCTTTTTGGTGATTTAAATGATCCCAATAGCGAAATTTCAAAAGCTCTTGTAGCTAATAATACCAAGCAAATACGCGCTGATTTAAAATTAAATACTGGCGTAAGATATCAGGGAATATAAAGATACAATGAAATTACACTATCTTGAAATTAAAGGAAGTTCACCCGCTTATTATGCATTATTAGGCGGACTGCTATTAGTTATTTTAATTGGAATGGCTGCAACCTATCAGATGGAGAATAATGGCCACTGGATTACGGGCATGAATAATCAAATTGTCTGGGGCTTGCCCCATGTATTTGCTATCTTTTTAATTGTAGCTGCATCTGGTGCGCTTAATATTGCCTCTATATCATCTGCACTTGGTAAAAAAGCATATAAACCACTGGCAAGATTATCTGCGATTACTGCAGTATCATTATTAGCTGGTGGATTAGCGGTTTTATTACTGGATTTGGGCAGACCTGATCGCCTGATAGTTGCAATGACAAAATTTAATTTTATGTCGATATTTACCTGGAATATCTTTTTATATTCGGGTTTTATGGGAATAGTAGCGGTATATCTCTGGACTATGCTAGATCGCCCATTTAATAAATATACTCAGGCAGCAGGAACATTTGCTTTTGTTTGGCGTTTAGTACTAACCATGGGTACTGGTTCTATCTTTGGCATGTTGATAGCTAGAGAAGCCTATGATAGTGCGATATTAGCTCCAACTTTTATTATTATGTCTTTTTCTTTTGGTTTGGCTATCTATTTATTAGTATTAATGGGAATTTTTAAATATACTAATCGTCCACTCGGTGATTATATTATTAATAGATTGCGTAAATTATTGGGTGTTTTTGTTGCCGCTGTATTCTTTATGGTAATGATTTATCATCTTACTTTTTTATATTCTGCTGAGCATCGTGATGCCTCTTTGTTCATATTGTCCAATGGCGGAACATATACCGCAATATTTTGGATAGGTCAGATAATTATTGGAACCATACTACCGCTGGTTTTTATATTTGGACCAAAATGTTCAAAAAGTAGAAAGTTGTTATCACTTGCTTCAGTATTAATTATTTTAGGTGGAATGGCTCAACTTTATATTATTATAATAGCTGGACAGGCTTATCCGATTGAATTATTTAAAGGATATACAATAAGCAGTAGTTTTGCAGATGGTATTGTTGCAAGCTATAGTCCATCCATATATGAGTTTTTATTAGGCATGGCTGGAGTTGCTATTTCATTATTTGCAATATTATTTGCAGTGAAGATACTAGGGCTATTGCCTCTTAGCTTATCTGATAAAGTAGTTAATCCTAATCAACGAAGCGATTAATTAGCTTATTAAATATCAAAAAAGCCAGTCAATTGACTGGCTTTTTTTTATGAAAAATTTACACATCAGCCCATAGTTGCATTAACTTGGTATAAGTTACATCAATATGGCGAGTTTCTTCAGCCAAAGGATTTTCACGTAATAATTTTTCCTTGGCTTGATAAAGCTCATATAGTATTTCTCTTTTATTGGCTTCGCGCACCATGCTCTGTGCCCAGGTAACACATACCAGCCGTTGGCCTTCAATTACTTCTTTTACATAATGCCAACTGGTTGATGGATATACTAAAGCGTCTCCTGCGGGAAGTTTAAAACCCTGCTCACCATAATTGGTTTTAATTACTACCTCACCCCCTTGGTACTCATCAGGCTGATTAAGAAAAATAGTGGTGGATACATCAGTGCGATAATATTGACCCTGTTGACCCATAATTGGGTTATCAATATGCCCACCATAAGACATGCCTTTTAAATATTTTGCATAAAAAGGCAGGCCAATTTTTTTCATTAACACGGTGGCTTTATAATCATCATTAGCAATTAAACTGCCCATAACAATATTATTAATGGAATTAATTTGTGGGCTATTATTTTGTACTAACTCTTGGTTGTTTTTTACATTAGCCGCAATATTTTGTGCTGAAATTTTACCATCAACAAATTGTTGTTGATCTAAAAAATTACGCACCACGGCAAGTTGCTGCGGGTTAATCACCTGTTTTATATGTGTAATCATAATGGACTCACTATGTTAAAATAGTATATTGTAACTAAACTTTTAAGAGAATACTGCTATGATAATGATTTTAAATGTATCCATTACAGGTAATATGCTAGCAATTGAAGTGCCACAAGAACTTATTGATGGTGCATCTGAGCTATTTATTAAGATGGATAAAGATATGGATAAAGGCTGGACAATGGGACGAGAATATATTGCAAATCCAGACTTAGAGCAACGCTGTCAAATTGTTGCTGATAGACTATTAACTGCAATTGATACTGAAAATGAACAAATGAAAATGATGATGGCTGCATATATTCTTACTCGTGTACCCAATGTTATGACTCTGCATATTGATAATACAGGTGAAATTCATGAAAGTTGGTTAGATCTAGCTCCACAGTGAACTCCTCTAAAAAATAATTAACAATGACTACGCTTATGACAAAATCACAACGCCCCCAACTTATTTTAGTCGATGGTTCTTCTTATCTTTACCGTGCCTTTCATGCTATGCCTGAACTGGCTAATTCCAAAGGTCAGCAAACGGGTGCTATATATGGTGTAGCAAATATGCTTAAACGACTCAAAAATGATTATCCTGTGGAAACCATGGGAATAATTTTTGATGCCAAAGGCAAAACCTTTCGAGATGATTTATTTACTGAATACAAGGCTAATCGTGCCTCAATGCCAGATGATTTGCGCACTCAGATAGAACCTTTACATGCGCTAATAAAAGCCCTGGGGTTTCCAATTATATCTATCTCTGGAGTAGAAGCTGATGATGTGATTGGTACTATCGCACAACAAGCAGAAACAATGGGAATGGATACAATAATATCCACAGGTGACAAAGATTTAGCGCAATTAGTTACCAAGCATATAAGTTTAATTGATACTATGAAAAATCAAACTCTTGATGTTGCAAAGGTAGAAGAAAAATTTGGAGTAAAACCAGAGCAGATAATTGACTATCTTGCCTTGGTAGGGGATACCGCTGATAACATTTCTGGCGTCGCTAAGGTTGGGCCAAAAACCGCAGTTAAATGGCTAGCACAATACCATAGTGTGGCAAATATTATAGAACATGCCCAAGAGTTTGGTGGAAAAGTAGGAGAGAACCTTCGCTCATCTATTGAGCAATTAAAATTATCCTATAAATTAGTTACGATAAAATGTGATGTTGAAATTGATAAAAATCAGACTCTGGAAAAAACAATACAACAATTGGTATTACAGCAACCCGATGTGATTAAGTTAAAAGAGCTATACCAACAATTAGAGTTTAAAACCTGGTTATCACAATTGATTGCAGATGAAGAAATAATTGATGGCGCGCAGATTGATCTATTTGAGCAACAACAACAAAAAGTAAGCACAGCAGAATATGAAATTATTATTGAACAACAGCAATTTGATTTATGGTTAGAAAAATTACAACAATCAGACTATTTTAGTTTTGATACGGAAACTACCTCTCTCAATTATATCCAGGCTGAAATTGTAGGGGTCTCATTTGCCGTTGAGGAAGGTAAAGCAGCCTATGTGCCGTTTAAACATGATGATATAAATTATCCTAATCAACTATCGAGAGAAGCAATTTTAGAGCAGTTAAAACCACTATTAGAAGATAAAAATAAAGCTAAAATTGGGCAAAATTTAAAATATGATAAAAATGTACTAAGCAATTATGCTATAAATTTGCAGGGAATAACACATGATACTATGCTGGAATCCTATGTTCTGGACAGTACTGCCAGCCGTCATAATATGGATGCTCTGGCACTAAAATATCTTAACTATCAAACAGTACATTTTGAAGATATTGCTGGCAAAGGAGTTAAACAACTCACCTTTGATCAAATTCCAGTGGATGAAGCAGGTCCATACGCAGCAGAAGATGCTGATATTACTTTACGCTTACACCATTGTTTGTGGGAAAAATTACAACAGCACAAAAGTTTAGTTGAGCTATTTTCACAAATTGAGTTGCCCTTAATTGAAGTATTATCACGAATAGAGCGAAATGGTGTATTAATTGATAGTACACAATTAATCACGCAAAGTGAACAATTAAGTGTGCAATTACTCAAAATTGAAAAAACTGCATTTGAGCTTGCTGGAGAGGAATTTAACCTATCCTCACCTAAACAAATACAGCATATTTTATTTGAAAAAAATCAATTGCCAGTTAAATCTAAAACCCCAAAGGGAGCACCTTCTACATCAGAATCGGCTCTGGCTGAACTGGCTCTGGATCACCCCTTACCAAAATTGATATTGGAGTATCGCTCACTGGCAAAGTTAAAATCAACCTATACCGATAAACTGCCCAGATTAATTGAGGCTAAAACACAACGGGTTCATACTTCTTATAATCAAGCTGTAGCAATTACTGGCAGGTTATCATCAACTGATCCAAACCTGCAAAATATCCCCATTAGAACAGCAGAAGGGCGTCGTATCAGGCAAGCTTTTATTGCTCCAGAAAATAGTCTGATACTGGCTGCTGATTACTCCCAGGTAGAGCTAAGAATAATGGCACACCTTTCTGCTGATCAGGGATTATTAGATGCTTTTGAGCAGGGGATAGATGTACATAAAGCAACTGCTTCAGAAGTATTTGCAGTACCCGTAGAGGATGTCAGCAGCGACCAACGTCGTAGTGCCAAGGCTATTAATTTTGGACTTATTTATGGCATGTCAGCCTTTGGATTAGCAAAACAATTAGATATTGGTCGTCATCAGGCGCAAGAATATATCGATTTATATTTTCATCGTTATCCAGGAGTTAAATTCTATATGGAGCGAACGGGGGAGCAGGCTAAAGAGCAGGGTTATGTGGAAACTATTTTTGGACGGCGTTTATATTTACCCGATATTAATTCCCGTAATGGCTTACGCCGAAAATATGCACAGCGAACTGCAATTAATGCCCCTATGCAAGGAAGTGCCGCAGATATTATAAAACGTGCTATGATTTCAGTTGATGGCTGGTTATTAGAGCAAAAGGAGATAGCAGATTATCAACAGATTAAAATGATAATGCAGGTACACGATGAATTGGTTTTTGAAATTCCCAAAAGCATTATTCAACCAGCAGCTGATAAAATTAAGAACTTAATGGAACATGCTGCAAGTTTGAATGTGCCCTTAATTGTAGACATTGGTACAGGGATAAATTGGGATCAGGCACACTGATTGAAAGAATATATTGATAGGCTTTGGCTTATGCTAGAAGCCTATCATAGTATTTCTATAATTTAGCCATAAATTAATGTTGACCAACGCTTTTCTTTTATCATATTTTTCTTTAAAGTTTTCCAGTCTTCTTTAGAGCCAGCTGCATGACCCATAATTAAATCAAGAGAAGATGAAATTTTAGTTAAACCTGAAACAAATACATATGTATTTGATTGATTCATTAATTCCCATGCTTCATCAAGGTTTGATTTTAATGAGTTTTCTAAGCCCTTTTCTTCACCGGCCAAGGGCCTATCTGCCAGAGCTTTATAGGCCTTAAATGTTGCTTCCTGATAATAGTTTGATATATCATCATTTACATCATTCATGTATAGCAGATCAAGCCCAGTTTTAGCTCCGTAAAATAAACGTATTTGACCATTCCAGTTACCTTCTTGATTATAAATGGACTGTATAAATGAACGAAAAGGGGCTATTCCAGTGCCTGTCCCAATCATTAATATATTGGCATTTTTATCTGTTGGCATATTAAATGGGTTACGATAAGGGCCGGTTATAGTAATTGAATCACCCACCTTAGCATCACATAAATAATTAGACGCTCTGCCAGGGTATTCTTCACCACTGAAATCATCAATGTAAAAACAGCGTTTTACTATAATAGTAATTTCAGCACCTTCTTCAGCGGAGTCCTGCATGCCATTTGCAATTGAATATTTACGGGTATGATTTTCACAGCCAAATTCATCTTTACCTGGTACAACCACACCAATACTTTGTCCTTCTTTATAACGAAAGGATGGTTCATCAATAGAGATCACCAATTCGCGAACTTCATCTGTTGATTCATCGGTTATACGGGTAGATGATCTAATTATTGCCTGTAATGATGGTTCCATTAAATTTTCGCTCATTTTTACTTCCTAGTTTGACAGTTAATTACTAATAAAAAAATAATCATTATTAAAGTATTCAATGCATATCTATTTTTTTTGCGACTTAAATTATACTTAAATAATTCCTTGTTTTCTACCTGAACGGCAAATATTAAAAACTCATTGTGGATATTAATAGTATAAACTTGATTAATAGAATAGTTTTTTATATCTTTAGTTCTTGGGATATGCAATGGAGATAATCCTGTTGGCTCTGCAAAATATTAATAACCATTTAATCAAAAAATTAAATTTTTTTTTGCTAAGCTATTTAGATGATAAATAATTGCTATAATATATGTGTAATCTGATGTTCTCAGGCATTACAAGCATTATTTTAATTTTGTCAATATACCATTAACTGCTGTTCTTGGTAGGCATTATAATATACACATACAAACGCCTTATGTTAGCCAAAGTTATTGGGGAGTTTTCTTAATTCAAATCCTAAAACTTATGCACAATAGAGTTTGAGAGAGGAATGGTATGGCAGATAATATATATATTGCAACCCAGGCTATTTTGGATAGAAAAGAAAAAATAACAGCCTATGAGCTTTTATTCCGTTCGCCTACATCTGAAAAACAGGCTCAGGTTTTAGATGATGTTCAGGCCACTTCTCGGGTTTTGGTTAATACCCTGAATAGTATAGGTATAGAAACACTTTTGGGCAACAAGACAGGTTTTATTAACCTCAATGAAGTTATGTTGCATGACGAAGTAATGGAGCTTTTACCTGCTGATAAATTTATGTTAGAAATTTTAGAGTTCACTCAGGTGGATGATAAATTGATTGAACGGGTAATAGAGCTTAAGCAACAGAATTTTAAATTTGCAATAGATGATCTGGTTTTTGATGAACAGCAATTAAAACATTTTTCCAAGCTATTTCCTTTGGTTGATTTGTTAAAAATTGAAGTTCTGGACATGGATGAAAATAATCTTCGGCAAATGGTTGAACGATTTAAACCCAGTGGGGTAAAGTTATTAGCCGAAAAGGTTGAAAACCGTGAAATGTTCAACTTTTGTTTAGAACTGGGTTTTGATTATTTCCAGGGTTATTATTTTTCTAAGCCCGTAATTGTTAAAAAGAAATCCTTAGAACCTGGGCAATTGGTAGTTTCTAAGTTAATTTCACAAATTTCTACCGAACAGTCTCCCGAAGTTATCGAAAAAACATTTAAGGAAGCGCCTGCCTTAATTGCCTCTTTATTACGTTATATCAATTCAGCTTCTATGGGGTTTCGCATAGAGGTTGGCTCAATTAAACATGCCATCAACCTTATTGGTTGTAAAAAGTTAATGCAGTGGGTTATTTTATTGTCCTATGCCAGTGGTGATAAAAACCCCAGTGATGATCCTCTCTTACAATTGGTACAGCGTAGAGCCAAAACTATGGAGATTTTAGCCAATCAGTTAGCGGGTAATAAACTGGCAGATGAAGCTTTTACCGTAGGACTCTTATCACTAATGGATGCACTATATGGTATGCCTATAGATGAGGTTTTAGGCAGCATGAAAATTGGTGAACAAATTAGCCAGGCAATTTTGCACAAGCAAGGGAAGTTAGGCCATATTTTAAAAATACTCCTCAGTCTAGATGAAGAGCAGTTTTTACAGGCGCATACCCTACTTGGAGAAATTGGTCTGGATGCTAATGCTCTTAATCATGCCTTGCTGGAATCAATTAAATGGGCGGATGAAGTTTCTAAAAGCATGTAGGAACAAAATAGTAGCAAGCATCTTAGTGTTTAAATTCTATAAAGGATAAAGTAATCATTTGAAAAATAATATACAACTAATTGATTCCTGGAAAACTCGCTTAGCAGAGGAGTTTGAGAAAGATTATATGCAACACTTACGAGAGTTTCTGGTTGCTGAAAAAAAAGCAGGAAAGCAAATATTTCCCCATTCAAGTCTGTGGTTTAATGCTTTAAATAGCACGCCTTTTGAGTCGGTTAAAGTGGTTATTTTGGGACAGGATCCCTATCCGACACCTGGTCATGCACATGGTTTATGCTTTTCCGTTAAATCTGCTGTTAAACCTCTGGCAAAATCTTTGCAGAATATTTTTAAAGAATTAGAAGATGATCTGGCAATAAGCAATAGCAATGGATATTTACAAAGCTGGGCTGAACAGGGAGTATTATTATTAAATAGTGTATTAACGGTTGAGTCAGGCCAGCCAAATTCACATCAGGGAAAGGGCTGGGAATTATTTACAGATGCAATAATAGAGCAATTAAATCACTCTGAACATCCAATTGTATATGTTTTGTGGGGAGCCTATGCTCAAAAAAAAGGCGCTCTTATTAATACGAATAAGCATTTTATTATCAAAGCTCCACACCCTTCGCCCTTATCTGCATACCGAGGTTTCTTTGGCAGTAAGCCTTTTTCTAGCATTAATAAATTCTTAGAAAATAATGGTTTAAAATCTATAAATTGGAAAATAAAATAATTATTTTTTAATAAAACTATTTATTTTATTAAAAAACACTTAATATAAGTGTAGTTCAGCAGTTTAATTAATAGAAAAAGAGAAAAAGAGAGAAATAGTATGGCTAAAAAAGTTCTAGTTGTTGACGATTCTACCTCAATGCGTCAGATGATATCCTTTACTTTAAAAGGTGCAGGTTTTGAATGTGTTGAGGCAAGTGATGGACTAAAGGGCTTAGAAGCAGCAAAAGCAGGGAAGTTTGATTTAGTTTTTACCGATGTGAATATGCCTATTATGGATGGTTTAACCTTTACCGCAGAATTACGAAAATTGCCTAATTATAAATTCACTCCTATTCTGGTATTAACTACCGAAGCAGGAACCGATAAGAAAATGGCAGGAAAAGCAGCGGGTGCTACCGGCTGGTTAGTTAAACCATTTAATCCAGAACAATTATTAAAAACAGCCCAGAAAGTAACCTAAGTATTGCTTAAGCTAGTAGTTTATAAAGTCGCTTACTAGCTTAAGCTAAAAATCCCTACCAGAATACCAATAGCTGCTACAAATAATCCACTATAGAGTTCCGTAGGTGAGCTTGAATGAACATAAATTATAGCCCCACTGATGATTATTCCCGTGGACATAATTGCCAGCGATATTCTACGATTATTGATACTATTTTGTTTGTTTAGTTCCTCTAATTGAGGACTCTTATAATTGACTATCAGTTTCCCTTCTCTGACTTGCCGTAAAATATTAAATATTTGATTAGGAGCATCGGGTAGTTGCTCTAACCATAGAGGTGCATTCTTTTGTACCCGTTTTGCAAAGGATTTAACGCCTAATTGCTCAGCCATCCAGCGTTCAAGAAATGGTTTGGCGGTGTCCCATAAATCTAACTGAGGGTACAATTCCCTTCCTAATCCTTCAATATTAAGCAAGGTCTTTTGTAATAAAACCAGTTGCGGTTGGACTTCCATATTAAATCTTCGAGCCGTTTGAAATAGTCTTAATAATAATTGGCCAAATGAAATTTCATGTAAGGGGCGGTCAAAAATTGGTTCACAAACGGAGCGAATAGCAGATTCAAAATCGTCTACTCGGGTATCAGCTGGAACCCAGCCAGATTCAACATGTAATTCAGCCACTCGATAATAATCGCGATTAAAAAATGCTAAAAAATTTTCAGCCAGATAACGTTGATCATTATTACTTAAGCTGCCCATAATACCAAAATCAATAGCAATATACTGACCTTTATGGTGCTCAGAATCTGCTACAAAAATATTACCAGGGTGCATATCGGCATGGAAAAAATTATCTCTGAATACTTGAGTAAAAAATATTTCAACTCCCATTTCTGAGAGGATTTTTAAATCGATATTAGACTCTTTCAGTTGTTCCATATTGGTCACTGGAATACCGTGAATCTGCTCCATTACCATGACACTTTTATTGCAGTAGTCCCAGTTAATTTTAGGAATATATAATAGTGCTGAGTTTTCAAAATTACGGCGTAACTGGGTTGCATTAGCCGCTTCTTTCATTAAATCCAGTTCATCTATTAGATTTTTCTCAAATTCTGCTACTACTTCAACAGGTCTTAGACGTTTACCTTCTGACCAGAATTGCTCAATTTTTTCAGCAATAATATATAATAATGAAATGTCTCTTCGAATAGTTTTTTCAATGCCTGGTCTTACTACTTTAACAACAATTTTTTCGCCATCAAGTAATTGTGCGGTATGTACCTGAGCAATAGAAGCGGATGCGAGAGGCAGGCGATCAAATGATTTAAATATTTGATCTAACGGACGTTTAAATGATTTTTCAATAATTTTTATGGCTTCATCGCCACCAAAGGGTGGGACCTGATCCTGTAGTTTGGCCAGTTCATCGGCCAGGTCATCAGGCAATAAATCGCGACGAGTAGATAGAATTTGCCCAAATTTAACAAAAATAGGGCCCAGGTCTTCTAAGGATTGTCTAATTCTCTGGCCGCGTGAGCGGTTGCGTAACTGCTTACGCCAGATAGTGGGGGAAAAAAAACGTACAAAACGAATGGGGCGAAAAAGATGTGTGGTTAAAACCAGATCATCTAAACCATGACGAAGTAATACTCTGGAAATAAAAATAAGACGTAAAAATTGTTGGATGGATTTCATAAGTCAGTAGTTATAAATAATCTATTCAGTTAGGCGGTTTATGCGGGCTTCAAGGCGATCGCAGTCATTACGTAATTCGTCAATTTGGGTTAAAAAATTATCAACTTCTCTCTTTTCTAATAAATCCCGGGTCTCGTATTGTAAAAACTCGCTTATATCAAGAGAGAATGTCTGCTGTGTTTTTTGACCCCAGGTAAATAATTTTTTACCGCTGGTGAATAACTGGTGAGCAATTATATCACCGGTAATATGTGATAAATGCTCTTCCCAATCAATATCCAGTTTAGTGAATAAAGACTGAAATTGTTGTCCTAAGGCTATATTACCTAAAATTTTAATCTGGCCTTCAAATACTGCCTGCGTTTTTTCTGTTTTATTTTTAAGGCTGAGCGCTGCTAAATCGATTAAACGAGTTTTGATGGTTGTATCCACATCCCCCTCAAAGTTCTCGAGTATCTGGAAATTCCCTCCCTGGGCAAGTATATATATATTCATATCAGGGGATAATATTTCTAATTTAATAATTTTGCCATGGAAGTTTTTAATGAGTTTGCCACCCTGAGGATCCAGCTTAATAGCCTGGTTCAGGGAAAATTCAATCATTGCATATAGAGGTAGTATCATAATAAATGGCAGGATGTGTTTATATTTTATAACCCTTGTGTAAGGCAACAATGCCACCAGTCATATTTTGATAACTGGTTTTTTCAAAGCCAGCATCTTCCATCATAACTTGAAGTGTTTGTTGATCAGGATGCATACGAATAGATTCCGCTAAATATTGATAGCTGTCTGGATCGTTGGCTATTACCTGGCCTAATTTGGGCAGTATTTTAAAAGAATAAAAATCATATATGGGGGCAAGACCTGGAGCCTGGGGTTTAGAAAATTCTAAAATCATTAATCGCCCGGCAGGTTTTAAAACCCGAAACATAGATTTTAGAGCGGCTTCTTTATTGGTTACATTACGCAGGCCAAAGGCAATAGTAATGCAATCAAAACTATTATCTGGAAAGGGCAGTGATTCGGCATTAGCCTGAACGTATTTAATATTGCCTACCAGACCACGATCAATTAAGCGGCTTCGGCCTACTTTAATCATCGAATCATTTATATCGGCAAGTACTACCTGGCCCGTGCTACCTACCATTGCAGAAAAACGCGCAGTGAGATCTCCGGTTCCTCCAGCTAAATCTAAAACAGTTTGTCCCTGTCTTACACCACTTTGTTCTATGGTTGCGCGTTTCCATAAACGGTGAACGCCCATAGACATAAAATCATTCATAAGGTCATATTTAGCAGCAACAGAATGAAAAACCTCAGCCACTTTCTCGACCTTATCTTCTGTATTTACCGTACTATAACCAAAGTGGGTGGTATTTGATGAATTCTGTTTTGTTTTTTTTGATTGCATGTCAGGCTTCCAATAACATTTGGGTTGCATAAAAATCACCGCTATTATGCTAGAAATTGAGTCTAAAATCCACTATAACAGCTTTAATTACAAAGGGTTTTAGTCTGTTGGGTTATGCGTGATCAATTGCCATTAAGGGTTTTAATGTCTGTAATAGGCTATTAAATAATTTATCATTAGCCGTTTCTTCCATGGCTAATAATTGTTTCATATGTTCTCGTTGGGTGGGTTTACTAAAGCAGGCAGGGCAGTTATCCATAATAATGGGAAGTTTAGCATTTTTAGCATAGTCTGTAGTCTCTCTTTCTCTAACATATACCAAAGGGCGAATAACCCGTAAATCCTCTTTATTGATTAAATAATGGGCCTTCATGGTTTGTAATTTACCATTATTAAAAGCAGACATCATAAAACTTTCAGCTAGATCATCCAGATGTTGGGCCAGAGCTAATACGTTATAACCTTGCTGTCTGGCACAGCTATATAAAATTCCTCGTTTCATACGTGAACAAAAAGAACAAAAAGAGTCTCCATCCATGGAGCTTTGCGCCTGTGCTGAAATATCTTGTTGCAGGTAAAAGTAGGGAATGCCTAAGGACTTTAGATAGTCCTTTAATGGCTCAGGATTAAAACCTTCAATTAATGGATCTACCGTGGCAGCAGCAATATCAAATTTTATGGGGGCATAAGTTGATAAGTGCTTGAGTATCATTAATAAAGCCAGTGAATCTTTACCGCCGCTTAAGCCTAATAATATACGATCTCCATTTTTGATCATTTTAAAATCAGCAATGGCTTTTCCCACATTTCGCATCAGTTTTTTATTGGGAGTCAGGAAACTGTTTGTTTGGGAAGTAGAGGGGTATAAATCTTTTATTTTGTCTGCTACCATGAACACATTCATTTAATGAGATAAGATGTAACTAAGATTCACTAAATATATCACAACGGAGAGATTAAAATGACAGATTTTGGTATTTTTTTTATTGTTGGTTTGGTTCTGGTTATAGTTATTGCAGTTAAGATTTTTCGAATTGTTCCTCAGGGCATGGAATATACAGTAGAACGATTTGGTCGATATGTTCGCACGCTAAGTCCTGGAATGAATATTGTGGTTCCTTTTATCTATACTATTGGGCACAAAATAAATATGATGGAGCGGGTAATGGATGTGCCGTCACAAGAGGTGATTACCAAAGACAATGCAATGGTTACAGTAGATGGAGTGGTCTTTTTTCAGGTGGTAGATGCTGCTCAGGCCTCATATGAAGTAAATAATCTGGAACATGCTATTTTGAATCTAACCATGACAAATATTCGCACGGTTATGGGGTCTATGGATCTGGATGAGTTATTGTCCAAACGGGATAATATTAATAGCCAATTACTTAATGTGGTAGATGAAGCAACCACGCCATGGGGAGTTAAAGTTACTCGAATTGAAATAAAGGATATTACTCCTCCTAAAGATCTGGTGGACTCTATGGCCAGACAAATGAAAGCAGAGCGAGAGAAAAGAGCCTCTATTTTAGAAGCTGAAGGTTTAAGGCAGGCGGATATCTTAAAAGCGGAAGGAGCAAAACAGGCGGTAATTCTTGCAGCCGAGGCAGGACGTGATGCAGCATTCAGAGAAGCAGAAGCACGTGAGAGATTAGCTGAAGCAGAGGCTAAAGCGACCATGATGGTTTCACAATCAATTGCCAAAGGAGATATTCGAGCCATTAATTATTTTGTTGCCACTAAATATATTGAGTCTCTTAAAGAGCTTGCCAGTGCAGATAATAGCAAAGTTATTTTTATGCCCTTAGAGGCTTCTAGTGTTATTGGTTCCATTGGTGGTATTGCCGAGCTTGCCAAAGAAGCCATGGCCAAAAACAATAAATAAGAATTGAGAAATTACTCAGGATAAAGTAATGGAGTTATTTTTAATTACGCATTGGCACTGGTTAATTATTGCAGGTGTTTTACTAGTGGTTGAAGTGTTAAGTGGTACGGCTATGTTTTTATGGTTGGGTGCCGCCTGTGCTGGTGTTGCTGCAGTGGTTTTTTATTGGCCTGGACTTATCTGGCAGTACCAAATAGCATTTGCTGCGCTTTTTATTATTTTAAGTATTTTTTTATGGAAATTATGGGGCAAGCTTTTTCCAGCAGGAAAGAGGCAAGATAACCATAGTTTAAACAGACGCAGTGAGCAATATGTGGGCAGACTCTTTAACTTGAGTGAACCGATAGTTAACGGTATTGGAAAAATTAAAGTCGATGATTCAAGTTGGCGAGTTTCGGGTAAAGATGCCCCCATTAATACTCAAGTAGAGGTAGTGGCTGCTGAAGGTATGTTATTAAAGGTAAAAGCAGTAGATGATAGTGCTGAATGAGAGTACTGAGGTTTAATTAATGTCAGATTATCAACAGCGTTTTGCTGCAACTGCTCGTTTATATGGGCAGCAGCCCGTTGAGAATTTTCAAAATCAACATGTACTGGTTGTAGGTGTTGGTGGAGTGGGGAGCTGGGCTGCAGAAGCTCTGGTTCGAAGTGGTATTGGATTTATCAGTTTAATTGATCCTGATAGCATTAGTGAATCTAATATTAATCGTCAAATCCATAGCCTTGATAATACTCTGGAGCTAACAAAAGTTGAAGTGATGCAGCAACGCTTAAAGTTGATCAATTCTTTTTGTCAGATTTCTATATATCAACAAAGTTTAAATGAAGACAATTGTGAGTTTTTTCTCAGTGCAGAAAAAAAAATAGATTATGTGATTGATGCAATTGATAGCGTTAAACAAAAGGCGGCCTTAATTGCCTATTGTAAACGTTTTAAAATACCTATTATAACTACTGGTGGGGCTGGTGGTTTAAGTGACCCTACTCAGATTGGTATTACTGATTTAAGTAAAACCTATAATGATCCTTTAGCCGCTAAAGTACGTTATTTATTACGCTCTAAATATAACTATAGTCGGAATCTTAAAAGTAAATTTTCGATTGATTGTGTATTTTCAACTGAACAGGCTGTGTATCCGCAAGAAGATGGAACGGTTTCATATAGTAAACCAACGGTTAAAGGTTTACGTCTGGATTGCAACTATGGCTATGGCTCATCTGTATGTGTGACCTCAAGTTTTGCCATGGCTGCAGTTGCCAGGGTGCTGCAAAAACTGGCTAAAAAATAGCCTATTATCTAGCCAAATTTATTGTTCAGATTAGTCTTAATTTTTAGCAAAAAAAAGCCCTATTGTCTTTTGACAATAGGGCTTTTTAGTTTTAAGTTAGTACTAAACTTAATATTACTTAGCAGCAGGTGCAGCAGCAGCTTGCTTAGCAGGAGCTTGAGCAGCCCATTGCTTCATTCTTTCTTCATAAGCTTTACGATCTGCTTCCATTTTAGCTTGTTGCTTAGCTTGCATAGTTTCGAAAGCTTTTAATTGAGCTTCTTGTTGCTTCTTGAACTGGTTAGCACTTGGCATTGCAGGAGCTCTACGAGCAGGAGCTGCTTGTCTTGGAGCTAGTTGAGGAGCATATCCATAACCATTACCATTACCATAGTTGTTACGTCCATCCCAGTTACCATTCCAGTTGTTATTACCAGAACCATTTCCGTAACCATTACCATAAGCATTTCCATAGTAGCTATTACGTGCATTTGCGTTACCTTTACCACGACCACGTCCACGACCTTTAGCTTTAAAGCTGAAATCTACTGAACCGTCCATGTCGCCATCAGCGTTGCCATAACCAGAACCGTCACCAGAACCATTTCCGTAACCGTTTCCAGAACCATAACCCTGGCCAGAACTATTTCCGTAACCATTTCCATAACCGCTATTATTCCAGTTACCGTTGTTATTACCATTGTTTCCCCACCAAGCACTTGCTGTAGTAGTTAAAGAAACAGAGCCAATGATTGCAGCAGCGATTAATATTTTTTTGTTTAGCATTTTATTCTCTCCAAAATAAAGATACATTATTGTATAGTGTGTTTAACCCGTGGAAGTTTAGTTGCTCACTTCCAATGTTGGTTATAGTATATTAGTGAACCTTAATTAGCAAGTACTAATATACTAATTAGCCAGTTTTTTTTTTGTTTATTTTATTTAAATGAACTAATATTGTTTTTTATCAATTATTTAAGCTTTATTTTTAATGTAAATAATATCTTAAATAATTTTCAGCTGTTAATTTTTATTAATAAAACCACCACATGAGTAGCAATACCTTCTTTTCTACCGGTAAAGCCCATTTTTTCAGTGGTAGTGGCCTTAACATTTATCTGCGTCTGCTGGCATAAACAATCTATAGCTAAATTGGATTGCATATTTTCTATATGGGGAGACATTTTTGGGGATTGTGCAATGACCGTAATATCTGCATTTCCCAATTGATAACCCATACGGGTCACCTTATTCATAACATCTTTGAGTAATTTACGGCTATCTATATTTTTAAAGGCAATATCGGTATCGGGAAAATGCCTGCCTATGTCCCCTAAAGCAAGAGCTCCTAATAGGGCATCACATAGAGCGTGGATCAACACATCTCCATCTGAATGGGCAATCAGACTATGTGTATGTGGTATTTTTACTCCACCAATAGTAATAAATTGTTGCTCGGGATTTTTTGATGTTTGATTAAAACGGTGGGCATCGTATCCATGTCCTATACGTATCATTATTTTGCTATGCCTATCTTGTGTTATAAATTTGTTAGACCTTTTAAGAATTGCTCCGCCTGAGTTAAATCTTCAGGGCGGGTAATTTTAATATTATTACTATCTCCAGCTATGATACTGGGTTTGAGGCCCAATAATTCAATCGCTGAGGATTCATCAGTAATAGCTATTTTAGGGGGATGAGTTTGAGCCAATTGCAATGCTTTAATAAGTGTTAATAATTTAAATATTTGTGGAGTTAATGCCCGCCACATAAACTCTCGACAAATAGTTGTTTCTACCTGTTGTAAAGAGTTACAGCGTTTTAAGGTATCATGTACAGGCAAGCCGAGTAAAACGCCTATTTGAGTATGATTTAGCTGCTTGATAAGCTTATCTATATCCGTTGCTAATAAACAGGGGCGAGCTGCATCATGCACAAAAACCCAGGCATCTGTTTGAGCTTTTTCTTGTAACTTACTTTGTAGCGATGCTTGTAGTGACTGTTGTAGCGACTGTTGTAGCGACTGTTGCAATAATAATAATGCAGATAATACCGAATCACTTCGCTGTCTGCCGCCTTTGGCAATAAGAATAGGTTTATGGCTATTATTTATAAGCTCAGTTTCAAGTTCAGCCCAGTAGGCATCCCCCTCACTTATAGATAACACTATGCCCTGTATGGATGGATGTTGAATAAAAATATCCAGAGTGTGTTGCAAAATTGTTTTGCCTGCTAATGTCAGGTATTGTTTGGGTGTGTTGCTTTGCATGCGTGAGCCTACGCCAGCGGCAGGAATAATTGCCCAATATGGCAGGGGAATATTATTTTCCATTGGGTTTTACTATCTGAAAAAAGGTCTCATCTTTATGAATCATTCCAAACTCAGTTCGTGCCCGCTCATCAATAGCCTCTAGACCACGTTTAAGATCTTTTACTTCTGCAAGTAAGGCCAGATTACGTTCTCTTAACTTTTGATTTTTGGCAGTTTGAATTGCTATGCTTTGTTCTAATTGCCCAACATCCTGCATACTGCCTTTTCCTGTCCATAAATTGATTTGTAAAACCAATAAGAGGATAGACAGAAAAATAATCAGTATGTAGTGACTTATATTCATTAGTCTCTGTTTGTTAGCCTCAGCTTATATTTATGCTTTATAAGCTAAACGGGTCTAGAAGGTAAAAGCACTTTTACCCGGGTATTGTGCATCATCCCCTAATTCTTCACTGATACGAATTAATTGGTTGTATTTTGCTACTCTATCAGAACGTGATAAGGAACCCGTTTTAATCTGCCCTGCACCAGTAGCTACAACTAAATCAGCAATAGTGGTATCTTCTGTTTCACCTGAACGGTGTGAAACAACAGCAGTATAACCCGCATCTTTTGCCATTTGAATAGCCTTAAATGTTTCCGTTAAGGTTCCAATCTGGTTCACTTTAATTAAGATAGAATTGGCAATATCCTTGTCAATTCCGTGTTGAAATATAGATGGGTTGGTTACAAATAAATCATCACCAACTAATTGCACTTTTTTGCCCAGTCTTTCTGTTAATAGCTTCCAACCATCCCAGTCACTTTCATCAAGGCCATCTTCAACGGAGATTAATGGGTAACGTTCTACCAGATCGGCTAAATAATCGACCATTTCAGCAGAGCTAAAGACTTTGTTTTCAGATGTTAAATGGTATTTTCCATCCTTATAAAATTCAGAGCTGGCTGCATCTAAACCAATATAAATATCTTCGCCTGCTTTATAACCTGCAATTTCTATTGCTTCAAGAATAACTTCAATTGCCGCTTCATTTGAAGGCAGATCCGGTGCAAAACCACCTTCATCACCTACGGAGGTATTTAGACCCTTATCATGTAATACTTTTTTTAGTGCGTGGAATACTTCTGCGCCATAACGAATAGCTTCTTCTATTGATGGTGCTCCCACTGGAATAATCATAAATTCTTGTATATCAACACTATTATCTGCATGTTCGCCGCCATTAATAATATTCATCATTGGTACTGGCATAGTATTAGTTTGTGGGTTATTTAAATAGTTACCCAAATATTTAAATAAAGATAAACCACTGGCTTTAGCACTGGCATGTGCAATTGCCATGGATACGGCTAAAATAGAATTAGCCCCTAAGCGATCCTTATTTTCTGTACCATCCAGGCTAATCATTTTGTCATCAATTACTTGTTGCTGATTAGCTTGCATACCAACAATAGCCTGTTTAATTTCGCTATTGATATACTCTACGGCTTTAGTCACACCTTTGCCCAAGTAACGAGATTTATCTCCATCACGTAATTCAATAGCTTCTCTTGTGCCAGTGGATGCACCAGACGGTACTGCTGCTCTGCCCATACTTCCATCAGCTAAAGTGATATCTGCTTCAACTGTTGGGTTGCCTCTGGAATCAAGAATTTCTCTTGCACGTACATCGGTAATTGTATAATCAGGCACTATTTTTTCCTTTTTAATTATAATTGCTCAGCTTTTTACTGGGCAGTTTTTAGTTTTTAGTTTCAATTTTAAATCTTAGTCTCTATATTACAATTTATTTTCTATAAACTCACTCGATTTAACCAGTTTATCTATGTTAATCAGGGTGGTTAATAATTCTTCCATTTTATCCAGTGGCCACGAATTTGGGCCATCACTTAAGGCTTTATCTGGATCGGGGTGGGTTTCCATAAATAGACCACTGATACCGCTGGCAACTGCTGCTCTTGCAAGTACCGGTACAAATTCTCTATTTCCACCCGAGCAGCCACCCTGTCCACCGGGCTGTTGCACTGAATGGGTTGCATCATATACTACGGGAACCTGGGTTTCTCTCATAACAGCTAATGAGCGCATATCAGAAACCAGATTGTTATAACCAAAGCTGGCACCACGTTCGCAGGCCATAATTTGTTTATTACCCGTTGAAGTGGCTTTTTCGATGACATGAGTCATATCCCAGGGAGCTAAAAACTGGCCTTTTTTAATATTTACTGGCAAGCCCTGTTTTGCTACCTGTTGAATAAAATTAGTCTGGCGGCACAAAAATGCGGGAGTTTGTAATACATCGACTACTTCTTTTACCTCATCTAGTGGAGTATCTTCATGTACATCAGTTAATACTGGAATCTCTAATTGCTGGCGGACTTTTTCTAAAATTCTCAGTCCTTCAGATATTCCAGGCCCTCTATAACTACTGGATGAGGTGCGGTTTGCTTTATCAAAAGAGGCTTTAAAAATGTAAGGAATATTTAGTCGGGCACATATTTCTTTCATTGTAGCTGCTGTAGCCAGCACCAGTTCTTCGCTTTCAATTACGCACGGCCCGGCAATTAAAAATAAAGGCTGTTTTATTCCAACAGAAAATCCACATAAATCCATAATTATTTAACTCTTACTTTGGTTGAGGTTTTGGCTGCCCACTGAACTATTTTTTCTCTTGCTGTTGTTTGCGTGCAGCATTGACAAATTGAGTAAATAAAGGATGACCATCACGAGGTGTGGAGGTAAACTCTGGATGGAATTGACAAGCAATAAACCAGGGATGATCTTCTACTTCAATAACTTCGACCAGATTTTCATCAATGGAAATACCGGTAAACTTAAGCCCTGAATTTTCTAGTGGCTGACGGTATTGATTATTAAACTCGTAACGATGGCGATGGCGTTCTACAATAACTTCTTTGTCGTATACCTCTCTGATCAAAGAATCATTAGATAGTTTACATGGCTGACCACCTAAACGCATAGATCCACCTTTGCCAGTATCCTTATCCCGTTTTTCAATAGTACCATCTTCTTTTTGCCATTCGGTAATCAGGGCAATAACCGGGTTAGGCGTTTGGGGATCAAACTCGGTACTATGTGCCTTATCTAACTTAGCCACGTTACGGGCATATTCAATTACCGCAACTTGCATACCTAAGCAAATACCTAAATAGGGAACTTTATTTACTCGAGCATAATTTGCAGTTTTAATTTTGCCTTCTACTCCGCGCTCGCCAAATCCACCTGGAACCAGTATCGCGTCAATATTTTTAAGCAGAGCCATATTGCCTTTTTCGATATCCTCTGAATCAATATAGATAATTTTTACTTTAGTAAGGGTTTTAATGCCCGCATGAATTAAAGATTCAGATAGTGATTTGTATGCTTCGGTCAGGTTAGTATATTTTCCCACCATAGCAATCGTTACTTCACCCGTTGGATTCTTTTGAGCCTCAACTACTGCCTGCCATTCAGATAAATCTGCTTCAGGTACGTTTAATTGAAATTTATCCACTACCAGTTGATCCAAACCTTGTTCATGGTACAACATGGGAATACGATAGATACTATCTACATCAATAGCAGAAATAACACTTTGAGCAGGCACATTGGTAAATAAGGCTATTTTACGTCGTTCTTCATCGGGTAATTCGCGATCAGAGCGGCATAATAATATATCTGGACGGATACCAATTGCTTGTAAGTCACGCACAGAATGTTGGGTAGGTTTGGTTTTTAGCTCGCCTGCAGTAGCAATATAAGGTAATAGAGTCAAATGCATATACAAGACTTCACTGGGGCCTTTTTCGATACCTATTTGGCGAATGGCTTCCATAAAAGGCAGTGATTCAATATCACCCACGGTTCCGCCTAGCTCAACCATGGCTATGTCATGATCGCCAGCACCAACAATAATACGTTGTTTAATTTCATCGGTAATATGTGGAATAACCTGAATAGTTGCACCTAAAAAATCACCACGGCGTTCTTTGTTTATTACGCTTTCATAGACACGACCCGCAGTAAAGTTATTCAACTGGGTCATATTGGTTCGAACAAAGCGTTCATAGTGGCCCAAATCCAGATCCGTTTCAGCACCGTCCTCGGTGACATAAACTTCGCCATGCTGGAAGGGACTCATAGTTCCTGGATCAACATTGATATAGGGATCCAGTTTCATTAAAGTAACACTTAAACCACGTGATTCAAGTAATGATGCCAGTGAAGCGGATGCTATGCCTTTTCCAAGTGAAGAAACTACGCCGCCTGTAACAAAGATAAATTTAGCCATTTGCAGTAATATTGATTTATTTGATGATTTGTTTTGGGTTGTTAAACGGGGTATTTTACCGTTTTTAGTATTAAATTTATATATTTTTTACTAAAATATTGTTAGTTAATAGTCTAGGATAAATTGTATGACGGAATTACCCAGCCATGGTATTTTATTTCAGTATTCCAATACTGGAGTATTGCTTACTGGAGCCAGCGGTATTGGTAAATCAGACATTATGCTGCAATTATTACAGACTAATGCCAAGCTGGTATGTGATGATGGGCCAAGTTATAAAATAAAAAAAGTACAGGGTAAAAAGATCCTGGTAGGTTATTGTGCAGATACTGAGTTAGCTGAGATGATGCATATACGGGATTTAGGACTGATCCATGTGCCTTCACTATTTGGTAAAAACTCAGTACAAAAACAAGTTAAGATAGAGTTAATCATTCATCTGGATACGGATAAGAGGCTCCAACAATCTTATCAAACTGCAATACTGGCTCCAGAATATAGTATTCTTAGTTACCAGCAGTTTAACCTTTCCGTGTTAAAGTTAGCTTATAATAGCAATAGGCCAATGGCTTTATTAGTTAAATTGGCAGTAAAACAATTTAAGCTGAAACAACTTAAACTAGATCCTTGTCAAGTAGTTATTAAATAACTGGCTTATAATGGATTAATTTTGGATTATTAGTATACTTTTTTTCTTTAATTGATATAATTCGCCTTGAATTTTCCTTCCATTTCTATAGTGATGTATGCAAATGAGTGTTGCTCTTTTACTTATAACACATGATTCAATAGGCAGCAGTCTTCTAGAGTCTGCTACTAATATGCTTGGATTTTGCCCAGTGGCGACCGAAGTATTATCCATCACACGGCAGTTTGATCCGGAACGTGATTTTTATAAAGCAGAGAAATTGTGCGAGTATATTGATCAGGGAGATGGTTTATTAATTCTTACCGATATGTATGGTTCTACGCCAAGTAATATTGCCATGCAATTAATGCAACAACATGCATCACGTATTGTGGTCTCTGGAATTAATTTATCTATGTTAGTTCGAGTGATGAATTACCCACAATTGTCTTTAGCGGAGCTAGCTATAAAAGCGGAGTCCGGGGCAAAAGATGGTGTTATTGTTACCGACAAATAACTATTAATTTAACTACTAATTTAACTACTAATTTAACTACTAATTTAACTACTAATTTAACTACAGAAGTATGTCTTATGGCACAAAAGCAACTGACCATTATTAACAAACTGGGATTACATGCCCGTGCTACCGCTAAATTGGTCACTTTGGTTAGTCCATATAAATCAGATATTTTGATCCAGCTGGGTGATAAATCAGCCAATGCAAAAAGTATGATGAGCGTAATGATGCTGGCAGCAGCTCAGGGCTGTACCCTTTCGCTAACCATAACTGGTGACGATGAAAAAGAATGCCTTATAGCTATAGCAGAATTAATTAATAATCGCTTTGGTGAAGCGGAGTAAACACCATTAGCCAACTAGGAGCCACCCTCTGGTATGATAAATAAAGATCAATTCCAAGAACAATTCAGTGATATTTTTACTGCCATTGAAGAAGGTAATGATCATATTGGAGACTTGCTCAAACCGCTACACCCTGCTGAAATTGCTTTTCTAATCGAATCCCTGCCCTATGATGAACAACGGACTGCAATTTGGGAAAATACCCAGTTAAAAATTAAAGGGGAAATTCTTTTTGAGCTGAATGAAGCTATTCGCAATCATTTTGTAGAACAAATGTCTACCAGTGAGCTGGTATATGCCACTTCTTCAATGGACTATGATGAATTAGCCGATATTCTGCAAGATATGCCTGCCATTGTCAGTCACGTTCTGCTCGAGTCGATGGAAACCCAGCACCGCAGAAGACTGGAGTCAGTACTTTCTTATCCAGAAGACAGTGCCGGTGGTTTAATGAATATGGATACCATTTCCATTCGCCCAGACATTAGCCTGGAAACCGTATTGCATTATCTGCGTACCATTAAAAAATTACCTGATACCACCGATAAATTATTTGTGATTGATCATCAGGGAAATTACCTGGGTTTATTATACATTGCCGATTTATTAACCCATGATGTGCATCAGACTGTTGCCAAGGTAATGAATCAAAAAATTAATGTTATAAATATAAATAGCAATGCTAAAGACGTGGTGGCAATGTTTGAACGCAGGGATTTAATCAGTGCGCCTGTAGTAGATGATGATAATAAATTATTAGGCAGGATTACCATTGATGATATCGTGGATGTGATCCGTGATGAAGCGGATAATGCAATTATGGGACAAGTGGGTCTAAGTGGCGAAGATGATATGTTTGCACCTATTCATATCAGTGCCCAACGTCGGGCTGTCTGGTTAGGTATTAATTTAATGACGGCTTTACTGGCATCCTTTGTAATTGGCCTATTCCAATTAACTATCGAAAAATTAGTGGCTTTAGCTGTATTAATGCCAATTGTTGCCAGTATGGGTGGAATAACGGGAAGCCAGACTCTAACCATTGTGATTAGAGGCATGGCCTTAGGTCAAATTACCAAAAAGAACTTTAAAAAACTGCTTTTAAATGAATTAGCAGTAAGTCTGATTAATGCTATTTTATGGGCTATGGTACTGGTTTTTATTACCGATTTCTGGTTCGAAAATAGTAAATTAGCTCTGGTTATAGGTTTTGCTATTGTTATTAATTTATTAATTGCAACTTTATCGGGAGTGTTTATTCCCCAGATAATTGAAAAATTTGGTGGCGATCCAGCACTAGGCGGCTCTGTTATTTTAACAACCATTACCGATGTGGTTGGTTTTTTTGCATTTTTAGGACTTGCCAGTTACTTTTTGGTATAATTATTTTTACTAATACTTTTTAAGTGATAGCTTTTTTTAAAGCAAAGTTAATTCATTGCATTTTTTTACGTGTATTTGTAAAATACTTTCTTAAGCACAAGCATTCTAAAGCACTATAATATTTCTCTCACTGAGCGATTAAATGAACGAACGATCTTCCAGGACTCCCTCTCATGCAGTGGGGAGTCCACCAGAAAAAGAGTCTGATAATAAAACCTGGCTAGAAAAAATTGGCCATGCCCTAGTGGGCGAAATCACCACAACCGAACAAGTTATGGAACTATTAACTGAGGCAGAACAGCGCCAGGTAATTAGTAGTGAATCCTTATCCATGATTGAAGGTGTGTTGGATGTGAGTGAAATGCAAGTTCGGGAAATAATGATACCCCGTTCGCAAATGACGGTATTAAAATTGGATCAGCCGCTTAATGACATTCTAGAAACTATTATATCGTCTGCCCATTCCCGTTTTCCTGTAACAGGTGATAACCGTGATGATATTGAAGGCATTTTATTAGCAAAAGATCTATTGCCTTTTTGCCTGCAAGTACATAAAAAACAATTAGAAATCAAAGATATTTTACGTCCCGCAGTAATTATTCCAGAAAGCAAACGGTTAAATGTTTTACTAAAAGAATTTAGGGAATTCCGTAATCACATTGCTATTGTAGTAGATGAATATGGTGGTGTTTCTGGTTTAGTTACCATAGAAGACGTGCTCGAAGAGATTGTGGGTGAAATTGAAGATGAATATGATATTGAAGAAGAAAAAAATATTCAGTCGCATAGTGATGGTATTTTCTCGGTTAACTCTTTAACACCTATTGATGATTTTAATGATACTTTCTCGTCCCACTTTAGCGATGATGAATATGAAACCATTGGTGGGGTAGTTATGAATGCCTTTGGACATATGCCGGGTAAGGGCGAAGAAATTGAGCTGGATGGTTTATTATTTAAGATTTTAAAAGCGGATCATCGGCGCATTTATTTGATCCGAGTTATTGCCAATCCCACAAGTTATAGTAATAATGCAAGCAATATCGATTAAGTGGTTAGTGATTTCATTTATAACGGGCTGCCTGGTTCCGCTGTGTTTTGCTCCCTTTGATCAAATTATCGCTGTTTCTGCATATTTAATCTTCCCCTTATTTGCATTATTTTTTCTCCAAATCCGCTATGCCAACTCTTTTAAAAATGCTTTTTTGCAATCCTGGGCATTTGGCTTTGGTATGTTCCTCACGGGTATTTCCTGGTTATATGTAGCCATTCATGAATACGGTTCAACTCCATGGTGGTTAGCGGGTTTTTTTACTCTGGGTTTTATTGCTACACTGGCTTTATTTTATGCTGTGCAAGGGGCAATATCCTACCTGCTAATGCAAAAACTATTAACTCAACAGGTTAAAAATAACTTCAAAGCTAAAAACTCTCCATACTCAATAGATTGGCTTTTTTATTTAATACTTTTCCCGGTGATGGGAATAATATTTGAATGGTTAAGAAGTTGGATTTTAACGGGCCTGCCCTGGTTATTGGCTGGATATTCACAACTTTCAACACCACTGGCAGGTTATGCTGCTATCGTTGGAGTTTATGGCTTATCACTTATTAGTCTAATTATTGCGGGTGGGCTGGCCTATTTATATCAGCTGCAAAAAGAGCAATTACTGGTTTCTAGAAAACTACAGCTGTTATCTTTAATCTTTACTTTATTTATATTTTTTGTAGTAGGTTCGGTTTTGTTACAACAGCAGTGGACACAAACAACAGGCGCTGCAATAAAGGTCAGTATGGTTCAGGGTAATCTTAGTCAACAATCGCGTTGGGATAGAAACTTTTTAGATGGCATTAAACAGCGCTATTATGGTTTGAGTGAAGACTTATGGCAAACTACAGATATTTTGGTCTGGCCTGAAAATGCTATTCCTATTTTTTACCAATATGAGCAACAATTGTTTTTTAAAAAAATACAAAGCCAGGTTAATAAGTATAATATTAGTTTTATTACAGGTGTTCCTTATTTAGATCAACAGAGCATTAATAGTGATAGAAAATACTATAATAGCCTGTTGAAAATGGAAAAAAACTCAACCCAGTTTTACTTTAAACGACATCTGGTTCCTTTTGGTGAATACCTACCTCTGGAGTCCTGGCTGAGAGGGCTGATAAAGTTTTTTAATATTCCCATGTCAGGCTTTTCTCTGCCTCCATCGCAACAACACAGGGTAACTATTAAGGGCAAGCCTGTTGCAATTACTCTTTGTTATGAGGATGTTTTTCCTGAGTTACTATTAAATCAACTACCCCAGGCACAATTTTTAATTAACTTATCTAATAATGGTTGGTATGGTAACTCCTTAGCCCCACACCAGCATTTGCAAATTGCTCAAATGCGGGCCCTGGAAACAGGTAGAGATTTATTACGTTCTACAACCAGTGGTATATCTGCTTTAATTGATTCCAAAGGGCGCATTAAAAGCCAAAGCAAACAATTTGAAATAGCTATTTTATCCGGTGAAATACAGCCCAGAACAGGAGCTACACCTTTTGTTAATTATGGCAATACTCCTTTGCTGCTCTATGTTATATTGAGTACTTTTATACTGCTAATTGTTTATTTAAGACCTATTAATTTAAAGAGAACAACAGAATGTCAATAAAACCAATAACTCGATTTAATTCTAAATCCTTGGCACTTATTACTTTTTTTATGCTAGGCCTCAGCCTTTCTTCCTGTGGTGAAGATAGCTCTATAGCTAATAAAAAGCTTATAGAAGATCCTTTTGTGACTCGAACAGTGGTTGAATTAACGGATGAAAAAAAGAGCCTGTATCAGCAATACAAATTAACAGAACAGGGATATCAGGCGGTTTTAAAAAAGCTAAAAGAAACCCAAAAGGAAGTAGAAAAACAGGGCGGAAAATTTACTTATGCGCTAACCAGTTATGACGCTAATAATCATATTGCTATTATTAACGATATAGTTGCAGAATACGATTTGTCTGCTGTAACGGGTTTTCCTATTAAGTATTTTAAGGATAGCAAAACACTTAAGGTAAACTGGTATGATGAAAAAAATAGTCTGCCGTATTACCTTAAAGCATCTATATTAGATGTATTAATTCCCAGCGAGACGTATTTAGAATCACAAAATGGCAAGGACTATAGTCAGTTTTTAACAAAATTAGCTTTGGATCCTAAAAAGATAAATAACTGGAGTGATATAGCCTATGAATTTGATGCAAAAACGGGTCAATTAGCCATTGCGATTAACGATGATTTAAACAAAATATTTACCCTTCGTCTGGTTATAAAATTAGATGGTTTTTCAAAGCAAATATTTACCATGTTAGGTTCTGATGCAGCAGCAAAAAATCCTGGCATGTTATTAGGTATGTTATCTGGACTGCGATTAGAGCAAGTATATATAAAGATGGAACTGGAAAGAAGTATAGATGAGCTAATAGCTGCACTGCCAGAAGAAAACGCTATAGAGGCAAGAAAAAACTATGCTAAAAATAAAAATCTCAGCGATGAGGAAATAAAAAAACAGACGGGAGGTGCTTTTACACTTGAGCAGGTAAAACAATACCGAGTCGCATGGTTTAATTTTTTAGAACAGAAAAAAACAGTACATATCAGCATTCATCCTAAAATTCCACAAGCCTTTACTGCTTTATTTTCAGGGTTTATGATGGCTCAACAGAGTCCCAGAATGGCAGCGGGAATTATTAAGCAATTAAATATCACGGTATTAAATTAATAGTTGGGTTGAATAGAAAATTGGAAGCTAAATTATTAATTACCGGGGCTAATGGTTTTATTGGTAAAGCACTGGCAAGCTATATCAAAAAAATTACTGGTATTGATGAAAATAATATTGTTAAAGTGGTAAGACGTGTTGATGCACATAAGGCAAATAATTATTTTGCTATAGGAGAAATTGATCAGCATACAAATTGGGAGTCTTTGTTACAGGGGGTAGATACCATTGTGCATTTAGCTGCCAGAGTGCATATTATGCAAGACAATTCTGATAATCCATTAGCGGAATTTAGAATGACTAATTTTCATGGTACCATTAATTTAGCAGACCAGGCAGTTAAAGCAGGTGTGCGGCGGTTTATCTACTTAAGTACTATTAAGGTAAATGGTGAGCAAACCATAAACCAGCCATTTTATGCAGATGATAAAGTGAATCCTGTCGATGCTTATGCAATATCAAAATATGAGGCCGAAACCGCGCTTTTAAAATTACATCAGCAACAACAAATCGAGGTAGTTATTATCCGTCCTCCCTTAGTTTATGGGCCTGGTGTAAAAGGCAATATTGCCAGATTAATTGCTTTACTAAAAAAACAATGGCCGCTGCCACTGGCAGCTATAAATAATAAAAGAAGTTTGGTCAGTATTGATAATTTAAACTCCCTAATCATGTGTTGTGTTGCGCATAAAAAAGCCCCGGGGCAGGTATTTTTAGTCAGTGATGGGAGTGATATATCTACCTCTCAATTATTAACTGAAATGAGCAAGGCTCTGCATTGTAAAAGTTATTTATTTAAACTTCCGCCGTTTATTTTTAAAAATATTACCACTTTGGTCGGGAAAAAAGCAGAATATTCACGCTTAACAGATTCTTTGCAAGTGGATATTGGTAAAAATAAAAAGCTTTTAGATTGGACTCCTGAGCTGAGCTTAACACAGGCTATGAGTGAGTACTTTGGGTGAAAATTAAAAATTACATATTAAGCATGATCAATATCGCTATCATCCAAAAGTAGCTCAATTGGCTTTATCCATATATGTCTCAGAGTATCTTTTTTTAATTATTTGTACTGTGGATGCAATTGCTGGTACTTGTTCTTATGCTTTTCAGAAGCAAATCCCAATTTTTTGCAGGGGGCAGGGCTTTGTCATATAAAGCAGTTGCTTGGCAGGGATCTCGCTTATGATCCGAAAATCAGCAAACAAGCACCAGCAATTGCTTTGATAGTTGATGTATATCATTTTGTATCCAATTGTTTAATCAAATAAATCACTCAAAAACACTGAGACACCCATCTTGAAAAACACTGAAAACACTGTGAAAACACTGAGACACCCATCTGGTTTTGATCAAAAACGGTATGGGTGTAATTATAGGGGTCAAAGTGCAATATTGAGTTATCTTTTAGTTTCCAGTCTTAAGTATTTATATTTATTATTTTTTTATAGGTCAAATTGTGGTGAAGTAACATATTAGTTGTTTTATGCTTAAATAAGGCAATATTTCATTTGACCCCTTTTCTCATTTGACCCCTTTTTCGATATAAGAAAAAAAACACTTAATCTCTTGAGCACTTAAAACGGTTGGCAACTTCGGTAAGCGTTTAGAGCGAACAGCCTGTATTTTTCCATCTAA
>JASFYQ010000064.1:0-6763 GCA_045047105.1 Pseudomonadota bacterium | reverse complement strand
TTGGCACCTTAAAAAAAGGTCTTTATAAACTTACCGTAGACAGTAATTGCCAGGTAAATTAACTTTAGGACGGCCACTTCAGGGATTGGAGTGTAAATACCTAAGCTATTACTTTTTTTATTGCTAACTTATGTAATTGAGGCAAATGATTTTATAAGTTTAAGATTGGCGTTGCTTAATTAATTGATTAAAATAATCTCTAAAATACAATAAAGCACTCAGTCCATTGGCTTTAACGTCTACAATTTTCCAGCCTGCTGCGGTTTTAAAAAAACGAAAATCTACTTTAACTCGCTGGTTATTCCTTTGTTGGTTTGGTGCATAACTTAATAAAACACTGGCTCGCGCTTCTGTTGGACTTTGTCTGGAGGATATAAAACGGCTTGCTCTGGGCAATGACTTTCTATTTTTGGTCATCTTTTTTACAAATGTGGTAATAAATATTTCTGTGAACTTATGCTTAAAAAGTTCCTGTTGCTCTTTACTCATCTGGTAATAACGTTTTCCAGCTACTGAACGTGACATATAATCAAAATCAAAATTGGGAGCTATTACACTAATTACATATTGTTTCAGTTGTTTTTTATTAGTGGATTCAGGTTGTTTTAAAAAATCGAGAACCTGATGAATTGATTTTTCCAGTATGGCAACTGGGGAGGCAGTTTTTTGTGTTAAATAAGGTTGTGCAGGACGAGTTTGACGAGTTTGGTAATTGGGTGGGTAAGTCTGTATCCTTGCTGGTCTTGCCTGAGGTGTTGAATTAAAAAAGGACATAAAAGGCATTGCCTGGCTAAATCCTGAGAATAAAACTAGAAAAATAAAAAGGGTTTTTTGAGTTAATTTGTACATCATTACCTATAACCTAAAATAAAAGAAATATAATCTTGCTTGATAACTTATTTTTACGTATAATCTCGCCTCTTGTTTGTCTGGTTATACTAGCCCGTTGAAAAATACAACGTATTAGAATGTTATGCAGATAAACAAATACAAACAAAGAACAGTCTAACACAAAATGATTCTATAGCTAGAATATTTCTATTTATAGAATAGAGGAACTTTCAAAAAATAAGTTTTGAAAGTTCCTTGAATATACGGAGTAATATAATATGTCCAAAGTATGTCAGATAACAGGTAAACGCCCAGTTGCTGGAAATAACGTGTCGCATGCTAAAAATAGAACTAAGCGTCGTTTTTTGCCTAACCTGCACACTCACCGTATTTGGGTAGAAAAAGAAAATAGATTTGTTAAATTACGTATTAGTAATAAAGGTTTACGTATTATTGACAAAAAAGGCATTGATTCAGTTTTAGCTGATATTCGTGCTAAAGGTGTTAAAGTATAATATTGCGGATATAGCAAATAGATTATATTTTTAATAAGCTTCTTTAATAACCTCTTTAATAGCATCAATTAATATTAAAGTTAAATAAATAGTCAGGAAAAGAAAATGCGTGATAAAATTAAACTAGTTTCTTCAGCAGGAACAGGACATTATTATACTACAACAAAAAACAAGCGTACTATGTCGGAAAAACTGGAACTTAAAAAATACGATCCAGTTGTTCGTAAGCACGTTGTTTATAAAGAAGTAAAAATTAAGTAATATTTTTTAATCCCGTCTTATCTTAGGCGGGAATAAAATCCTCAAGCTCACTTGAGGTCGGATTCAAATAAGGTAAATCTTTGTTTAAATCGTATAAACATTTGTATCTGAGTTGCTGATTACTATAAATCTGAGCCTGGAGATATACAATGAATCCTGTTATTGCATTAACAACAATCCTTTTAGTTTTTTCACAAGTTTTATATGCCGATAATTCCAGCCTGAATGAAAATCAGACTGTGCCTGTGGTTGACCGGGTTAATCCCCAGCTCTCTACTCCTGCCCAAACAAAAAACGCCACAATAGAAAAACAGGCTAAGCCAATATCTCATTGGGAACAAGCAAAACGCAATGCCGATGAAGCCTGGCAAGAGACTAAAAAAATGTCTGATGAGGCATGGAAGGCAACTCAAAAAGGCAGCGCTCAGGCATGGGATTCAACCAAAGAAACTTCAACTGAAGTCTGGAAAATCACCCAAGAGGGTAGCAAAAAAGCCTGGGGTGAAACAAAAAAAGCCAGCTTAAATGCCTGGCAGGCCACTAAAGAAGGCAGTAATGAAGCCTGGGAAAGTACCAAAGAGTATTCAGATAAAGCCTGGCAAGAGACTAAGTCCACAGTACGTGATGGGGCTGATTATGTCTCTGAGAAAACTGCCGCTGAGTCAGGAAAAATAAATCAGACAGATAAATAAGTTTTATAAAGCACTTTGAATTAAGCTCCATTGTTGCTTCCAGTTTGTTGCTGGATCACTTTTAAATCCGGTTCTTACATATTCGTTTATTTGCCCTTCAATAATGGCTAATAATAAGTCAGCATAGACGCTAGCACTTGCCGTATAAGATATTTCTTTATTTAATTCAGCTTGTCTAAATATTTGTTTTAACTGGGTTTCTATGCGTTGAAAAAATTTATCTGCTCGTTCACTTAAGTATTCTTTTTCACCTACCAGAGCATGCCCTGTTAATACGGTACAAATACCTGGGTTACGCCTGGCAAATATTAAAACAGTGGAAACAATATGCTCACATTGATTGGTTGCAGATTTTTCATTAGTTAGAATCTGCTTGATTAGGCTAAAAACAGATTGCTCACAAAATTCAATTAGTGCTTCAAACATTGTTGCCTTACTGGAAAAGTGGCGATATAGGGCGGCTTCGGAAACGCCCACTGCTTTAGCAAGTGATGCAGTAGTAATTTTTTTACTATGATTTTTTTCCAGTTCACTAACTAAACACTGTAGAATCTGTTCTTTTCGGTTAATTTTTTTTACTTGCTGCTTGGCTGTTTGTGTAGGCATAAATTCCCATATTTATCGACCTGGCAGTGCCAGTTGGGCTCAATGAAAGTAGTGGAGACTTGCTCACTTATTAGAGCAGGGCCAGTTAAAGTAAAACCTGCTAATAAAGTTTCACGTGAATATACAGGTATTTTATCACCCATTGCATAAATGGGTAGATATTTTTTTTCAGTGTCTATTTTTTCACTGTATTTTTCTAATATAGGTAAGCTAATATCTTCGCTATTGGCAAAAACGCGTACTCGAAGATTAACTAATTCTATAGCGTATTGATGTTTGAAACCATAACGCAACAAATGCTGCTTATGGAAATCTTCAATAGCAGTATTAATGAATAAATCGTTTAGATAATAGCTTTGAATATTTATATTCAGACTATGCGATTGCCCTTTATAACGTAAATCCAAAGAGCAAATAGAGTTAATTTGGGTGCTTAATATTCCTTCATTAAGTAAATCTGAATGGCCTGTGTTGATTAACTCCTTGAGTTTATCAACAATGGATTGTTGTTTTTCAAGTGATAATGGATTTTCTTGCTGATTAGAAATAAGTATTTGTATGGTCTGAGAATAGTCTCTAGATGTGGGTGCTACCACCATGCCTAAGGCAGATAAAACGCCACCATGAATAGGAACAAATATTTGCTGCATATTCAAACTATCAGCCAGTGCGCAAACATGTAAGCCACCAGCTCCGCCAAAGGGTACCAGTGCTAAGTCTTGAGGATTAATTCCTTTTTGCACTGACATTACCCGTAATGCCTGGCTCATATGTTGATTGGCAATTTTGATTATGCCCATAGCTGTTTCGTATACAGATAGGTTTATTTTTTCGCTTAGTTGCAATATGGTCTGTGTAGCAGCTGCAAGGCTTAAAGGCATAGTCCCGCCTAGCAAACTATCTGCTGGCAGGCGGCCGAGTAATAAATTTGCATCGGTTACGGTAGCCTGTGTAGCTCCTTGTTGATAACAGGCCGGGCCAGGAAAGGCACCTGCTGAATCAGGGCCAACCTGTAATACACCACCTTTATCAATAGTTGCAATAGAGCCTCCCCCTGCGCCAATGGTATGCATATCTACCATCGGTATAGCAACGGGATAATTGCCAATTTTCCCTTCGTTATTAAGTTTTAACTGACCATCAATAAGTGCTACATCGGTGGATGTGCCACCCATATCAAAGCTTAAAAGCTGATGGTAACCTGCTAATTTAGCAATAAATTGAGCACCTGCCAGACCTCCAGCAGGGCCAGATAATAATAAACGTACTGCATTTTCAGCTGCATAATCTGCGGCAATAGTGCCACCAGAGCTTTGCATAATGGTTAATGATGCTGGGCTTACTGCTTGTTTTAACCGATTGATATAACCCTTAACTTTAGGGCCTGTCCAGGCGTTTAACCAGGTTGCCATACCACGCTCATATTCTCTATATTCTGCTAAAACCTCTGATGAGCAGGAGATAAAGGGTAAATCTTCAATTTTTTGAGATCGGTAAAATTGTATCAGGTAAGATTTTATTTTTTGTTCATCACTATCATCTAAATAAGAATATAGCAGGTTAATAGCTATTGCCTGAGGAGAAGCTGCTAAAACCTGGCTGGCAAGTTTAAATAAGTTACTTTCATCTAATGTTTTAAGCTGCGCTCCTGTAACGTCCATGCGTACATCTATTTCAAAACATAAATCTGCTGCAACAGGAGGAGCTATTGGTTGCGGGCAAAGTTGATAAATATTTTGTCTGGCCTGTCTGCCTATAGTCAGGGTATCTTTAAATCCTAAATTAGTAATATAGGCGGTTTTAACTCCCTTTTTTTCTAAAACGGCATTGGTTGCAACGGTGGAACCATGTGTAATTGCACAGTTGTGTAGCTCAACCTTCATTTCTGAAATGCCTTGCAAAATGGCTTTTTCAGGGGCTGATGGTGTGGAAAGGACTTTGTGAATAGTTAATTTATTTTGATCCAGTAGAACAAAATCTGTAAAAGTTCCCCCTGTATCAATGCCTAATCGTTTTATTGAATTCATAAAATAAAAATAAAGTTTGTTATGGTTTGATACATTAGCTTAAAACAGTGGTTGAAACAAAAAGATATATCATTGATAATATTTTATGGTCTATGAAAATCTAATCAGTGCAAAGAATATAAGTTATAGCTATTCTACAGCGTTTAAAGCGGCATCTCAAAAAGCCAGCGTTGATCATATCAGTTTTGAGCTTAAACGGGGAGAGATATTAGCTTTTCTCGGCCCCAATGGGGCGGGGAAATCAACTACGATGAGGTTATTGACGGCTAATTTAAGCAGTCAGTCTGGTTGTATAAAAATTGCGGGTTATGATTTACAAAAACAGGCGCAGCAAGCTAAACAAAAAATAGGTTACTTAGCTGATACCCCTCCCTTGTATAAGGATCTTCGAGTAAATGAATATTTGATTTTTTGCGCACGGCTGCACAATGTTAGCGCTAAGGATATTAATAAAGCTTTAGATTATGTAAAACAACGCTGCGGCTTAATGGAGTACGGGCATAGATTAATCGCACAATTATCCAAGGGTGTGCAACAGCGAATAGGTATTGCACAGGCCATAATTCATCAGCCAGATATTGTTATTCTGGATGAGCCAACCAATGGTTTAGATCCAGTACAAAGACATGAGATATTATCACTTATAAAGGAACTGGGTGAGGCGCATAGTGTACTTATTTCAACCCACTCCTGGTCTGATGTACAACAGGCAGGTTGTAATAAGGTACAAATTATAAATAAGGGTAAACTGGTATATCAGGATAATATTAATAATTTACAGCAAAAATTACACAGCCAAAACTTAATAGTTGGCTTTGCAGAAACAGTTGATTACAAAAAAATTAAACTCATCAATGGGATTAAACAGATTCAAAAAAATACTGAAAACAGTCTTAGAATTGAATGTTTTGAATCTCTGGACAAAATAGCAATGCAAATAGTTTCAACTGCAATTGTTGAACTTTTTTATCAAAAAAAATGGGGCTTGTATGAGATTTATGCAGAGAAAAAATCCTTTGATGAGGTTTTTTTATCTCTAACTCAAGAGTGAGAATAATTAGCTCTAAAGCCGCTAGTTAAATACTATTACAGCTATTGTACTCACTTGATTTTTAAATATACTAGTCTAAACTGCAAAGCATTATACGGTTTGTTTTTTCCTGTTTTGTGACAGGTTCTACACTTATCTTTCTTTATTTAGTTTACTATCTAAGTATCGTATTGTGCTTAATAAAAATTCGGAAAAAATGAGAAAAATATGTATCTAATGCCAAATAAACAATATGGATTTACACTGATTGAGCTAATGGTTACAGTTGTGGTTTTGGCTATATTAATCTCTTTGGCAGTGCCTTCTTTTCGCACCATGATTGCCTCCAATGTTTCTGCTACCCAGGCAAATGAATTGGTTGTGGCTTTAAATAAAGCAAGAATTGAGGCAATAAAAAAACACCGCAATGTAGTTATGTGTGCAAGTGAAAATCAAATTAGATGTAATTCTGCCAATGGAGCAGTTGCAGCAGCAGATAAAGATAACTGGGAAAAGGGCTGGATTATCCAGCTTGCTAGTGAGGAAATTAAAGATTGCTCCAGTGTTGCGTGTACTTATGTGGTGCAAAAAAATGCTTTTGCTGGAAGCAATACCATACAGTCCATTAACTTTGCCAGTGCTATAACAGGGCGGGTTATATTTGATCGCATGGGAAATGTAAGCAACCCTGGCGGTACCTTTGTAGTTTGTGATTCCAGAGGAGTAAGTTTTGCCAGAAGTATAACCGTTAGTATTACAGGGTATGCAAAAGTGAATGAGGTAAAAACTGGAGGTGGCTCA
>JASFYQ010000063.1:0-41496 GCA_045047105.1 Pseudomonadota bacterium | reverse complement strand
TTTTGACCGAAAAATGTGAGCATATACGAATATGTGACCATTTTGAGGGCAAAAATAACGCAGTTCTGTGGTAAAAGATGAATACGCTGAGTAGTTACATTATTTTTTTCATTATATTATAACCGTATACAAGCTAAAAGAAATTACAAACGATGAGATGAACTATATCAGGCAGGCTACTTGTTGAAGAAAATCAAAAGTATAAAAGCGGTGAGAGTATTTGGTGCTATAAAAGTATTTAAAAAATTATAAGGTATTATGAAAAGTTTGCCAAATATTTATTAATAAGTGATTCAATCAGTTTTTGTACACTGGTGTCCTCTTCAATAGCTCTTAATTTTAATGCTTTAAGGGTTTTTTTTTCTAATCGTAAAGAGGTGTTTTTTTTATTTTTATTGGCATTTTCCTGTACTTTAAGCCTGGCAGGTTTTGTTGCTTCAGATTTCTCTCTTTCTAATCTAGCTGTTTCTGGTTTATCTGTCTCAACTATAGTTTTTTTACTTCGAGATTTTTCTTTCATAATAAAGACCTTTTGTAAAAAATTAAAATCGTAACTATAAAAAATTGAGAAAAAAAGGGTACGCCATAACTTAGCTGTACCCTTGATAAATCTTTTAAATTAAGCTTTTTTCATAGCTTTTTTTAATTTTTTAATTTTTTTCTCTTGCTTAGCGATTTTTGCTTTGCTTGATTTAATTGCTTGCTTCATTGATTTTGCTTTTTTGTTAGCCATGTGATAATCCTCAAATAATATAATTTAAAAGCCGTATTGACGTCACAATTAAAAATATAACTAAATCTTATTATTATGTCAAGAAAAACTTGAACTAAAAATAGCATACTATTGATTTTAATCTATGTTTCTTTTTTTAAAACATAATCAGTGCCACAATATGGACACTTAGCTATACCACCATTTTCTTTAATAGGTAAATAAACCTTGGGGTGTGAATTCCATAAACTACTGCCAGGCATAGGACAATGAAGAGGTAAATCTCTACTACTCACCTCTAAACGACTTACCGCATTGGGTGTTTTCTCTTTTGTTTGTTGGTTCATATGTAATTCCAATAGTTCTATAGATGTTTGTAGTTAGTATTAAGCAGACTTAAAATTAAAACTATTTACAAAATATCGTATTATAAGATAGAGAGAGGAGCTTTTTAAGATTAGTATGCTTAGGAAAAAAAAGCTCCTTATTATCTAGCTTATGACTAACTTTTTACTAATGTCTGCCATTGAGGGTTGGCTTTGCGTCGTCCATGTACCTGATCAAAATACATAGTTTGTAATCTTTCAGTAATAGGACCCCTGCCACCACTACCAATAGTACGATTATCCAGTTCTCGAATGGGGGTGACTTCTGCGGCAGAGCCAGTAAAAAAAGCCTCATCAGAAATATATACTTCATCACGGGTAATACGTTTTTCTTTAACTTTTACTCCAATTTCCTCGGCAAAGGTCATAATAGTATCACGGGTAATTCCTTCTAAAGCAGATGATAATTCTGGTGTATAGATAACTCCATCTCTGACTACAAAAAAGTTTTCACCACTGCCTTCAGCAACAAAACCATCGACATCAAGTAGCAATGCTTCATCATAGCCATCTTTTAGTGCTTCCTGTAAGGCCAGCATGGAGTTAATGTAATTTCCATTCGCTTTTGCTCTACACATACTAATATTTACATGATGGCGGGTAAAAGAAGAGGTGCGAATACGAATGCCCTTCTCTAAACTTTCAGAGCCTAAATAAGCTCCCCATTCCCATGCAGCAATAATAACATGTGTTTTTAAGTTATCAGCACGTAAGCCCATGCCTTCACTTCCATAAAAAACCATTGGGCGGATATAAGCAGAATCCAGGTTATTTTCAGCTACCGCCTGTCTGCTTGCCTCATTAATAGTTTCTCTATCAAAGGGCATTTCCATATTCATAATATGAGCAGAGTTAAACAATCGATTAGTATGTTCTTGTAAGCGGAAAATAGCGGCACCTTGTTCGGTATGATAGGCTCGCTCACCTTCAAATACACCCATTCCATAATGCAAGGTATGTGTTAATACATGAATTTTAGCTTCTCTCCAGGGAACCATTTCACCATCAAACCAAATCAGACCATCTCTGTTATCCATAGATAACATATACACTTCTCCTAATAATATTAAAACCTCGGCTATTTTACGATACTCAAAGCCTTTTTTATAGCATTCAATAGCGATTGTTTAATGTTTTTATGCAGGCTCTATAGTTTCTTGCCAATAGCCTTTAATTTGCAATTGTTGTTTAGCAAAATGCGTTACTGAAGTAATAGCGGGTAATTCTTGTAAAGTATTACGGTGTATAAAGTTTCGGTAGTCCTGATAGATGCTATTTAAATTTCTGGCCATAGTTGCTGAAATTAATTTATGTTTAAGTAATGAGTCGATCATACGGATATTATCGGAGTATTTAACAATATCTGGATAATCATAAGCATAACTTAAGATTAAAAATTGCACAATAAATTCAATATCAACCAATCCACCACGGCTTTGTTTTATATCCATACAATTTTTTTGCTTTATAAGTAAATTTTGATACATTTTAAGCCGCATCTCATTAACTTGTTTTTTAAGCAAAACAACTTCTCGTGGCTGGCATAAAACACTCTTTCTAGCCTCTGTAAAAATATCTAATAAGAGATTATCCCCTGCAACCAGACGCGCTCGGCAAAGAGCCTGATGCTCCCATAACCATGCTTTTTCCAACTCATATTTTTTAAATGACTTTAAACTGGTCGCAATTTGTCCTGAGTTACCATTAGGACGTAAACGCATATCACATTCATATAAAATACCCGAATAACTCCGAGTGCCTAAAATAAACATAATACGCTGTCCCAGCCGAAGAAAAAAATGAGCATGTCGTTCTAACTTATTGGCATAAATAAAAACCAGATCCAGATCAGAACCATAACCCAGCTCAAACCCCCCAATCTTTCCAAAACCAATTATTGCAAAACCTCTATTTGATGGCAGATTGGATGATTGGGCCTTAGCGCTCAATTTAGCCATTTTTTGAGTAGTATCAGACCAGGCAATAATTAATACCTGTTGCAAAATGGCCTGGGCAATCCAGGTTAAATAATCACTGACCTGAGTAACTTTAATCACTCCCGTAATGTCTGCTGCTGCAACCCGCAGAACATGGGATAATTTAAAATGGCGCAAGGTTTCCATTTGCTGCTCCAAGTCATCCTTATCTATAACTTTAAGACGTTGGCTTAAATCTACCTTTAATTTAGTTTTATTTAACGGAGCAAAAAGGATATCGGGATCAAGAAACTCATCCAGTAAAAGTGGAGTTCTAGCGAGCTCCCGACTAATCCAGATACTACTGGCACATAATTTTATAAGTTGTGTTAGAGCCACTGGGTTTTCAATTAATAAAACCATATATACCGAACGACGACAAATTGATTCCAATAAATTTAACAGTCGTTTCAGTGTTTCAACACTTTCCGTTGAATCTAATTCACTATTACCCTCTGGGCTAATAAATATCAATATCGCAGGTAAAAGTCGATTTAAGCGTGTAGTAGCAAGCGAAGACATTTTTCGATAACTGGAAGATAACCTGAACACTACGAGTAAATCTAAAATTTCCCTAGCAGCGCTAAAACCCTGCTGTTTTAAAACAGCAATAATTTTATGTTGATACTCGATTAAGCTTTCGCCTTCAAGTATTTCCATATTCACCAGGCTTTTACACCAGAACGCTTCTAAGGGGTGTTGCTTGCCCTTGCCTGCAACTAGTCCATTTTGAGATTTAACCTGAGAAGTATAAAAAACAGTGGAAAAATTCTCCTCTACTTTGTGCTGGTGCAGCTTCAGTTGTTTAATAAAATCTAACCAATTGTGGAAACCCATTGCATAGGCTAATCGTGATTGGTCAAATGCATTTTGAGGTAATACATGAGTTTGTTGATCATTTAACTCCTGAATACGATGTTCGGTATTTCTTAAAAACTGGTAAGCCTGGAGCAAACCACTGGCGATACTCTCACTGATTAATTGTTTTTTTTGTAACAGAGGAATAATCTGTTGTAGTGCAGCTTGCTGTAATTCAGGTTCTCGTCCTCCACGTAATAGTTGGAAAGCCTGAGTCATAAATTCAATTTCTCTAATTCCTCCTGCTCCCAGCTTAACATTATTTTTAAGGTGTTTTAGTTGTACTTCATGATCTATCAAGTGTTTCATTTCACGTAATGATTCAAATACGCTAAAATCAATATATCGACGAAAAACAAATGCTTTAAGCTGCGGGATGAGATTATTTTGGTCTTCTATTTGCCCCGTAATCAAACGAGCTTTTATCAGTGCATAACGTTCCCATTCCCGTCCATGCACGGCATAATAATCTTCCATTGCATCAATGCTAACTGCTAAAGGGCCACTTTTACCAAAGGGCCTTAGGCGCATATCTATTCGAAATACAAAACCATAGGCTGTGGTTTCATTAAGTAATTTTATTAATTGTTGCCCCAATTTAATAAAAAACTCATTATGGCTAATAGTTCTTTTAGCTTTAATTGTTTTTCCATGCATGGGAAAAACAAAGATAAGATCTACATCCGAAGAAAAATTAAGCTCATACGCTCCCAATTTACCCATTGCTATCACAATCATTTCTAGTTCACGCCCTGTTTCATCCACAGGTGTGCCAAATTCCTTTTTTAATTGTTGCTGCAAATAGTACAGGGAAGTTTTAATACAGATATCGGCTAAAAGAGAAAGGCTATACATAGTTTCATTAAGCTCAGCTAAGCAAAGAATATCTCGCCAGGCAATATGTAACATCTGTTGATTTCTATACAGCCTTAGCTGCTGTGAAAGCATAATAGCAGAGAGAGAGGCTGGTGGAGTTGTATTCCTAGCCGCTGAATAGTTAAATACTGCAGCAATACTCAGCTTTAGTTGTTGTTCTGTAAGGGAATGATTAAATAGTTTTTTATTCAGTGCGTTAAAAAACCATTGTGGTTGGGACTTGATTACTCGCATAACAAAGTCACTACAGCAGACTACCTTTAAGAGTTGTTTATATTGCTGCTTACCTGGGTGAAGTTCTATTTTATGTTCTAAAAGCAATAGCTTAATTTGTTTATGGCATGAGTTAACATGCTGTTGTAAATTAGCAGGGAAAGAGGAGATTAACGATTTTTTATACTCCTCAAGATTTTCCATTTTCATTCACGAGGCTAATAATTTATTTTTAACATGTTCAGCAAAGCCAATACCGGCTTCGGAATAAAAATTATATACCGCAGATGCTCCAGCTTCTTTTAATATTTCTATCTCCTCATCATACATGGCAATGGCAGCTACATCTCCTATATAACCTTTTTCTTTAAGCTGTTCCAGAGTAAACAGGTTTTTATCTAAATCAGGTAAGTTTAAAAATATCAAATTAATGTCTTTTAAGCTGACCTTGCCCCAAAAATCTTTATCCATAACATCCGCATAAACCACTTTCCTTTTTGCTTGCTTATGTGCCTTTCGTGCAATAGCATTATAATCAATACCGGTTACTTTATCGGGATAGTGAAAAGATAAGTCATCGTATACTCCTGTGCCTATTCGTCCCATACCAAAAACCAGGATCTCTGAACCAGAGATGTCAATAGCACGTTCATCAAATAAACGTTTTTCTGTTTGCCAGGATCTAAGCCAGGTTGAAAAATGAGAATACAGGCTATGAGCCTTAGCATTTAGAGGAGAAGCAATAACAAAAGTCATAGCCAGGGCAATCGCAATGGTGATTAACCATTCATTACTCATCCAGCCGTTGCTTACTCCTATTGCTCCAACAATAAGACCAAATTCTGAATAATTAGCCAAACTGATTGAAGTTAAAAAAGATGTTCTAGCTCTTAAATTAGTTTTGATAGACAACCAGAAAAATAGAAAAACCTTACCAAACATTAGCATAGATAATAAAACACCTAATAGCAGATTTTCCATGGTAGGATCACCAGAAAGGCCGATATTAACAAAAAATCCAACCAGAAACAGGTCTTTAAAATAATATAAGGTTTTAGAAATTTCACCTGCTTTACTATGACTGGCTAATAATATACCAAAGATTAGTGCCCCCAGATCGGCTTTCATACCTACTAGTTCAAATAAGGTGGCTCCTCCAACCGCTAGCAATAAACTATATAATACCAACAGCTCTCCATGTTTTACCTGATCCATTATTTTGTACAATATGGGGCGCAGTAAAGGTAGAGCAAATAGAGCCAAAGCCCAGACAGAGGGGATTTTTCCTGTAGAGGCAGTTAAAAAAATAACCGCAAAAATATCCTGGACAATCAAAATACCAATAGCAATTTGGGCATACAAAGCCCGCATTTCACGTTTACCTTCTAATACTTTAACCGCAAATACAGTGCTGGAAAAGCTTAGAGCAAAGGCTATCAGTAAAATACTCCAGATATTAAGATCGGAAAAACTGGACAGACCTGAGTAGCTAAGTGCAAAGAATATCAAGCTGTATATGATTATGGTAATCAGCATATGTGCTGAAGCAACGCCCCATATTTGGATCCTTAATAAACTTTTTACATTCAGTTTTAAGCCAATGGTAAACAGCATCAGGGTAACACCCAGATCTGCAATTTCCCGTAGCTCATGAGAGCTTTCTAAGCCATTTGCTTTAAGTATAAAACCAACAGCTAAAAAGCCAACCATGGGAGGGAGACCAATCTTAAAAGCAAACATTCCCATAACAAAAACGGCTATTAACCAGCCTGTTTCAGCAAGAGAAATAACTAACCAACTTAAATCCATACTTATTAAAACCTATTAATTAAACTTTTTCCTGATATTTTACTTTAAACTTTTTACATTAAAGAAAATCGCATATAAAACAGGAACAAAAACCAAAGTTAAAACCGTAGCAAAAGCCAGCCCCGCCATAACAATAATGGACATATTAACAAAAAACACATCTGACAATAGTGGGATCATACCTAAAATGGTAGTTGCGGCAGCCATCATCACGGGCCGCATACGACTGACTGCCGAGTCCAGTATGGCTTTAAACGATTCAATACCGGAGTCAATACTTTGATCAATTTCTTCGATTAGAACAATGGCATTTTTAATTAATAATCCAATTAAACTTAAAGCTCCTAATAAACCCATAAAATCAAACGCACCATTAAGCGATAGCAAACCTGCTGTAATACCAATAATAGCCAGCGGTACAGTAAGCCATATAATAGCCGGCTGCCTGACTTTACCAAACAATAAAATAGTGGTTAGAATCATCATTAAAAATCCACCTGGCAATGCCTTAGCTAATGAACTAGAAGCATTGCTTGAGTCCTCATACTCCCCCCCCCAGACAAGTGAATAACCTGCGGGTAATTCCATTGCTTCAATCTGAGGGCGCAGTCGAGCAAATAATTCGGTAGAATCTACGTCCTTTTCTGGATTACAGGAGGCAATAATGGTTTGACGACGATCCCTGCTTCGAAGGATGGTATTTTCCCATACCGTTTCAAAGCGTTTAACCACTTGAGCAATAGGGACAGATGTTTGCAATACCGGGCTCCAGACCTGAATATCTTGAATATTGCTGATATCCTCACGTTCATTATCAGGAGCCCGGGCATAAATAGGCAATAAACGAATACCATCCCGATAAACACCTACCGGGTTGCCATCAAAAGCATATTTCAAAGCTTTAGATAAATCTTCATAATTAATACCTAATTGTCTGCCAATTTGTTCATTAAAAATAGGCTTTACCATTTTAACGGGCTGGCGCCAATCATCACGAATTTCTTTAGTGCCGGAGTTATTACGAAATATCTCTTTGGCCTGTTCTGAAATATGGCGTAATACTGTAGCATCAGGCCCGCTAAAGCGGGCTTCAATTTTACTGTCTCGCCCTGGCCCAATGCGTAAAGGTTTAATTATTGGTTCTAAATGAGGGTATTGTTCCAGATACAGATCTATTTTATCCCAAAGTTCCTGGATTTGCTCTTGTGATTCGGTTTGTACTATGATTTGAGCATAGGATTGGCTTCGTTCTTTAGGCTCATAGACCAGAGAAAAGCGTTGATCTCCGCCACCAATTAATTCTGTAGTTGTAATCACCCCATCCAGGCTACGAATATATTTGCTTATTTTTAACGTATCTGCTTGGGTTTTTTTAATATCAGTACCTTCAATTTCCCATACCTCAACAAAAAACATAGGGGTGTTCGAATCTGGGAAAAAGCCGTTTCGAGTAAAACCAAAACCATAAATAGAGAGAGCAAATAAAGCAACAATAATGCTGACGGTTAACCAGCGAACCTGTATCGCTCTTTTTAAAAAATTACGGTATAAAACAAATAAAAAACCTGAGTAAGCATTATGCTCAGGTTCTTCAGAATTATTTTTATTTACTTTTATCTCTGGTTTTTTTATAAACAGTGCACACAATAAAGGAGTGGTGCTTACTGCCGTAAGCCAACTGAGCAATAAAGAGATTAAAATGACATAAAATAATGAGCGGGTAAACTCACCTGTGCCATCTTGAGATAATCCAATCGCAGAAAAAGCTAAAATGCCAATAATAGTCCCTCCTAGTAAAGCCACTGCATTTCTAGCCACTACTTCTTTAGCTGCTTTAGCTGCATCCATTCCCGATTGAATTCGCACCATCATACCTTCTGCCACCACAATGGCATTGTCTACTAACATACCTAAGGCAATTACCAAAGCACCTAAGGATATACGTTGCAAATCAATTCCATATAACTCCATTATTAACAGAGTTCCTGCTACGGTAATTAATAACACCGAGCCAATAATTAAACCAACTCGTACCCCCATAAACAAAAGTAAAACAAGAATTACAATAACTATCGCCGCAACTAAATTTTTCATAAAACCAGAAACTGACTTTTTAACTTCTGCGGGCTGGTTATAAATAACTTCCAGGTTCATTCCCAGTGGGATCAGTGAGCGAATCTCATTAATACGTTGATACAAGTTTTCACCAACCGCAACCACATTTTCACCTGATTGCATTGAAATTCCAAGAGTGAGTGCTGGCTTGCCATTATGGTAAATCAGTAAATCAGGCACCGCCTGATATTCGCGGCGAATAGTGGCAATATCTTTTAGAAAAATTAAGGTTTGATCAGACGAGCTGATTAACACATCACCGATTAATTTAACCGATTTAAATTCTCCTGTAGGCTGAATACGTAAATACTCATCCCCTACCTGAACCTTTCCTGCATCACTGACTACATTCTGAGATTGTAATACCTGCCCTATAGACTCCAGGGATAAACCTAACTCACCTAAACTTTGACGAGAAATATCTACATAAACAACTTCATTCTGACTTCCACCAATAACAATTTTTCTAACACCTTCGACTAAAACTAATTCTGTTTTCAAAAAATCGGCTGCATCTTTTAAATCCCGATAACTATAACCATCCCCAGTTAAGGCCAGATATACACCATACACATCAGCAAAGCTATCTACAATAACCGGCTCACTTGCTCCTGGAGGGAGTTTATATAACATGTCTTTAATCTTTCGCCGCACCTCATCATAAATATCAGGGAAATCGGCCTTATTGTATTTGTCTTTAAAAGTAACGCTAATATCTGAATAACCTGGTCGAGAAATCGACATTTTAATCCATTTTAATTGCGGCATTAGTTGCAAAGATTCTTCAATATGATAGCTGACTTCGTCATAAACCTGTTTGGCAGTAGCTCCTGGGTAGGAAGTAATTATTTTTACATCTTTAATGGTAAACTCGGGATCTTCCAATTTTCCCATCTGCATAAAACCGTTGTAACCACCCGCTAAAAAAACAATAATCAATAACCAGGAAACCACAGGATTTTTTACTGAATATTCACCGATATTCATAGCGATTGCTCTGGTTTTTTGGAACCACTGGACTCATTGGCTTGAGAAGACTTATTTTGATTCATTACGGGTGGTTGGTGCGGAAAGTTGTCGCGGGCCTGTTCTGTTGTCTTCATTAAACTCACTTTAAGCCCTTTATATAAAAAGGGAACTCCTGCAATGACAACACGTTGCCCTTCTGTTAAACCCTGGGTAATTTGAATCTGACTACCTTTCATACTGGCAACTTGCACAGATTGGGCCTGCACTTGCATTGTTTTTTCATCTACCACCCAGATGGTTGCTTTTAAATTCACATCAGCAACAACGGCTGTAACAGGCAAATAAAATGCAGCTTTTTGGTTGGCTAGAACTGAACTTAAATCAATTTTTACTGTCGCACTCATCCCTGGCAATATAATAATATTTTCAGGTCTTTTCATAGTATATGTAGCTGAAAATGTTTGGGTTTTTTCATCTGCCTTAGTAGAAATCTCTTTAAATTGCAGACGGTATTCTTGGTTCTGCTGAGATTGGAAGAGTGCGGTAATAGGTATTTCACGCTTTAATCTGGACTCATCAACTGAGCGAACACCTACTTTTGCTTGCATACTTAAGATTAAGTTTTCTGGTAAATCAAATTTAAGTTCTAAAATTTCATTATCATTTAATGTGACAATCGATTGTCTACTTTGAATTTCTTCAAAGTTTTGAATATAACGTCTGGCAATAATTCCATCAAAAGGGGCTTTTAATTCCGTGTAGGCTAATTGCTGTTTAGCTAAACTAAAATCTGCTTGGGTGCTTTGATAAACAGATTCAAGTTTGTCAAAATCCATCTTAGAAATATGGCCCTCTTTGACTAACTTTTTACCTCTTAGATAATCTTTCTTAGCGCGAGTAAATAAAGCATTTTTATTACTTACTGTAATTTTAAAATCAGTAGGATCTAATCTGGCTATAACTTCTCCTTTTTTTACCTCGTCACCTTCCTTTACTAATAAACCCTCAACTTTTCCAGAAACACGAAAAGCAATTTCAGCTTTTTTATTGGCATCTACTCGAGCAGGAAAATGTCTAATCCTCTCTGTATCAGACGATTTAATAATAACTGTTTTAACTGGCCGGATTTCAATGCTTTGTTGTATTTCTTGCTTCTTACTGCAGCCAATTATTGCTAGACTACTAGCCAAGAGGAATAATACAGATAGAGCTAAAAAGAGCTGTTTTTTCATCGCTATAATCCATTTATAAAAGTAATTCAGAAAACTACATAGCTTTTAATATACTAGCTACATAATATTTAATAGACATCTGGAGCCAATTTATAGGCAATATAATATTTATAAATATGGGCAACATATTGCACCGTCTCGCGCCCAATAATTTTACCTGCAGCAATTTCTACATTATTAAACCAAACATTTTCATTTAAGCCCATTTTCTTTGCCAGAGCTCGCATCTGTCTTACTCTAGCAGGGCCCGCATTATAGGCAGCCCACGAAAAAGCAAACTGAGAAGTGGTATTAATTTGGGGATCAGAATAATAACGTTTACGTACAAAGGCCAAATATTTTGCTCCCGCATGAATATTTGCTTCTACGCTGCTAATATCTTTAATATTTACATTCTTATCTGCTGCTGTTGAAGGAAGGAGCTGCATAATGCCAACTGCACCACGATGACTTTTTTTAGAGTTATCTAAGCCAGATTCTTGATAGGCCTGTGCTAATAAGGCCAGATGATCAAATTTATACATTGTCCCATATTTTTTAAATAAGACTAAAAATTTCTTTAATTTTTCTATTTCTTTTTTAGAGTTTGGATTTTTAATCCAGCGAGTATTTTTAAAATAGCGGCTAAATAACATATTGCCTATTAATGTACCCTTTTTTACTTTTTGTGCAAAGTTAGCTAAACTCTCTTGTAAACCCTTATTTTCTTTTCTGACTGCCCAGCCAACCTTATTACCTTCACTGATGGTTATATCTTGCTGCACTACAATATCAGGTAAAACTTTTGCCCATAATTTTGCTTTATAGTTATCCACCACAGTATATTCTTTTACCCCTGAATTAACTAATTCTAAAATATCTTCACTTAATAGATGCTTATCCCCTTGTTCGATCTTAATGGGGGCTATGTTTTTTGCCTTAAAATCTTGATTAAGCTGTTGTAAATGCTCTACATAACTACTATTTCTTAAGACATAAAGCGTTTTTCCTGATAATTCTTCAATTTTAGTAATTGCTTTTGCATTCTTATTACGAATCAGAGATTCACTGATACTCATTTTACCACCCGTTGCAAAGGAAACTTTTTGCTCTCGCTCAGCAGTAATGGTTAAAAGTGATGCAGCAATATCTCCTTTACCTGAAACCAAAGCAGGAATAAGTTCACTAAACATTACCGGGATATAAAGAATATGAATTTTTTCTGCTTCCTTTTTAATACCCTTATTAAGAAATTTTTCATACTGTTGTAATAACTCAACTTGAATGCCTTTCGCCCTTCCATTATCGAGGAAAAAATCCGTTTTACTATAAACCATTAATGCCCGAATATATCTCCTTTTTAACATTTGCTTAAAATCAGATAAATCAGTTTTAGCTATATGATCAATTGGATTTTCAACAAATTTAGAGCTATCAGCAATAACCCCCTTATTGAGTGAAGTAATTAGTAAAAAGCTAAAAAGCACAATGAAAATTTGTTTTAAATCAACATCTTGATAACTATAAAAATTCATAACAATACCTTTAAAATAATTTACATCATTAATTCTAGCAGATTTACACAAGGATTTATGTAATTTTTATAAAGAAATAAGTAAGTTGTATGCTTTTTAGATTTATTTCATATTGTATAATTCAATAAATCAAATAGTAGTGGGATTTAATATGAAATCAAAACTTTCAAAAAAGAGTTATAAGTCGCTAGTAGTAGCAATTATTTATTAGCTTCTTTATTATTCATACAACTCATAAAAGCAACTTCTTCAGCTGACAGGACCTGTATTACATCTAAGATAATAATAAAATTTTCATCTATCCGTCCCATTCCTTTTATAAAGTCAGTACGAATAGTTGCCCCAAGTGTAGGTGCGGGCTCAATATTTTCTTCTGGGATCTCAATTACCTGAAGCACCTTATCAACCACCACCCCCATTACAACAGATGCTCCATCCAATTGAGCATCCATAATAATAATACAGGTGCGTTTATCAATAGCATTAACTTCAAGTCCAAACTTAGTTGCCAAACTAACAACAGGTACCACATTACCCCTTAAATTAACCACTCCCTGAATAAAGTCAGGAACCATAGGAACATTAGTCAGATAACCGTATTCAATAATTTCTTTAATAGTCATTACGGGAATAGCAAACTCCTCACCTGATAAAATAAAAGTCAGGTGTTGATCACTTTTTACGGCTGCTAAATCAATATTTGTTGGCTCGGACATTCTATTTTCTCCTATAAAAAGCCCTATTAAAAACGTTCAAAATCATCTGGAATACCATCATATTGATCTTCATGTGTTACTATTTTTCTAGTATTTTGACGTGGCTTGGATTGCTTTGTCGGTCTTCTACTCGCAATAGTTTTTTGCTCTGTACTTCTTCGGCTACTAGAATCTTTTACTATAGCAGATTGTTGCTGACTCTGATTTTCTTCAATATTAAAAAATGCCATCATTTCTTCCATTGCTATAGCCTGACCATTCATCTGCTCGGCAGTTGAAGCAAGCTCTTCAGATAAAGTTGCATTATTTTGAGTAACGCTATCTAGTTGTGTCATAGCAGCGTTAATTTCATTAATACCACTGGACTGTTCTTCACTGGATGCGGTAATTTCTTGCACTAAATCAGCTGTTTTTTGGATGCTGGGTACAATTTCATCTAAAAGTCCTCCTGCTTTCTCAGAAACAGAAACACTATTTTTAGCCAGTGAGCTAATCTCTCCAGCAGCTTCTTCACTACGACCTGCAAGCTTTCTTACTTCTGCTGCAACTACAGCAAAACCTTTTCCATGCTCTCCTGCTCGGGCTGCTTCAATAGCAGCATTTAATGCTAATAAGTTGGTCTGATAAGCTATATCTTCAATAATGCCAATTTTTTCAGCAATTTCTTTCATTGCCTGCACTGTTTCTTTAACTGCCGTTCCACCTTCTTGCGCTTGTATTGCAACACCCTCTGCCATTTTTTCGGTCTGTTTAGCATTGTCAGCATTCTGACTAACATTGGCACTCATTTGTTCTAGTGATGAAGAGGTTTGCTCTACACTCGCTGCTTGCTCTGAAGCTCCAGAGGATAAATCTTGAACACTTTGTGTTAAATGAGAAGAGCCCTGAGAAATATGTCTGGCCGTAGATTTTATATCTGAAACTATTTCAATAAGCTTATATTGCATCAATGACATTGCAGCATAGAGAGAATTAGCCACGGCATTTTTATTAATTGCTTGAGTTAAGTCACCGGATGCAATAGTTTGAGCCACTTCTCGTAATTCATCTGGCTCTCCACCTAAGGCAAATAAAATACTTCTGGTCACCCACCAACCTAAAATAACCGCAGTTACAAACGCAAAAAGACTTACAATTATAGCAATATATAATTGTTGGGTAGATTGCTCTCTGAGTACTGTAGTATTCAGTATCATCGCTTTAGATAGATCATCTTCCTGATTTTTAAGTAAATTTATTTTAGCAGTAATAGTCTTAAACCAGTAATCAGGATCAATATTAAAATCTCCAGTAATGGCTTTTGAAACAGCTAAAGCTCGCATTCGCTCTACTTCTGCCACTTCTGAAGCTGACATTTTTTGTTGGTAATTAGATATTACATCCGCAGAGGAAAAGGCTAAAAAAACATTCATATAGGTATCTTGCTGATTAACCAATTGTAAAAATTTAGTATATATTCCATCAGCAAATTTATTTGCCGCAAAAGTACTGGTCATAACAGCTCGTTCTATACCAGCACGTTCCTTACCCTGTAAAAAACTGATATAAGCTGCGGCCTGAGTACTGATTGCTCCACTTTCAGAAAGGCTGGGTAATAGTTCAACAATTCCCAATAATAATGCGTTAGTGTTGGTATAAAATCCAATTGCCTGTTTAGTAGTAATTGAAAGAGCAGAAACTGATTGGCGTTTATTACCCAGCTGAGCAAGCATTTGTTGCGCTCTATTTAATTGAGAACTTAGTTTAGCTGCATAATTTTTAACTTCAAAATTATTTATGAACTCACTTAATTCTAAGTGCCTTTTATCTGTATTTTTACGTTGTTGCGGGAGTTTTTCAGAGAACTTATTTCCTTTGCTTCCAATAAAACCCGCTGTCATTCCACGCTCTTTTTGTAGTTCATGAACCATAGCGCTGAGCTTAGTCCCCAGATGGGCCAGTTGTTCTAATTTGATCAGGTTGGTATTTTTTGCGTAATTCAGGCTGATATTTTCTACAGAGAAATATAATAAACCTATCAGTGGAGCTAGTAACATTAAAATCAGTTTCGTTCGAATTTTCATAAATTATCCTATAATACTTAACACCTATAAAATACAACAAAAAAGCCCTGCTTTTCGTAAGCATAGCAGAATGACAATAAATAGTGAATAATGGCAATACTTAGTATTTAGCCTATTAATACATACTAATATTTCACATTACAAATTATAAGAGGTTAATAAAATTATGCAGTATCTAGTTATTCCATCGGCCAAAGTATTAATTGCCTGAGCACTTTTTACCTTTAACCCGCCTTAACCTCTTAAATTCACCTTAGATAGACTAAATCATAGCAGTCCACAAAACAATTTATATCACAGTTACACTCAACAGCATTATAAAAAACAAACTCTATTGCTAGTACAAGATTAGATTAATTATTTTTTTATTCAAGAAATGCAGCAGGTAAATTTTTAGGTCTTTGTATGTAATATTCACTCTGTAAAGATTTCCACTGTTGGTTTACTACTAAATAAGCAAGAGTTGCTGTAGGTAGTAATTTACCGTCTTCCGGGATTTTTATATTGGGTACAAAATAACTTAATAAGTTTTCCATTCCAGGGTTATGGCCAACCAGCATAAGTCTATTAATTGAGAGGGGGATTGTTGATAAAACAGTTAACCAATCTGATTCATCTGCTAAATAAAGAAGTTTTTCTTGCTCAATGGTGGATTCTGAAATTTGCATGAATTTACAAATAATTTGAGCCGTGTGTAATGCACGAATTGCAGGGGATGTAATAATTAGATCAGGAATTAAATTCTGTTCTGCCAACCATAATCCCATTTGTTTAGCATTAGACTTTCCTCTTTTTTTTAGTGGTCGATTAAAGTCACTAGTATGTCCATTCCAATCAGATTTAGCATGACGTAAAAGCAATAGTTCTTTTGCTAGTTTTTTTGTATTTCCAGGCATTGCATTCTCCACATTAAAAATTAATAGGCATGCAGTAGGTACACTAAACATGCCTATTTATTAGATGTGTTGATATTTAACACATAGAAAGGTCAATAGCTTCTAATAATCTATTTCTACTTTAAAAGCATCAAATAAAATATTTCCTGCTCGCATAGTTGCACCACTATTCACTGCTTCAAAAATTTGTTTATCTGTTAGGCCTGTATCACGTAAGTTTTGCACATCTTGCTTACTTACATCATGGGCATGATCAACCGCTTTTAAAACAAATAATAATAGCATTTTTTCCTTTTCATCCAAGTCTGCAGTACCAGGATCAGCTTTTAATTGCTGCACTTCTTCCACACTCATATCGAACATTTGCATTAACATGCCAGAGTTAAATCCAATACAATATTCACACTTGGTTTCCTCTGAAACCAAGAGTCGAATCATGGTATTTAATTTTGCTGAAGGAATCTCCTGACTATCAAAATACTTATATTTTTCCCATTGGTTTTTAAGCAGTTCTGGACTCACACTGAATAATTGTATCGGGCTTGGAACCATTTTCCAAACCGCATTAATCTCATTATATACCTCTGCTACCGTTCCCTGAGCATTTTCTGGTGATACAGTTGTTAGTAAACTCATAATATTTCCTCATTTAAATAAATTTAATTAATTTAATTTTTTCTGATTCAATAAAACCTTATAGTTATTACATCCCTCTCTGGTTAAATTATGTACCAATTGGTACATAATTATTCAAAAAAATGTAACTGCTATAATAAGGCAAACTAAAAGTCGTCTATAGTCTAACTTTGAGCAATTACATCAATTAATCTTTTACCCTAAGATCCTTTTATTTGTATTTCGAAACCATATAAAACATCTTCAATAATTTTTTCATCCGCTCCTGCTTTAATCATCAGACTCAGGCCATTCAGAGTATTTAAGAAAATGCTGGATAATATGGATGCATCAATTTCAGATAAAATATCGCCATGTTTTTGCCCCGATTGAATTAATTGAGTAAAGAGTTTATGAAATTTTACAAATTGAAACTTAATTAATTCACTCAGATCAGGGTATTTTTTATAGCAAACTTCTGCACTATTCATAACCAGGCAACCACGAATTTCTCCTTGCTGTTTAATCTCAACAATGGATATATGCATAATATCCAATAGTACCGTACGAGCATTTTTATGCTTTAGTTGATCTTTTATCCAGCCCGTTTGCTGTTTTACATATAACTCCAAACAACGCTCAAATATTTTTTGTTTACTGCCAAAAGTCTGATAGAAGCTACTTTTTGAAATCTTCATTTCTTTTAATAGCTGGCTTAACGATGAATTATCATAACCATGGCTCCAGAAATATCCCATAGCAAGGCTTAAAGCCTGTTGCTCATCAAACTCTTTGGGTCGCCCTACTTTGCTTTTATTTATCATTAGACTCAGTATAGTACCAGTCGGTACTAAATATCAATACTTTTATATTTAAAGATATTTAACATTTCAAAATAAATTTTTAGTTTTCTAAGGATCTTTATTTAATTCTTCATTAACATAACTCAAAAAACTACTGTAATATCAACTAAGCACTTGATTAAATTTCATTAACTCTATAATACTTAATGTCATAATACTCAGGTTTTAATGTTAGTACTTTCTTAATCGCTAATCATGTTATAATTACCCAAGTTTTCTTAACCCATTGTGCTTTTATCAGGAGCTTGTAATAATGAAAAAAACAACCTCTCTTTTTTATTTTAGCTTTATATTTTTAATGACTATTAACTTTTAAAAACCGCTATGTTAGATAATGTAAAAGAATATTATGGAAAGGTCTTAAGCTCTTCCAATGATCTAAAAACCAATGCCTGTTGTACCGATACCACCGCCCCTGATTATTTAAAACAGGCGATGGCAAAAATACATCAAGAAGTTAGTGATAAATACTATGGCTGTGGTTTAGTTCGGCCTCAATTACTTGATAATCTAAAAATCTTAGATTTGGGTAGTGGCTCAGGACGGGACTGTTACCTGCTTTCTGCGCTAGTTGGTGAAAATGGCTCAGTACTTGGTGTTGATATGACTGATGAGCAACTTGCTGTTGCTAATAAACATATTGATTATCATGCCCAGGCATTTGGTTACAAACAGCCTAATGTAAGCTTTAAAAAAGGTTATATAGAGAAACTGGATGAACTTGGACTAGAAGATAATAGCTTTGATATTATTGTTTCTAATTGTGTAATTAACTTATCTCCTGATAAAGAAGCGGTTTTAAAACAAGCTTTTCGTTTATTAAAACCTGGTGGTGAATTATATTTTTCTGATGTCTATAGTGAGCAACGTGTTCCCCAGCACTTAATTGACGATCCCGTCTTATATGGTGAGTGCTTAAGCGGAGCTTTATATTGGAATGACTTCCAAAATCTGGCTAAGCATTGTGGTTTTGCCGATCCCAGACTGGTTGAAGACAGACCCTTAACTATTGATAATCTTGAAATTGAAGACTTAATTGGGCACATTGGATTTTATTCAGCCACTTATCGCTTATTTAAGTTGTATGATTTAGAACCTGCCTGTGAGGATTATGGTCAGGCAGTTATATATAAAGGCACTATTGCTCACCATAAAGAAAAATTTATACTGGATAAACATCACGAAATTGAAACTGCTAAGATGTTTCCTGTCTGTGGCAATACCTATCGTATGTTACATGAAAGTCGGTTTAAGGATCATTTTGAATTTTATGGTAATAGAGATAAACATTTCGGAATTTTTGCAGATTGTGGCAGCAGTATTCCTTTTGACTTAACGTCTAGTACAGTAGATAACTCCAGTAGTGGCAGTTGCTGCTAATATTTTCTTCTATACCCATTATATTTGGAAATGCAGCTCGTTTTTTTTAAACAAGAGCTAGCTACATTCCCATAAAAGATTAAATCCAATCCATTAACTACCGACGATTAGCTTATAGCTTAATTGCAGTGTAGTTTGCTCGAAAAGCTTTATAAGCACCGTTAATATCCAGTCTTTTCTGTTTTCTACCTGCTGTGGTATTTTTAGTTTACCTTTCCACTGGCTGGTTAAATTATTGTTCTTATCTGTTAAATGCGATGATAAGTGGTAGTTATTTTCTTGAATATCTACACCGAATAAACTCAGACTAATAGCTACATCTTTAACCTGTTGAGGAGTAATTCCAGATAAAACTACATTTACAGGAAAGGGCCGATTGCTGCTTATAGGTTCACCAATAGTCATTGAAATGCGTATTTTATTCTCATTCGCTAATCCCGTTATTGAGCATACCGCAACCGAGGGGTTACAATTTTCCACTATGCCAAAATCAATAGTATTATTTTGATTAGTGCTTTGTTCAATAAGCTTGCCCAGGTCGCCAATAGTTACTAATACCGCAATAATAACCGCTGAGATTAATAATAGTGGAAGAAACTTGCCCTGTAATAATCGTTTTAACAATAGCTTTCCTTAATCCTTTTGATTATTCCAAAAACAGGAAATTCCTGCTATGCCCTGACCGCCATGTTGTTTTGCTTGCTCAATATCTAATAAACTCATTCCTCCCAGAGCATAAACCGGCATTTGTGCCGCAGTTGTTATTTTTGCAAAAGCCTCCCAGCCAATAGCTTCTGCTTGAAGGTGGGAAGTGGTTTTATTAACAGGAGAAATAACAATAAAATCAAGTTTGAGCTGGTTTGCATTTAATACATCGTCCAGAGTATGACAAGATGCAGAAATATAGCTTCTATACTGTAGTCGTAAGCGGGTTAATGTAGAAGAATTAAAAGCCTGTAATTCATGGCTGCTTAGATGTAAGCCAAGAGTTAATTGCTCCATTTTACTGTCTTTTAGAGCATCGAAATGACAGGAATTAAGCTGTAAATTAACTTGATAGGCACTGCCTATTGCTAATAATTGTTGAATAAATTCTTGATCAATTTGGGCTGTTTTAAAACGTAATTGGATTAACTGAAAACCTTGCCTGCATGTGGTTCTAAATTGTTCAATAAACTGCTGCTTATTTGCCTCTATAGACAGATCAATATTTTCTGTAATAAGATAAGTTTTAGGCAATAATAAAGCATTAATAATATTTTTATTTATCTCTGGAAAGTTAATTTGTGCCAGCTGATTTTTACTCGACCACTTAATCTGTTGATCTTCTTTGCCAAAAGCCCAGCCCGTAAATTTTGTTACTATCCATACATCCAGTAAAACATTCACTTCCGGGTAGTGACAGGGAATTGAAATAAGAGCTTCGGCTGCGCTAATAGAAATTCCCAGCTCTTCATTTAACTCTCTATGTAAAGCTTGAATAGCTGTTTCAGAAGCTTCTATTTTCCCACCAGGAAACTCCCAAAGACCAGCTAAGTGAACATCCGCTGCTCTTTTAGAAATAAGCACATTATCGCCCCTGCATATAATTGCAATAACAACCTTTAAATAATCGCTATCGTTTAATGGTTTAGCTGAGGCATTAAACGAAGAGTCAGTTAAACTATCAGTTAAAATATCAGGTTCGGTATTCGGCATTAATTTTTACATAATCATAAGAGAAATCACAGGTCCAGATGGAGCTACTAGCCTCTCCTCTGGCTAAGATAATAGTAATTAGTATCTCATCCTGATCCATTACCTGTTGACCATTTTGCTCACAATAGCTTGCAGCTTTGCCACCCTCTTTAACGATACAGACCTCATTGAGGTAAATTTCAATGCTATTTATATCAAAATTTTCCAGGCCAGAGCGTCCTACCGCAGCAAGTATTCTTCCCCAGTTAGGATCGCTGGCAAAAAATGCTGTTTTAACCAGAGGGGAATGAGCAATGGTATATGCTACATCAAGGCATTCTTTTTCATTTTGTCCCTGTTGCACATGGATAGTGATAAGTTTAGTTGCACCCTCACCATCTAAAATAATAGCTTTTGCTAAATCTTCAAAAACCTTTGCCAAAGCGTTTAAAAACTGTTCTAACTCGACTTCTGTAAGCTCAGTAAAGCTTGCACTTTGCCCTGTTGCAACCAGCATACAAGAATCATTAGTGGAAGTATCCCCATCAACCGTGATACGATTAAATGACTTATCGACCATCTGCTTAACCAGCACTTGTAATTGCTCGGTTTCAATCAGCAGATCAGTAGTAATAAATGCCAGCATAGTTGCCATATCTGGTCGAATCATGCCAGAGCCTTTACTAATGCCCGTAATAGTTACTAACTGATCTTGCAACTGTAGCTGTACACTGGACTTTTTGGCAACCGTATCAGTAGTTAAAATTGCCTCAGCAGCAGCTTCCCAATGTGCACTATTTAGATTAGCCAGCGCAGGATTAATGCCAGAAATAAGCTTATCCATAGGCAGATTTTCGCCAATCACACCTGTTGAAAAAGGAAAAACTTGTTTTGCTAAAACATTTGTCTGCTCTGCTACTTCAGCTGTACTGGCTAAAGCATCCAACATACCTTGCTTGCCTGTACCTGCATTAGCATTGCCCGTATTTACTAATAAATACAGAGGCTGAGTTTGATCAATTGAAGCTAACCGGTTTTTAGAAATATGTACAGGAGCTGCACAAAAAGCATTCTGAGTAAAAACACCCGCCACACTTGAACCTGCATCGGCTTGAATTACTAATAGATCTTTTCTATCCTCATACTTAATACCTGCTTCACAAATACCTAATTGTATGCCTTTAACTGGATACATTTTTATAATATATGTATATTTATTAATAAATCAAACACTCTCATCTGAAGTATCAGCCTATTGTAATTTACCACAACATTGTTTATATTTTTTACCACTACCACAGGGACAAGGTTGGTTGCGCCCGACTTTTTCTCCAGTGCGAATAAAAGGTGTATGTTCTTGTTCTTGATCGTTAGCACGGTTATTTTCCTGTGCCGGGGATGAGCCGCCCAGAACTCCTGCTGCTTCATGCTGAAATTCCATTTGTTGCTCTTTACGTTCACCCAGATGATTATCTAGCTCCTCATCATCTCTAATTTCAATGCGAGTTAAATAGCTGATAACATCGTATTTAATTTTATCTAATAATTCTGTAAACAGTTCAAATGATTCACGCTTATACTCCTGCTTGGGGTTTTTTTGTGCATAACTTCGTAAATGGATTCCTTTACGTAAATAATCCATTGCCGCCAGATGCTCTTTCCACAAGCCATCTAATACCTGTAACATCACTCCTTTTTCAACACGACGAATAGTCTCAGAACCAATCAGATCTTCTTTTTGCTGATAGATGTTTACAATTTCCTCTAAAATGCGCTGTCTTAAAGTTTCTTCATGTAAATCATCATCCTTATCCAACCACTCTTGAATAGGAAGATTTAGGTTGAATTCCTCTACCAACTGTTCTTGTAATCCAGTAATATTCCATTGTTCTTCCTGGCTATGAGGAAAAATAAATTGATCAACTATGTTATTTATTACATCTTCACGAATTTCAACAATAGTCTCTGAAATATCATCTTCAGACATTAATTCACTGCGTTGTTCATAAATTACTTTACGCTGCTCATTTGCAACATCATCATATTCAAGTAATTGTTTACGAATATCAAAGTTATGACCCTCCACTTTTCGCTGAGCATTTTCAATAGATTTACTGACCCATGGATGCTCAATAGCCTCACCTTTTTCCATACCTAATTTTTTCATTAAGGCACTGATTTTAGGTGATGCAAAAATACGCATTAAAGTATCTTCCATTGACAGGTAAAAACGTGATGATCCTGCATCACCCTGTCTTCCAGAACGCCCTCTTAACTGGTTATCAATACGTCTTGATTCATGACGCTCTGTACCAATAATATGTAATCCGCCATTATCAAGCACCTGTTGATGCGCTTTTTGCCAGTCACTGCGCATTTTTTCTATCGTTTCTTCACTGGCATCTTTAAGCTCTTTTATTTGCGCTTCAACATTACCACCTAGAACAATATCCGTACCACGCCCCGCCATATTGGTTGCAATAGTTACTGCACCAGAAGTTCCTGCTTGAATAATAATATGCGCTTCACGTTCATGCTGTTTGGCATTAAGCACTTCATGAGGGATTTTTTCATCACTTAGTTTTTGATCCAGAATTTCGGATACATCAATAGAAGCGGTACCCACTAAAACAGGCTGTCCACGTTTTTGACAATCTTTAATATCTTCAATTATGGCATCGTATTTTTCTTCCTGAGTCAGATAAATTAAATCTCCATTATCAACTCGAGTCATTTCCTTATTGGTTGGAATAACAATAACTTCTAAGTGATAAATTTGATGAAATTCAAACGCTTCAGTATCTGCTGTACCCGTCATTCCTGACAGCTTGTTGTATAGTCTAAAGTAGTTCTGGAAGGTAATAGACGCCAGGGTTTGGTTTTCTAATTGAATAGGTACGCCTTCTTTTGCTTCTACCGCCTGATGTAAACCATCGGACCAACGCCTGCCAGGCATAGTTCTACCAGTAAATTCATCAACAATAACCACTTCGCCACTATTAACAATATAATCGACATTTTTTGTAAATAGATTATGTGCTCTAAGAGCCGCATTTACATGATGCATCAACATTATATTAGAGGGGTCATAAAGGCTTTCATTTTCGCTTAGCAAACCGACTTGAGTTAATAAAGCTTCAACTTTTTGGTGGCCTGCATCACTTAATAAAATTTGTTTATCTTTTTCATTTACCGAGAAGTCACCTTCTGGTTCTTCTTCATCTGGCTCTAATTTTTCAATAAATTCTTGTTGTTCCAGATTAGGGATAATCTGATTTACCTTATTATAAACTTCAGAGTTATCTTCCGCAGGACCTGAAATAATTAAAGGAGTTCTGGCTTCATCAATTAAAATGGAGTCAACTTCATCCACAATAGCAAAATTTAAACCACGCTGTACTTTCTCTTCATCAGAAAAAGCCATATTGTCGCGTAAATAATCAAAACCAAATTCATTATTGGTTCCATAGGTAATATCCGCTGCATATGCAGCCTTTTTTTCATCGTGGTTTTGTCCTGATAAAATAACCCCAACACTTAACCCCAGAAAGTTATATAAGGAACCCATCCAGTCAGCATCACGTTTAGCCAGGTAGTCATTCACCGTGACTACATGCACACCTTTGCCTGTCACAGCATTAAGATATACAGCCAGTGTTGCCATTAAGGTTTTACCTTCACCGGTACGCATTTCAGCGATTTTACCTTCATTTAATACCATTGCACCAATTAGCTGCACCTCAAAATGGCGCATTTTCATAACTCGTTTGGCCCCTTCTCGAACCAGAGCAAAAGCTTCTACCATTATATCTTCAACGCTTTCGCCTGCACTAAGACGAGTTTTAAACGTTGCAGTTTGCTCTTTAATTTGTTCATCACTTAATTGTGCAAATTGCTCTTCTAATGCATTAACTAATCTGACAGTTTTTCCATAACGTTTTATTTCACGTTCATTACGACTGCCAAAAAGTTTTTTGAATAAATTCTTTACCATGGTATTTATCTATAAATTAGTTGTTTGTCACTATTGATGTTGAGAAGATTTTCTGTATTTAATTTGCTTCCAACAGAGTTTAAAAGCCACTAAAGTTCTAGTGTTTTTAACACATGGGGGTAGATTATAATTAGACAAGAAAACCATTCAATTTTATCATGCAATTGCTTGATTTGATAGTGCTTGGTGCTGTCATTAAAGCGAATAATAAACTATTCTATGGTTTAATTATTATATTTCTTCTTTGTTCAGTACTCAATTCTTAGGAAAAAAATTTATGAAAAGCTTTATTTCAACCACTTTATCTAGCCTATTATTTGTGTCGGTATTTTTCAGTTTTTATAGCAATACACAAGCAAAAACAACAGAAATTGTTGCAATTGCAAAAAATGTGGATCAAATTCCTGCTTTTACATTAGCAGATTTAGATGGAAAAAGGCATCAACTGGACGAATGGCAAGGTAAAATTATTTTGCTTAATTTCTGGGCCAGCTGGTGTGCTCCCTGTTTGCATGAAATAAAAGATTTGGTATCTTATCAACAGCAATATGCTAATAATAATTTTCAAGTGCTGAGTATTGCAGTAGATGATGAAAAGGGAATTAGAAAAGTTAAAGCAGAGCTAAAAATCAATTACCCTATTCTACTTGCAAATGTTAAGCTAGAATCCAGTCTTAAATTATTTGCACAGTGGGCTAATAAAAAAGCACATATCCCCTATAGTTATGTTATTGATAGAGAAGGAAATATTGTTTTTACTTACAGAGGCATGTTTAAACAAAAACATTTTGATCAGCATGTACTGCCACTATTAAAAATGTAGTCATATGTATTAGTTATAACTCAGCAGTATTACGCTTTTTACGAACGTATTTAATGGGGTTAATTTTTACATTATTTTTTAGTACTTCATAGTGTATATGCGGGCCAGTAGAACGCCCTGTAGAGCCGATGGTTGCAATTGCATCGCCCTGTTCTACTCTTTGCCCCACTTCAACCAGTAATTTATTGCAATGTCCATAGCGGGTAAATAAACCATTGCCATGATTAATTTCTACCAGATTGCCATAACCACTGCGCTTACCTGACCAACTAACAATTCCTGTAGCTGTGGCAATTACTCTGGAGTTGGCTTTTGCAGCAACATCAATACCATTGTGTTGGCTATTTTTACCTGTAAAAGGATCTTTTCTTATGCCATAAAAAGATGAAATCCAGCCTTTTTTGGTTGGTTTACCCTGTGGAGTTACCGATTCTCTATAAAGTTTATTGTCATATAAGGCTTCTATTAAATAAAGTTGCTGAGATTTTAAGCTAAGTTCTCTTAAAATTTCTGATAAGCGTTGGTCAATATTGATTTCATTGATAGCAATAATTCTTTTATGATCTGAATTTTTTGTGGATTTTTTATCTACTGGACCACCCATCGAATTTTTTTTACTAAAATCAAACTCAGAAGTTTTTAATCGGGCGACTTTTACCAGTTTTTTGCCAAGGCTATCAAGCTTAATTAGGCCACTTTGCATTTGTGCCAGCTTGAGTATCACATTGTTTTTTTGTTGTTGTATTTCACCTGTTAAATTATTAATTTGATCTTGCTGTTTTTTCAGCAGTTGAAGAACTTCTTGATTGTCACTAGAATACGTCGAATTTGAAACAATCAGGGGATATAACAAAAAAATAAAAGCTATTATAAGCAAAGGAGAAAGCATTAGCAGTATAATACCAATAAGGCTTATATTTTTTGCATTTTGACCATTTTTACCGACAATAATAATATTCATAAAATAATATTAACTTAATAATAAAAGGCTTTTTATTTTACCAAAACATGGCTTATGAAAAAACCACATCTAACAAAAAAAACCAGAAAAGATAAAAAAATATTAGCTGGGCTGTATAGTCAAAACTCAAAAAATATTGCTTTATCTGAACAAGTTAGCCAGTTTTTAACTGAAGGCTTTAAGCCTCATATTTGCCAATGCAGTTTTCATCAACAAATCCTTACTATTGTTGTCTCTAGTCAGTTAATAGCCAGCAAATTACGTTATGCTCTGCCACAGCTCAAAAACCAGCTAAAAGGCATAAATATTTTTCGCTCGTTACGAAAAATACGCTTACAAATAAATCAGGCTAAAAAGCAAAAACAGCTTACTGCTGTAAAAATCTCAAAACCAGTTTATTCTAATAACTCTGCAAACCTGGTATTAGCCTTATCAGAGAATATAAACGATCCAGAATTACAGCTCTCGTTACAAAAATTAGCCCAGCATATTAAAAAATAATAGCTCAAGTATATTACTAATTTATGATAGAGATGACATGGTTTTTACATAGTTAATCGGTGCTTGATTATTATCATCAAAGGTTACTTCTTCCCATGAACTTGGATCTTCAAGTAAGGAGCGTAATAATCTATTGTTTAATTCATGTCCTGCTTTATGGCCACTGAACGAGCCAATTAAGCTATGACCTAATAAATATAAATCACCAATTGCATCCAGTATTTTATGTTTTACAAATTCATCCGAGCTACGCAATCCATCTTCATTTAAAATGCTATCATCATCCATAACAATGGCATTATATAAATTGCCACCTAAGGCTAGATTATTTGCTCTAAGTTGCTCTATTTGATTCATAAAGCCAAAAGTTCTGGCACGACTGACCTCTCGAACAAAAGAGGTGGTTGAAAAGTCAACTTCAGCAACTTGCTGACGCTGATTAATAGCGGGGTGTTCAAAATCAATGACAAAGGACACTTTAAAGCCATCATATGGCTCAAACTTAACCCATTTATCACCATCTTCAACACGGATAGTTTTTTTAATACGAATAAATTTTTTCGGACTATCTTGTTCAACAATACCAGCAGATTGCAAAAGGAAGACAAAAGGCCCGGCACTACCATCCATAATTGGTACTTCAGATGCACTTAAGTCGATATATGCATTATCAATACCCATACCTGCCATAGCGGATAACAAGTGCTCCACAGTTGAAACACTGACTCCGTCTTTTACCAGGGTAGTAGATAAAGTAGTATCCCCAACATTAGCTGCTTTTGCAGGTATAATAACGGGATCTTCCAAATCTACCCGGCGAAAAATAATACCCGTGTCTACATCGGCAGGACGCAAGGTTAGGTAAACTTTTTCACCCGAGTGTAATCCTACACCCGTTGCCTTAATTTTATTTTTTAACGTTCGCTGCTTTATCATACTTTCTTCGTTGTAGTTCTATTTTTCTAGTCCTAAAATTCCTTTAGCACAAAATTTGTGCACTAAGGATTAAAAGGAATATATTAATCGGGCATATTTATAAAACCACGCGATAATACCATAAGCAATCATAAAGTTCTAATATAGCCTATAAATTAATCATTTTGACGACGTAAAAATGCAGGAATATCTAAGTACGTCATATCTGCTGGTTCATTATTTACTATAATATCTCCACCAACTACTTGTTTTTGTGGCATTACATGCTCTAAATCAGATAATTCATTTGCTTGAATCAGCTCTTCTCGTTTAGTAGTTTTAGAGCTTACCAGTTTAATTTCTGCATCAGCAATATCAGTAGCTCTGCCAATTCCAGTTGCAACAATAGTGACTCGCATTTCACCACTCATTTCAGGCTCAATGACTGTACCAACAACAACTATAGCATCATCTGATGCTATTTTGTTAATCGCTTCACCTACTTCTTCGAATTCACCAATACCTAAGTCCATTCCAGCAGTAATATTAACCAGAATACCTTTTGCACCCGCCATATTCACATCATCAAGTAAAGGACTTGATATTGCACGTTCAGCAGCTTCCCTTGCTCTGTCTTCACCCACAGCACTTCCTGTTCCCATCATTGCAGTTCCCATATTAGACATAACTGCTCTTACATCGGCAAAATCCACGTTGATTAATCCACGACGGGTAATCAATTCAGAAATACCTTGTACCGCATTTAATAAAACATTATTTGCTTCTTTAAACGCGTCTAATAAAGTAGTACCTTTTCCCAGTACGGATTGTAATTTTTCATTAGGAATAGTAATTAAAGAATCAACATATTCTCTTAGTTCTTCTATGCCTTTTTCTGCTGCTTCCATACGTCTTTTTCCTTCCCAGGGGAAAGGTTTTGTTACTACAGCTACTGTTAATATACCCATTTCCTTGGCTATTTCAGCAACGATAGGAGCAGCTCCAGTGCCTGTTCCACCGCCCATACCAGCGGTGATAAAAAGCATATCAGAACCTTCAATTGTTTCCATTATCAGATCTCTGTCTTCAATTGCAGCTTCACGTCCAGTATCAGGGTTTGCTCCAGCCCCTAATCCTTTAGTCATTTCATTTCCTAGTTGAATCACTGTTTTTGCAGTATTATTTGCTAATGCCTGAGCATCTGTATTTGCACAAACAAACTCCACACAATCTAAACTACTATTAGCCATATGGTCAACTGCATTTCCACCACCACCACCAACTCCGATCACTTTTATTACTGCTTGTTCATTATGCGTGCCTGCCAATTCAAACGTTGCCATTATACTTCTCCTCATTCATAATTTTTATATTATCATCATTGCCCGATTTTAAAAACCATACACTTTGTTGCTGCAAAACTATTTTTAAAACCTATATGTAAAAATTTGTTATTAACCAATCTAAAGATAAGTCTCATATACAAATGAATTTGTTATGAGACTAAAAACCTCCCTGGAACCACTGTTTAATCCTAGTAAAAATTCCTCCCATATTACTTTCACTATTGTTGTATTCATATAAATCATTATGTCGTTTAGAAAATAATAATAAACCCACTCCTGTTGCATACCTTGCGTCCCTGATCATATCCGACAGGCCCTTTTGGTTTTGCGGTATACCCAACCTCACTGGCATATGAAAAACTTCCTCTGCCAATTCAATTGCACCTTCCATTTTTGAACTACCACCCGTTAATACTATTCCTGCGGTACACAAATCTTCAAAGCCACTATGCTGCAATTCTGTTTTAATTAAGCTAAATAGCTCTTCATAGCGTGGTTCAACTACTTCTGCAAGAACTTGACGAGCTAATCGTCGAGTTGGCCTGTCACCAATACCAGGAACTTCAATAGTTTCATCGGGATTAGTTAATTGCCTTAAGCAGCAAGCATATTTTCTTTTTATTTCTTCTGCATATTTTGTTGGAGTCCGTAATGCAACCGCAATATCATTGGTAACCTGATCTCCCGCTACGGGGAAGACCTTGGTATGCTGTATCGCTCCATCCGTTAATATGGCAATATCCGTTGTGCCTCCACCAATATCCACCAGGCATACGCCTAATTCTTTTTCATCTTCTGTTAATACCGAATAACTGGAAGCAAGCTGCTCCAGAATAATATCTTCTACTTCTAAATCACAACGCTGGATTGATTTTATTATATTTTGGGCTGCACTATTTGCCCCCATAACCATATGTACTTTGGCCTCTAATCGTACTCCTGACATACCTACAGGTTCTCTAATACCCTCTTGATCATCAATTAAAAACTGTTGTGGCATAATATGAATTATTTTTCTATCTGCTGGAATAGCAACCGCTCGAGCAGCATCCATAACACGCTCAACGTCTTCATCAGTAACTTCTTTATCTTTTATTGCCACCATGCCATGTGAGTTCATACTGCTAATATGGCTCCCCGCAATGCCAACATTGACTGAGTGAATTTCACATCCTGCCATCAATTCTGCTTCTTCTACAGAGCGTCTTATTGAATTTACGGTAGATTCTATATTTACCACAACTCCCTTTTTCATTCCTCGTGAAGGGTGTTCACCCATACCAATAATTTCTACTTCTCCTGCCGTATTTATTTCTGCAACAATGGTCACAACTTTTGAAGTTCCAATATCTAGACCAACTATTAGATTTTTCTCAGTACGCCTGGTCATTAGCCCTTTCCTTTTGCATTTGATAAATATTCATTTTTATAGTTTTTATGCCTTCCATTTAATCGAAAATCCATTGGTATAACGCATATCAATTCGATCAATATTTTTTTCATGTTTTCTTAAAATTTTCTGATAAGCCATTACAAAAGTAGTGATTCTTTGTAAAATCTTATCTTTACTCTTTTCTTTTAAATTATTTTTTTCCAAATATTTATTATTTGTCTCTTTATTTGCAACACGCCCCAAATATAAATTAAATCCATTGTCCAGATGGACATACCAAGAACGCCGCTGATCTTGAAAACATTGCTTAATTTCTAATTTTACTACTTCAAGTAGTTTTGAAATTTGCTGGCATTTTTCTAAACCACTGGAAGCAAGCTCATCTGGCGATGAATAAATCGCTAGTTTATTGTATTTATCATATTGTCTTTGGGTTAAAACCGTATTAAACATCATTCCTTTTTTACTTAATAAACTTTGTTTGTTCCAATCAACCTGTAATAATTTATTGATAGTTCTATTTTTTTTGTCCGATATTATCCACCTTGCTGCAACCTGTTTTTCATGTATATCTAATTGCAAAGTATCTGGCCATTTTTTTCTTACAGAAACCGTCTCAATCCATGCCAGTGTCTCAATTCTTTCTCTAAATTTATCTATATCCAGGCTAAAAAATCCGCCATTCATACCTGCACTGGCTAATTGTTGTAATTGCTCTACATCCTGTTCCTGCAATTTATTTAACATAACAATCCGCTTTACCTGCAAAGTATCTTTTTGGAATAAAAAATTTATTCCAAACCCGCTGGAAAGCAGAACTAAACTTACAAAAAAAACGGCTACTATAGTTTTTTTCATATTAATGCTGCGCTGCTTTAATAATTGATATTATTAATTGATCAAAGCTCTTTCCAGCTTGCTTTGCAGCCATAGGCACCAAACTATGACTGGTTAAACCAGGTACCGTATTTAATTCTATTAACCATGGCTGCTGCTTTTCATCCAGCATAAAATCCACCCGCCCCCAGCCAATACAGCCAATACTTGCAAATGCTTTTTTAGCTAGTTGCTGAACTTGCTGCTCAATTTCTTGCTCTAGACCACAAGGGCAAAAATATAAAGTATCATCCAGCTTATATTTTGCCTGGTAATCATAAAATTCTCTTGGCGTTTGCAAACGGATCAATGGCAAAACCTCTTTCGCTACTATACTCGCTGTATATTCCTTTCCATTTATCCATTGCTCAGCAATAACTATTGGATCAAACTTTCTGGCTAAGGCAAATGCTGCATCTATTTCTTGTTCACCATTGACCTTACTTATGCCTATACTGGATCCTTCATGGGCAGGTTTTATCATCATAGGAAAACCTATTTTTGCTGCCATTTTAGATATATTCGTTTGTTCATCCATTAATACATATTCAGGTGTTGGCAAACTATTTGCCGTCCATATTTGTTTACTTAATAGCTTATTCATTGCCACAGCAGAAGCAGTTACTGAACTTCCTGTATACGGGATCTCCAATAATTCCAGTAAGGCCTGTATTTTGCCATCTTCACCACCTCGACCATGTAGGGCAATAAAGGCAAAATCTATGTTTTGTATTTGTTCTAACCAGCTTGCCTTTTTTTTGTTACAAATATCTATTTTTATTACATCTACATTTTGGTTTTTTAAGCTTTCATATACAGCTTGTCCACTATCCAGTGAAACCTCTCTTTCCTGAGAATCACCACCAAGTAAAACACCAATTTTACCGCTCACCATAGATATGCACCTCTGGCTGTAGTGTGATTGAAAATTTGTTATATACCTGCTGTTGAATCATCTCTATTAAGGCTTCAATATCACTGGCTTTTGCTCCACCCTTGTTGATAATGAAATTAGCATGTTTTTCTGAAACCACTGCATTACCAATTTGCTGATTTTTTAAGCCACAGCGTTCAATTAAGCGAGCTGCATAGTCTCCCTCAGGATTACGAAATACAGAACCTGCATTGGCATATTGCACGGGTTGTTTTAAATTTCGCTCGGCTAATAAAGCTTTAATTTTTGCCTTGCTTTCAGCTATTTTTATATTTTCCAGATCGGAGCCTTGTATGTAACTCTGTGGATAGCTAAAAAAGCCTTTTATATACCATTCACTATTGCCTTTATCTGTTGTTTGTAAACCTTTTACCTGTCTATATGAGATATTAAATTCATTTTTATTTCTGGTTTTAATATTTCCTGACTCATCGATTGTTTCAACGTATTCCAGATTTCTCCAGCACTCTCCACCAAAAGCACCTGCATTCATTGCAATGGCTCCACCCATACTACCTGGAATACCAGAAAAAAATTCAGCCCCGGTAAATCCCGCTGCAGCAACTTCTCTAGAAAATTTAGCACAGCTAACGCCACTTTCAGCACTTACCATTAATTTCCCATATTTATCAGAAGTTTTATGTTTTTTATCACTTTCAAAAAAGTTTATCTGTTTTAATCTGCCAACAGTATTAATCACAATGCCATTAAAACCTTTGTCTCTAATTAGCACATTACTGCCCAAGCCTAACCATAAAATCTGATGTTGCTCATTTTCTAATTTTTTTAAAAATTGTTGCAAGTCATTTACATCATCGGGTTGAAAATATATTTTAGCCCGTCCTCCTACTTTCCATGTGGTATGTTCAGACAAAGCCTCTTCAGTTTTAATCAAACCTCTGATGCTACTCATATCATAATCTATGTTATCAATAGTAAATTGCTTCATTTTTAACATACCCATTTAACTTATCTAATTAAGCTAGGAAAATTGTTCCGCTATTTTTGCAGCTAAACTGCCAATACTGCCCGCTCCTAAAGTCAGTAAAATATCCCCATCCTGTAAATGTTGGGCTAGAATGTGGGTTAATTCATCTTCTTGTTGAATCAATAAAGGATCCGTTTGACCTATATTTCTTATTGAACGAGATAAACTACGTGAGTCTGCCCCATGTATGGATTCTTCACCTGCCGGGTAAACATTTAACAATATTAAATGTTCAATTTTACTCAACACAAGTACAAAATCATCGTATAAATCCCTAGTTCTGCTATATCTATGTGGCTGAAAAATAACAACTACTCTTCGTGATGGCCAACCACTTGCAACAGCCTCCAGAGTTGCTTTTATTTCACTGGGGTGATGCGCATAATCATCAATCATTAATATTTTTTTTGCTTGCTGCTCTGGTTTGGCTATTATTTCTAAATCACCATACACTTGAAAACGTCTACCGATACCCTGAAAATTTTCTAATGCAACTTGAATATCCTGTTCTTTAATATCTAATTCTTTGGCTACAATTATTGCAGCAAGAGCATTTAATACATTATGCTTGCCTGGCATATTTAAGCTAATATGCAACACTTCTTTGGTGGTTTTTTTTAGCACTTTAAATTGTGTTTTAAATTCATTTTGCTCGATATCAAAGGCATTATAATCAGCACTTTTATTTTCTATGCCATAGGTCGTAAAACGTCGGGTAATCTTTTTTTGTAACTTAACTACATTTTCATCATCTATACATAAAATAACCAGTCCATAAAAAGGTAACTGATGAATAAATTCTGCAAAGGTATCTTCTAAGCGAGCATAATCACCACCATAAGTTCCCATGTGATCTTCTTCTAAATTGGTAACTATTGAGATCATTGGCTGTAAATGTAAAAATGAAGCATCGCTCTCATCTGCTTCTGCCACCAAATACGGGCTGGCTCCTAATTTTGCATGGGTTCCCGCACTATTTAATCGCCCACCAATTACAAAGGTAGGATCTAAATTTCCCTGTGCTAAAACACTTGCAACTAAACTGGTGGTAGTTGTTTTGCCATGTGTTCCAGCGATTGCTATGCCATATCTAAAGCGCATTAATTCAGCAAGCATTTCTGCTCTTGGAATCACTGGAATTCTTAATTTCCGCGCATGCACTACTTCAGGATTATCTTTTTTTACTGCGGTAGAAGTAATTACTACATCCACATCTTTAATATTTGATGCGTTATGGCCAATACTTATTTCTATGCCACATTGTTGTAAATAGGTGATTACCTTACTTTGTTGTAAATCAGACCCTGTTACACAATAACCTATATGATGAATAACCTCTGCAATACCACTCATGCCAGAACCACCAATACCTACAAAATGGATCCGTTTAATTTTACCCATTGGCATTTCTGAAAAAGTAACTATGCTGTTTGTAGTATTCATTTTATTGATCCGCTAGTTTCTACTTGCTGATTATCCTTTATTAAAAACAAACAATGCTCTACAACATCTATGGTTGCATTGGGTTTTGCTAATTGTTTTGCTTTATTAGACATATCTGCTAATTTTTCTTGGTCACATTGATTTAAAATATGTTTTAAACTTTCTGCACTTAAGTCGTTTTGTGCTAATAAATACCCTGCCTGCTTATCTGTTATATATTTTGCATTTGCAGTTTGGTGATCTCCTACGGCAAAGGGGTAAGGAATTAATATAGAACTTATACCCACTGCTGCAATTTCACTAATAGTTAAAGCGCCGGCTCGACAAATCACAATATCTGCCCATTCATAGACCGTAGCCATATCGCTAATAAATTCTGCTATGTTATATTCAATTTTTATGCTGCTATTTGAGTCAAAATAACTTCCTGCTATAGTCTGTTTTACTTGTTCAACTTTGCCTTTACCACATTGATGTTTAATATGATAAGACGAGTATAAATTATTGTTTTCTGTGCTTTGTTGTAAAAGTTTTATTGCCCGGGGCACTACCTGGTTAATTTTTTCAGCACCTAAACTTCCACCCACAACAAGAATATTCAAAGTGCTTTTATTTTTTTCCGCAACTTTAACTTTATCTAACGCTAAAATATCTTCTCTAATCGGATTGCCTGTTACAAAACAATTTTTAGGCTTATACCATTTATCAAAAATAACCCCTTTATATGCATTGGGAAAAGCACAAAGTCTTTTTTTTGCAATTAGCGCTAATAAATTATTACTTAAACCACTGATAGCATTTTGTTCATGAATGACTAGGGGTTTTCCTAAAAGCCAACTCACTAAACCACCTGGTCCAGTTACAAAACCGCCCATTCCAATAGTTAAATCTGGTTTTATTCGTTTAAATACTGCAAAAGTTTGCATTATTGCCTTGATCAGTAAATAAGGCATGGAAACTAGTCGTATTAATCCCTTACCTCGCAGACCACTAATATTTATATATTCAATCGGATAATTTTTTTCAGGAACCAATCTGCTTTCCATTCCCCGTAAAGTGCCTAACCAAACTACCTTATGTTGTTGCTGTTGTAATTCATCTGCAATTGCAAGAGCAGGGAATATATGCCCACCTGTTCCACCTGCCATCATTAATATCGTTTTAGATGCCATATTTATGTTGACACCTTTTGCTGTTGAGCCTTAAATAATTCAATCAGGCTGATTATTGATACAGGATTTTTACAGCGTGTTTCATATTCTGCTCGAAGTATTAATGCAATGGTAATACACATAATCATTACACTACTGCCGCCGTAGCTAATAAACGGTAAGGTCAAACCTTTAGTGGGTAATACCCCCATATTTACACCAATGTTGATAAAGGCTTGTAAACAAATCCAGATTCCCACTCCAAATAAAATAAATGCTTCAAATATTTTGTCACTTAAAAATGCTTTTTTAGCAATATTAAAAATTCTAAATACCAACATTAAAAATAAGATTATGATTAAAATAACTCCAAACATGCCTAATTCTTCAGCAATAATTGCAAAGATAAAGTCTGTATGAGCCTCTGGTAGATAAAATAATTTTTGTACACTCTTGCCCAGACCTTCGCCAATCCAATCACCTCTACCAAAGGCCATTAATGACTGAGTTAACTGAAAACCACTATTAAAGGGGTCTTCCCATGGATTAGTAAATGCCTGGAATCTAGCTAGACGATAGGGTTCAAAATATATTAATAAAGCCCCTGCTAAACTGGCTAAACTAATCATGCTTAAGAAAGCAATAAAGGGAACACCAGCAATAAATAACATTCCTAACGCTGTGGAAAAAATAACTACTGCAGCTCCTAAATCAGGTTCAAGTAATAAAAATAAAGCTACTACTATCAACAACACCATTGGTGGGAAGAACTGCTTATAATCTTCTATTAAAGCCTGCTTTTTCCTAACAATATAGGATGCTAAATAAACTATAAAAAATAATTTTAATAACTCTGAAACCTGTAAATTAAATAATCCCAGTGGAATCCATCTGGAACTGCCATTAACTTCTTTACCAATTCCAGGAATTAATACCGCCACCAGTAAAACCAATCCCACTATCAGCAATACATCGGCTTGTTTTTTCCACCAGGCCATAGGTGATAAAAATACCAGACAACCAATTGCAACACCTAAACTTACCGCCATTAGTTGACGATAGAAATAAAAAAACGGTTGTCCATTAGTACGGTCAGCTATCGAAATGGAGGAAGATGCAACCATAATTAACCCAATAGCCAGCAATACCAGTGTAATACCCAAAATAATCGGGTCACACCAATAGTCTTGCTTTGCTTGTTGTTGATTGGATTGTTTAAAATATTGCATGTTTTATTATTTAAAAAACTTGTTTTTCAACGTGAAATACAAAATCTTCTCCTCGCTCAATATAATTCTTATACATATCAAAACTTGCACATGCTGGTGAAAATAAAACCAGATCCCCTTCCCGTGCGAGCTGTTGTGCAGTGGATACTGCTTGCTGTATATCTTTTACTATTTCTATGGAAACTAATGTTACTGTCTGACTGCTTATGCTCTGTTCATTTTTAGTATTATTATTTAACTGTTGCTCATTCAATATGGCGCTTTTTATTAGCTCTGCATCCTGTCCAAATAATAAGACATGTTTTATTTTCTGGTTAATAATTTTACCCAGTTCACTAAAATCTGCATTTTTTCCTACTCCACCCGCGATTAATAGTTTAGGTCGTTCATAACTATTAATCGCAGCAATGGTTGCTCCAACATTGGTTCCTTTAGAGTCATTATAAAAATCCACTTTGCCAATATTTGCGACCCATTCACAACGGTGAGCCAGGCCCTTATAAGTTTGAATAGCAGCAATCATACTGCTATAGCTTAAAACAAAGGGCTCTAACAAAGCTAAGGTGGCTAAAATATTGCTATAGTTATGCTTTCCCGTAATTGCTATTTCTGATACGGGCATTATTTTTTTATACGATGGACTCTGATGACTACAGATATCTTGAACCAGATAAGTCACTCCATTTTCATTAATTAAGCCAAAGCCATTTTTATCCGGCTTGCCCAGACTAAATTCCAGATGTTGTTTTTCTTTTAGTGTTTCATCAAGCAGCCATTCATTTTTATTAAAAACACAATGTTTGCTGAGCTTAAAAATACTCTCTTTTACCTTGCGATAATCTTCTAAACTCTCATATCTATCCATATGATCTTCAGAAACATTTAATAGTACCGCACTATCAAAAACTTCTTCTTGAAAATATTCTTCGGGAATAGTTTCAAGCTGAAAACTGGATAATTCTAAAATATAGATTTCAACTTCCATTTCCAATAAATCCAAGGCTGGAACACCTAAATTCCCTCCTGCTGAAACTTGATGGCCTGCTTTCTTAAGCATCTGTTCTGCCAGAGTCACTACTGTGCTTTTGCCATTTGAACCAGTTACTGCAATTATGGGTTTATTATTGGTATTTAAATTTTCCTGAATAAATAAAACTATGTCACCAATAATTAACTTCCCACTTTGCTTAAATTGCTCATACAGCTTATCTTTTACAGAAATTCCCGGGCTAATAACAATTTGCTGATATGACTGTAATAAATTTTGATCAAGCTTTACCGAGGTTAAAACTGTTATTTCTGGCAACTCTTTATTCAATTGGGCAAGATAGGGTGGTGTTTCACGGGTATCACAAATATCAAAGGGGCAATTTTTTTTGCTTAAAAATTTTGCACAGGAATACCCTGTCTCTCCTAGACCTACCAGTAGAGTTTTTAAGTTATAATCAAAAATCAGTGGTTTATTTTTCATTATCTTATCTTTAATGAAGCTAATCCTATTAATACTAAAATTACTGTAATAATCCAAAATCTAACAATTACTCGTGGCTCAGGCCAACCCTTTAATTCAAAATGATGATGTATTGGAGCCATTTTAAAAATTCTTCTACCGGTTAATTTATATGATGCGACCTGTAAAATAACCGAAATGGTTTCCATTACAAAAATCCCGCCCATAATAAATAAAATAATTTCCTGCCTGACTAAAACGGCAATAATTCCCAGCCCGGCACCTAGAGCTAAAGCACCTACATCACCCATAAATACTTGTGCGGGATAGGTGTTAAACCATAAAAATCCCAACCCTGCACCAACAAAGGCTCCACAAATTATAACCAGCTCCCCTACACCTTTTACGTAAGGAATATTTAAGTATTGAGCAAAGTTATAATTTCCGGTTACATAAGCAAAAACCCCTAAAGCACCAGCTACCATAACGGTTGGTAAAATCGCCAGGCCATCTAATCCATCGGTTAAATTTACTGCATTGCTGCTACCCACAATCACTAAATAGGTCAGAATCATATATGCAAAACCTAAATCCAGCATGGTATCCTTTACAAAAGGAATTAATAACTGTGTTTGCTCTACTGTTTCTGCGGTATTGTATAGATACACAGCTACACAGATTGCAATAAGGCTTTGCCAAAAGTACTTATATCTGGCAATCAGCCCCTTGCTATTGCCATAAATTATTTTTTTATAATCATCTATCCAGCCAATAATGCCAAATCCCAAAGTGACCAGTAATACCACCCATACATAACGATTATTTAAATCGCCCCATAAAATAGTACTAATAGCAATAGCAACCAGAATTAATGCTCCCCCCATAGTGGGAGTTCCTGCTTTGCTAAAATGACTTTCGGGTCCATCTTCTCTTACGGTTTGACCAATCTGTTTATTAACCAGGGTACGGATCATAAACGGCCCAACTAATAGGGCTATGGATAAAGCAGTTAATACACCTAAAATTGCTCTGAGCGTTAAATATTCAAATACACCAAAGGCACTATAAAATTGACTAAGATACTCTGCCAGCGACAATAACATTAATTCATATCCTCCAAAGCCACTACCACTTCTTCCATTGCCATATTTCTTGAGCCTTTTATTAAAACTACACTATCGTTTAAATCTATTTTTGTTAAATATTCATTTAGCTCAGATATTGAGTCAAATGACTTTGCTAAAGTACTTTTACTGCTGCTCTGAAATCCTTTTAAAGTGTGTTTACTTAATTCACCCAGAGTATATAAATTTTTAATCTGGCTATTAGCAGCATATTCACCCACTTGTTGATGAAGCTGTTGCTGCTGTTTACCTAGCTCTCCCATATCTCCCAATACCAGAATTTTTTCTTTATTGGGATATGCAGCTAACACATCTATTGCTGCTTTTACTGATTCAGGATTAGCATTATAACTATCATTAATAAGCGTAAATCTTTGCTGTTTTTTACTGACTTCTAATCGCCCGGAAACATTTTCAAACTGTTGTAACCCTTGCTGTATCTGCGTTATTGAAGCTCCTATTAGTTGCCCAGTCGCTATCGCAGCTAAAGCATTTGCCAGGTTATGCTTTCCTGGTGATGGCAATTTAATAGAAAAAACTCCCTCGTCAGTTGTTACCTGCCAGAGATAGAGATCATCTTCTATACTGCTCGTCTGTTGTTCAGCACTAATATCCGCCTTATTTTTTATAGCAAAGCTAACAATTTTATGGTTACTTTTATCAATTAAACTTTTCCAATAGTTTGCATATATATCATCATTATTAATTATCGCTATAGACTGTTCAGGCAGAGTAGAAAAAATTTCTCCTTTTCCTTTTGCAACTGCTTCTAAAGAGCCAAAACCTTCAACATGTGCACTGCCCGCATTAGTAATAATTGCAATATCTGCTTTTACCAGGCCACTTAAATAAGCAATTTCCTGTAAATGATTAGCTCCCATTTCGATTATTGCTAATTGATGTTTGCTATTCAGTCGCATCAGGGTTAAAGGCACACCAAATTCATTATTTAAGTTTCCTATTGTGGATAATACTGCATCCTTAGCTTTAAATTTTTGTATAGCTATAGAGCAGATCATTTCTTTTAAAGTCGTTTTTCCACAGCTGCCAGTAATAGCAATTACTTTTCTAGCCTCAGTGTTTTGCTGTTTCCATTTTTCTGCCCAGATACTGGCAATTTGACCCAGAGCTAATTTGGAATCCTTAACCACCAGTTGACTTAATGCCCTGTTATCTTTTTGTGACTGCTCCACCACACAGCCAATAGCTCCTTTTGCCATAGCCTCAGCTATAAAGTCATGCCCATCAAATCTATCACCGCTAATGGCAATATATAAATCACCCTTAGTTAAACTTCTGCTATCAATACTTATATTATTAAAATTTTTGTCTTCACCTAGCAACTCAACATTTAAGTTTTTTGCAATGCCAGATAAGGATAGAAATTGTGCTGATAATATATTCATCAGGCAACTAATAACTCCTGACAGGTTTCTAAATCACTAAAGTGCAAACGTTTACCCTTTATTTCCTGGTAATTCTCATGTCCCTTTCCAGC
>JASFYQ010000062.1:0-11866 GCA_045047105.1 Pseudomonadota bacterium | reverse complement strand
GACGCTGCTTTAAAGGTCATTTATTTGGCTATCCAGGGAGCATCTAAAAAATGGACTATGCCGATCAGGGATTGGAAACCTGCTTTAAATCGGTTTATAATCGAGTTTGAGGAGGAGTTATCTCCTTATATTTAATCGGACAGATACACACTTATTTTTACACTACCTATTTTTCACAGATAACAAGGCAAATGCACACGGACACCAAAAGGCGCCGCTCGTTCCTCGCTCTGCTTTTTGGTGCCGGTGATTTGCGGCGTTGAACAAAACCGCTCTGCGGTAGCCTAAAATCCTCAAGCTCAACAACCTACCGGAAAGCTATTTTTCTTCCCCCCTTTTCAAAAAAAACCAACCCTGAGTTAATTAATTTAGCAATAGTAAAGCTCAAGATGGAAGATGATTTTATTAGTTTCAAATTAAACAAATTCATTGTTATGTTATTTGACTACAACCTTATATCAACCGATGAATATAACCTATACATTTACGGGACTACAAACAAAAACAAAATCGACCTCTCTAAGTATGGGTTAAGCGTAAATTTAATTTCTAGGTTTCAGAGCGACAATCAATTAGAAAATATTTATATAAATCAAATATTCAAGCACCCGTAATTGCATCCAGGGCAAAATTATTTAAAAATAAAAAAGGAATAACAGCGAACTTTATAGATTCCCGATAAAAACACTTCGAGAATGACGAAAGAGTAAAAAAAATTAACAATTTTGATAGCTAAAAAAGTAACAATAAAATTTACTATTACAGAATAAGGATACCAAGGCACCCATACTGTTTTTGATCACAGAATAAGGATACCAAGGCACCCATACTGTTTTTGATCAAAACCAGATGGGTGTCTCAGTGTTTTCACCACAGTGTTTCAGTATTTTTGTGTTTTTGTGTTTTGCCATTTAATAAACCAATATTCAACTCTCCTATCTGGGGAAGCCGGGCAAGGATTATATCGGTAATAAGATGAAAGCCCCGAACTTTGGCAGGCAATTGTATTTCTCTTTGTATCCACATAAAAAATTATCCTGTTAAACTCATAAACAATTTAGGCAATTTTTCTGGTAACTGATTCACTTTATCTATGACCATATATTGCTTACCAAAAATATCTTGAACATACTCATCTGCATGGGGATCAAGATTAATACAATAGCTATAAATACCCTCCTGGTTGAGCTCTTGTACTGCCTTGCGTGCATCTTGAATTAATAGCTTGGGATCGCCTACATCAATGTCTGCTGGCTCTCCATCCGTGAGTACCAATAATAATTTTTTATCACATTGCTGACTACCTAAATAATGTCCTGCATGACGTAAAGCAGCACCCATACGTGTGGAATAACCCGCGCCCATTGCTGCCAAACGTGCTTTTACATCATCATCAAAATGTTCACTATAACCTTTGATGTGCTGATAACGTACCTCATGGCGTGTATTAGATGAGAAACCGGCAATGGCAAATTTATCACCTAAGTGTTCAATGGCATAGGATAGTAAAGCAACGGCCTCCTGGCTCAATTGCAATAAGCTTTGCTCGCAACCCGCCGGGGTTTCATTGAGTGACTCAGATAAATCCAGAAGTAACATCACTGCAATATCACGACCATCGTGTTTATGGCTCATATTGATGCGTGGGTCAGGATTAGCGCCACTTTTATAATCAATTAAGGAGCGAATAGCCGTATCTAAATCCAGTTCACTACCGTCTTCCTGATAACGAATACGCACATAATGTTGTGGTTTTAATAAATCCAGCAGTTGTTTGAGTTGCCTGGCTAACACTCTATGCTTGTCTAAAATATCATCAATGTCTTGAGGATTACCGGGTGGATGCAATGTTTCATACAAACTTACCCAATCTGGACGATAAGATTTGCTACTATAATCCCACTCATGATAATGTCTTGGAGGCAGCCCTTTATCTTCTTCCTCATTTTCTTGCGCTTTAGATTCTTGCTGGTCAAACATTTCTTCTTCATCACCCATTTCAATAAACTTCCACAGGTGGCGATTGTCATCACGGTATTCAACTTCAGTGTCTTTAAAATACATTTTAGCAAGTTGATCGGTTTGTCTGCGTGTCCTTGCAATAAAGGAGGTAGCAATTTTCGACATGGAAAAAGTATCCCCATCACTCACTTTCATTTCATCGTGAAAACGTTGGCTAAATTCAATAATGTCCGCATTTTTATAATCATGTGCAGGATTTAATATAGCATAGGAGAGCATGGTGAGACGGTGACGAATACATGATTCCTGCTCCATAATGCAATCATCTTCAATAGGCTTAGGATGCAAGCCTAGAAATATTTTTTGTAAACCCGGGTAAATTTGATAAGCCAGGTACTCTACACGAGAGTCTTCTAAAACCTCTACCGCAATACGTTGAAAAGGGCTTAAATTATCTGCGATAATGGCATTTGACCAGCGTTTATGCCCCATAAAATGTGCCAGAATCGCACGATAACGATCGATACCGCTTATACAATTGCCTTCTGCATTATTACTATCATCCAATACATCGGGAACTCGCACACCTAAATTATCGTAATAAGGAATTGGCTTGCGTAATTCATCAAAACCTGTTGAATAAGGGATCATATACAACTTTTCATCCCATAAGGCTTTCAGATATAAACTCAGTTTTCGCTCATTATCAATAAATAAAGTACCATGGCGTTCACGCTGTAATATCGCTTTACTATCAGCCGACTGTAAAGAAAAATAATTTTCCTGCCGCTCTGGGTGGTCAGGATAATTTCGTATACCATAATTAACCCAGTTTTGTAAGCCTTCCAGACAGAGCTGATTGAGTAAATAGGGTGCATTTGCAAGTAATACGGGTAAACCAGGGCTGGGAAATGTAGTGTGATGCCCGTGTATGGAGCCGGTTGTTCTTTCAGCCAAATCAAAAAGCAGATCAATATACTTTTGAAATAACTCTATACTACCTAAGCGGCGCGCAGCTTCTGCAATGGAATTTAAAAAAGGCGGAATAGAATTTCCATTGGGCGTGCGAGATAAGCCCCAAACACTTTGTGAAACCAGGCTCAGACTTTCTTCACCTAATAATTTTGCCACTTGAGGCATTTCTTCCAGATACACTAAAACGGGTTCAAAACCACGCCCAATCATGCAAACTAAAGAAGCACCTTTAAGGTAATCTTTAATTCCTTGATCGGAAAGTGAAGTAAATGCTTCAAGCATACAATCTTCAAATGTATCATCAAGTTGTTCAAAGCTACATTTTAATTGGCTGCGGTATTGTTCTAATAGTTCTTGATCCATTTTATGCTACCTTGCTATTACTAGGTTGCCAGCTTATGTAAGTTGGCTATAACCAAGATTATATGCCTGTAATAAAGCATTTTTAAGTGATTTGTTCTGCTCAAAATCAGCTATATTCATTTCTTTTTTTGCAATCAGTAAAAGTTGTTCTAGCAGTTTATCTGCTGCCCATTGTGCTCTATAACTGTCTATATCAAAGTATTCATCTTTTGTATGAGCGATAGCTAATCCTTGTGGATTGCAATAAAAAATATCACTGGATTCCATCACTTCATACAAGTACGAATAACAATCAATTTCATGTTGGCTAGCAATTAATCGATGAAAAGAGACGGGCTCTTTCTGTTGGATAAAATTATCCAACTCGATGGTGATTTCAGGTGTGTAATGCTTTCCCTGAAAAGAAAAATCAACCCGGACATTAATGCTGTTCATATAATATGTCTTAGTCAGAAAAGACCGCATCAACGGCATGATTAAGTGTGCTACGGATATCCGCATCATCCGTAATAGGTCTTACTAAAGCCATTTTACAAGCATCTGCATGCCCAACACCCTGGTTCATTAATTGTGCTGCATAGACCATTAAGCGGGTAGAAATACCTTCATCCAAACCATGCCCTTTAAGGTTTCTGGCTGCCTCTGCAATTTTAACTAATTTAGATGCGATATCTAAGCTAATACTGGCTTCTTTGGCAACAATCTCAGCTTCTGTTTTTGCACTGGGGTATTCAAAATCTAAAGCCGTAAAACGTTGTTTAGTGGATTGTTTTAAATCTTTCATTAAACTTTGATAACCCGGGTTATACGAGATTACCAGTTGAAAATCCAGATGTGCCGTAATCAGTTCGCCTTTTTTATCTAAAGGTAAACTGCGACGGTGATCGGTTAAGGGGTGAATTACCACCGTGGTGTCCTGACGAGCCTCAACAATTTCATCCAAATAACAAATGGCGCCAATTCTTGCCGCAACGGTTAATGGACCATCTAACCAGCGGGTACCATTTGCATCTAATAAATAACGCCCCACTAAATCAGAAGCGGTCATATCTTCATTACAAGCAACGGTAATAAGTGGCTTTCCTAATTTCCAGGCCATGTGTTCAATAAAACGTGACTTACCACAGCCGGTTGGGCCTTTTATCATAACTGGTAAACGTCCCTTATAGGCAGCCTCATAAAGTGCGACTTCATTATCCTGGGCTTGATAAAAAGGTTCTTCTTTAATTAAGTATTGTTCAATATCTTGATTGCTCATATGTGTATTACCTATTCTATGTTACTGGATAAATCCTCTTTGTATGGTATCAAATTTTTTGGAAACCATACAAAGTAAATTTAACTATTTTGGAATAAAAAAGCCCCTGAAAACAGAGGCTTTTTTTAAGCTATTTCATTAAGCTGTTACACCAACTACTGCTTATTTATGAACGCCTAACTTATCTCTCCAACCTGGGAAGATTGAATCAGCATCACCTGGGAAGGACTCAAATGCACGAGCAAATTCTTTATGCTCTTTAGCATATTCAATTGGGTCAGCACCTTCTTTCCAACAATCATAAGACTGGCGCAGCGAAATCGCACCAGCTGCTGGAGAGTCGATATGACCATAAGAACCACCACCAGATGTATTGATAACATTACCATGGCCCAGGTTCTCGAAGAAACCAGGTAGACGTAATGCATTCATACCACCAGATATAATTGGGGTAGTTGGCTTCATTCCACGCCATTCCTGATGATAGAAAGGACCATCAGCGCTATCACGTTCGATCATGTATGCAATGTTTCTATCGTCTTTACCACCTTCCATTTTACCGTAACCCATAGTACCCACGTGGATACCAGAAGCTCCCATAAGACGAGAAAGTTTAGCCAGTACAAAAGCGGTATAACCACGAACCGATGAAGGTGAAGTGATTGCACCATGACCAGCACGGTGATAATGTAAGTACTGTGAAGGATAGTTACGACGAGCAGTTGTCACCATACCTGGACCACCTACATAACCATCAACTAAGAAAGCCAGACGAGGTGCGTCTTCACCAAATGTTTCTAAACCGAAGTCAGCACGAGCACACATTTCATGATAATCATCAGCAGTGATGTTCATAGAGAAGATTTTAGCTTCGCCTGTTTCGTCCTGAGCACGTTTCATAGCATCATGAACTAAGGGTAAAACCTTCTTCATAGGACAGAAAACCTGATTACCCTGAGGCTCATCATTTTTAATAAAGTCACCACCTAACCAGAACTGGTAAGCTGCTTCTGCAAATGGCTCTGGACGTAAACCTAATTTAGGCTTAATGATAGTACCCGCAATATAACCACCTTCAGTTCTGGAACGACCTAATAGGTTCCACATATCAGTGATATCAACAGCAGGACCATCAAAAAGAGCAAGCATAGCTGGTGGCACATAGAAATCCTGCATCTGTGCGTCTTGTACGTCACCCATGCCCTGGTTGTTACCAATAGCCAGTGTAAGGAAAGATACAATCATGGTACGACCATCGATGACATTGCGGTCAAAAAGATCATTAGGATAAGCAATTTTCATAATGCCTTTTGCTTCGTCTATTTCATAAACTAAAGCATCAAGGTTCTTGGTGAAATCATCAGTAGTAGAAACTTCAACATTAGTTCCAGTTGATGATTCTGCTGCAAAGTGAGCGGCAGTTTCCAAATAACCACCAAAGCCCGGCATACAATGCATGGTATATGCAACTAGCATATGCTTGCCATCGGCAATTAATTTATCTTCATCTAAACTTAAATCAGAATAACGTGCTGATTGATCCATATAGGACTCCTTAATTAAAATTCTTTGTTAATTAATTGCTTCTAATTAATAATTAAAAGCTGCTAACTAAAGCGTGGGGTAAATATACGTGGTTTATATTATAAAGTAAAACTCGATTTTTTTATATTTAGCATAAGGTTTTATTTATACTTCATGGCCAGCTATAATAACTATCCCGTTTAAATGGAAATAAATTACCATGAATCCTACGTTTAGACAGCTTAAAATCTTTGAATCTGTGGCCCGATTATTAAGTTATACCAAAGCAGCCAAGGAATTGTACTTATCTCAGCCAGCGGTATCTATGCAAATTAAGCTGCTGGAAGAGCAAACTACCCTGCCCTTATTAGAACGTATTGGTAAAAAATTTTATTTAACCACTGCAGGTGAAGAGGTATACCGTTATGCCCGCAATACCATTTCACAAAAAAAAGATATTGAAGAAACTATTGAGCAGCTAAAAGACTTACAAACGGGACATTTAAATATTGCCGTTGCCAGTACCGCAAACCATTTTGTAATTCGCTTATTAGCCGCATTTGAAAAACTTTATCCTAAAATCCGTATTAGTCTGGACGTAACTAATCGTAGTGCGCTATTAAAGCAGTTAGATAATAATGAGCGCGATTTGGTTATTATGGGACAACCGCCACATGATAGCCAATTACAATCCATCCATTTCTTAGATAATCCTTTAGTAGTTATTGCAGCGCCTAAGCACCCGTTATCATTAAAAACTACTCAAATATCTTTAAACAAACTCAGTAAAGAACGTTTTATTGTTCGTGAAGAAGGCTCTGGAACACGTATAGCCTCTGAAAAATTTTTCAAGGATCACCAAATTCCATTTAATACCACCATGGATATGAGTAATAACAGAGCGATTAAACATGCAGTAGAAGAAGGTTTAGGGCTGGCAATTGTGTCTTTACATACTCTGGAAATAGAACTGCGGGCACAGAGTTTGCGGGTTTTAAATATTAAAGACTTCCCTATTATGCGTAAATGGTATCTGGTTGAAAGTAAAAACAAACGCCTTAGCCCAATTGCAAAAGAATTTAAGAGTTTTTTATTACAACAAGCAGAACATGCTATGGAAAAATTAGTGATTGAGAATTAAATTTCCAACTACATTTAATGAAATAATCATATAAGCAAAATGATGCCATTGAATAATAGAAAATAATGGCGGTTTGAGAGTCACTCTCTTTTAATGGGTTCCAGTTAGTGGTACAAAGCGCACTGGGAGAATTTGCTGGGTGTGCAATACTCCCTTTTTGGTTTTACTAATCAGCAGCAATTGTTGAGTCATAAAATTACTGCCAACGGGGATTATCATTTTTCCCTGTGGTTTTAATTGCTTAAGCAGTGGTTGGGGAATTTGGCTGCTAGCTGCAGTTACAATAATGGCATCAAAAGGTGCATGTTCTTTCCAGCCATAATAACCATCGGCAATTTGAGTGGTGATATTTGTATAACCCAGATGTTTAAAGCGTTGTGTGGCTATCTCTGCTAATGGAGGTATGATTTCCATGCTATAAACATGTTCAACCAGTTCAGAGAGCACTGCAGCCTGATAACCCGAACCCGTACCTATTTCTAAAACCTTATTAGTTGCAGACAGTTTGAGTAAGTCTGTCATAATGGCAACAATATAAGGCTGTGAAATTGTCTGACCATAACCAATAGGCAGAGGAGTATTATGGTAGGCTTGATCCAGCGTGTAGATACTGACAAATTTATGCCGTGGTACTTTGCGAATGGCATCTAAAACTCGAGCATCCAGAGCTTCGGTATTAAGGTACTGGCTGGTTTGACGAACATCCAGTTCAATTAACTGCACCATTTGCAGACGTTTTTGCATATAGTGACCTCCTGTGAAGAGGCAAATAGCTGGGGTGCTATCAACAGGTAGCTAAATACATTTAAAAACCAATAAAAGCATAATAACAAAACGGGGATGTTAGTCCATTTTGATTTATTAGCTAACATTAGCTTCAACAGAATCAACCTTTAGTACTTATCCAAATCCAGACCAAAGTCAAAACTGTGTATTTTTATGCCTTCAGGAAAAGCCTTTTCCAGGCGTTTTTCAAATTCAGCATAAATTTCTACTTTATGCTGCTGAACATCATAATCCCGGGTATGCTCAGTTACACCTTCTAAATTAATATCCAGTTTAAATTCGACATTTGGGGCAATTTTAATAAAAGACATGATGGACTCCCTGATTAAGTCTCTTATATTAAGTTTAGCCTAATTTTTCAAAATATCAGCAATAAATTGCAGCTGTGTTTTTAATGAAATTTTTATATCCTCTTTACCTGCAACAAAAGAAAAAATGGCCGATTGGTATGCATTCTTGTGGTGATTATTCAGCCAAACAACCCGCTTTGTCTTTAAAATATTATTCTAAACATTCTTCAATATTTACCACCGACTTCTATAACTAGTTAACGCATAGTCAATATTATATTTCATTCTAATATCTGGTTATAATACTGGAAAATTAAAAAGTTAATAATGCAGTGTTAGATAAGCAAATGAAATTAAAAGTTGAACCACACCAAATATCGACTCAATTACCTTTTTCCTCTATTTTACTTGATATGGATGGTGTACTTTTCCATGGCATGAATCCTATTGATGGAGCAATAGATTTTATGCAAAGTATAGCGCATATCCCCTATATCTTTATTACCAATAACCCCATCCGGCTGCCTGAAGCAATGGCAGATAAAATGGCTGAAATTGGCTTTAAGCGACCGGATGATAAACTGATTATTACTGCGGGTGAAGCAACTGCGGTTTGGCTGGCGCAACAAAAACCTGGATTTCGTTTCTTTGCCATTGGTGCTGATGGCTTAACTAAGAGTCTGCAGAAATATGGATATGAGGACAAAGACAATGCAGATTATGTAGTGGTGGGGGAAGGTGAAGGGCTGGATTATGCCTCAATAACCACTGGCATTAATTTAATCCTTAAACAGGGAGCACAATTAATCAGCACAAACCCAGATACCAGCGTAGATGCTTTTTATCGTGGAAAGCGTGCAATTATGCCAGGAGGAGGGGCATTAGTAGCGCCATTTGTAGTTGCCACTGGACAGCAACCGATTACCATTGGTAAACCCAAGCCTTTATTATACGAAATTGCATTACAACAATTAAAAGTACAAGCCCAAAACTGCCTGATGATTGGAGATAGGCCAGATACAGATATATTGGGAGCACAGCAACTTGGCATACAAACCGCCTTAGTGCGAACCGGGCGTTTCGCCCCGGGTGAAAAATTACCGGACAATATGCTATGCCCTGACTGGGATGTGGACAACCTAAAACAATTAAAAAAATTATTTGCTCTATAGATTAGTAAGGTATGTTATGCAACTTAGCCAATAAAAAGCCATGCTACTCAGTCGGCAATGGTTACCAGTGAAATATGGCATTTAACTATAACAAACACCTTAAATTTCTTTTCTATGTATGAACATGGCTTCTATTTAAATAATAGTACATAAATCTAAAAAAAACCTGTATTTTATATTAAATTCAGCTACTTATTAATCGCTTACTTTTGGCGTAGTACTAGTACTATCACAGAATTCAGAATTCCAGAGCCAGATTCAATAATAAAGTGTACACCTATAAATTAAGTCCTATTACCATAATTATTATTTACAACACCTATAAATTAAGTCCTATTACCATAATTATTATTTACAACACCTACAAAGTGTCCCTGAATATCAGAAATAAGTATGCAGGGTTGCATTTTATAAATAGTTTTTAAGCTTTTTCTTATCTAAAACTCAGGATATAATATTTTCTGAAGCAGCAATAATTGCTTCGTATTGTTCAATTCCACCACCCTCCAAAAATGCTTCTTTGGGCATAGGATTTTGATGCGCCAGTTTAAAATCTTCTCCCCCGACCCAGTTCTTAAATGCTGCTTCATTCTGCCAGTGAGTCAAAATAACATAGGGGGTATTTTCACTTTTGGGTTTTAATACTTCCATACTCACAAAACCCGGTTGCTTATCAATTTGACCCGCACGTTTTTTAAAACGCTGTTCAAATTCATTTATATATTCTGCAGTAACAAAAACACGATTGGCAACTACATATAACACATCTATCTCCTTTTTTATGATAAAACCAGAACACCAGAACACCACTAATAAAACCAAATAAATGGCTTTCTCAAAAAATACCGACTTTAAAGTGGAAAAACTAACAAAAAACAAAAAAAACTAACACATCCATCTCGATTTTAATTAAAACCAGATGGCTGTATCAGTATTTTTAATAGCTAAGCTTTAAATTTAATGGCTGATTTTTGAAATAAGATCAGGGTTTCTAACGAGATTTCTAACGCCATGCGCATGATCTTCATTAAAAACATTTCCTTTACACCATTTACCAATGCTCTCAATATTAACTTTGGCTACATTAGGGCGCACACTCCATGTAACCTGAAATGGAGAACCTTTTTCATTGTAGCCAGGACCTGTGGTTGATCCAGCGTACTGAATAGCTGTACCTGTGTTACTTGGGATATTCATTGCTTGATATAAGCCATTCTTTTGTCCGTGCTTAGTTAAGTTCCCAAAATCAAGAGCATTTTTGTCATTAACCAAAACATATACCTGTGTTTCTACGCGCAACTGTGGGTTTTTAATTGCATCATTTAAACATGAACCTAATGTTGGGCCTGGTTTGATCTGAGCAGTTGAATGTACATAGTGAACTTCAATAGTATCACCAGCAACTAAAGCCCCATGTTTGCTTGGACAAATATCATGAGCTGATGATTTAAGCTCTGAAGCATTTAACTTACCAGAATATTTGTAACCACTTTGAAAACCATGGCCATCTCCATTACCTGCATATTGAGTAAACTCTCCCCCTTTATGTTCAGCATTTTTATGGAAATGGATATTACATAGGTTCATTTCTGTCGATGCGGGCGCATCATTAAATGCACGTGGATTATTACCTATTACTCCATCAATATCACGAGGGGATTGTGGACCAAACCCTTTGCCTTTTGTATTTGTTGCAAGTTTGTCTCTCTGTTCAGATATAACTTTATCCGATACAGCTCCATGAAGATCGTGACTATTTCCTTTTGCACTAGCCTGTAGTGGCAATAATGCTGCTGTTGCAAAGGCTATTATTACTTCTCTTTTCATATTTTTAACTCTTCAGTTGATGGTTGGTAAATCTTTAAATATTTGATTAAGGTAATGCCTGCCATTAAGTATTTACCTTTTCTTGTCCCTATATGGTAAAAACGGTGATTTTTGTGTATCACTACTAAACTAGGATAGGCTTCTTAATTTTAATCAAAACCAGATGGATGCCCTATTGTTTCACTATTCTATTGTTTCACTATTCTATTGTTTCTAGTATTTTTGTGTTTCTAGTATTTTTGGATTAATTAGAGTAGAAGTTTTTATTTCAAATATTGATAAAATCAAAAAAAACAGACTAAAATATAAGTTTTATGCTTATCAAGTTTATATCCATGAGAAAACGTGTTTTCTAAACATAAAAAGGATTTTTTAACTATAGCGGAGCTTGCCAAATTTATCTTTTAATCTCCCATTAACACATTCAATAGTAGAGCGTTTATTGTATCTGATTTTCTCTGCTAATAGGTAATTTATCGCTTTGCTTGCTTTATTTTCTTATGTCATTTGTTCTTTCAGTTCTTTATTGCGTCTTGGATTTTTATCAATAATCGCAACATCTCCTAAC
>JASFYQ010000061.1:0-32786 GCA_045047105.1 Pseudomonadota bacterium | reverse complement strand
TTATTTGAGTTTTAATGATACCCATAAGACCACCACAACAAGTACAGAGAAGCTTGGGTCGAGGTTTTATTTTAGCTATCCATTGGGCAGGATTGAGTCAAATAACATTACTATAAAGACAATGGCTTCATTATTAAAGCCATTGGGGTATCAATTAGCTGCAATGAAAAATGGAAAAACTGTAGAATTATTGCCTTAAAAACTGCTAACCCATATGAGCCTTAACAGAGTTATTCAGTAAGTATTAGCAAAATTCTTGATTATTTAAAGACCTTGAGATTACACATAGATAAATACTTATTGGAGGATATATGTCAGTTGCATTTAAACAAGCCATAGAAAATATTAAGGATCTATCTGCAGATGAGCCTTAATGGCTCACTGTCTTATTTCTTCATTGGAATCATCACAGGATGAAAATGTAGATGAAACATGGGCAAAACTTGCAGAGGAAAGATATTCTGAACTTGAATCAGGGGTAACAAAAAGTGTATCTTGGGATGAAATAAGATGTGTAGTGAAAGATCAAAATGCCTGAGATTGCAATTGATATTAAGGATTCATATGAATGGTATCAAAATCAAGCTGATGGGTTAGGAGATAACTTTTTAGGTGAGCTTGAGTCAGCATACCAAATGATAGTTGGGCTTCTTAAATCGTCTGGAGCCTAACATTGCTCAATTTCAGGACGGTGAGAATTATAAAAATGATAAAAAAATTAATCCCCTTACTATTTTTAATGCCTACTATTTCTATAGCAGGAGACTCATATGATTCAACTACTGGTATGGTGCATATGCCAAATGTCAGTGTTGGAAGTGTAACTTATGAAGTCAATATGGAACACCAAGGAAACTTAGTATTTAAAGTCACCTCAGCAACCCCCCTATCATCAGCATCAACAACACCTGATATATTTAATTCTTAATTGGACAACAAACCTTGATGGTATAAATGCAACTTCTAGAGATCAAGAATTTTATGGTTTTAATTGATTAATATCGTAAAGGCCATTATAATTTCTCCCTATATGGGAGACTAATGTAATTTATGAGAGTTTTTGCTAAAAGTACTCTAAAAAAATTCTGGGAACAAAAAAACTATAGTGATGCTCAAGGTCCACTTGAAAGTTGGTATGAAGAAACTATAAAAGCAAGCTGGCTATCACCGCAAGCTATAAAAAACCAATATGGTAATGCCAGAATATGTGGAAACAATCGAGTAGTTTTTAATATAGGTGGTAATAAATATAGGTTAGTTGTAGAAATTCAATATCAAGCAAGTATTGTCTGGGTAAAATTTATAGGCAATACGATAAAATCAATGTCGAGAATATAAATGAATATTAAACCAATCCGAAATGATGAAGATTTACAAAATTCTTTTTATCAACTAGAGAAAGTATTTCAGGCTAAAAAAGGTACCGTGGAAGCTGATGAGATGGAAATTTTGGTTACTCTAATTGAAGCTTATGAAAATAAACATTACCCAATTAGTCCGCCAAACCCTATTGAAGCGATAAGGTTTAGAATGGAGCAACAAGGGTTAACTGCCGGAGATCTAGAAGCTTTTATTGGTAGTAGTGGAAGAGTTTCAGAAATACTAAATAAAAAACGTCCTTTGAGTTTGCGTATGGTAAAACGATTACATAATGGATTAAATATTCCATATGAAAGCTTATTAGCTGATGTTGCTTAACCATAGAAAATTAAAACGGGCAGGTTAAAGACATAACAATCGTATGATCTGAATTTAATATTTATTTGAAGTCCACTGGTAAACTCAATGAGCATTAAAAATTTAATCGATAAAAATGAATTAAGAATTGCAATGCAGTTAATTAAAGGAGCAAATATACCATCTCCTCCTCAACTTTTAATGGATTTAAAAGCAGAGTTATCATTAAAAACCCCCAATGATAAAAAAATCCTTGAGTGGATATCAGAAGATATTGGCTTAGCATCTTCCATCATAAAAACAGTTAACTCACCGTTATTTGGTTTAGATAAAGAAATCAACTCAATAGAACATGCTGCTAAATTATTAGGACTTGATAAGCTTAAAGATTTTATTATTCAACCGGCTTATAAATTAGCATTAAACCAAACAATTAAAGGTTTCAATCATATTTCAGGGCGTTCTCATACTGTCGGACTGATATCTGAAATTATTGCTAAAGAAATAGAAACTACGGATAGAGGATTGTTTTATTTAGCAGGTTTGTTTCATGATGTAGGCATTTTGGTTATTGCCCAAAAACACCCTAATGCTATAGAATGGTATGGCAGTCAAGAACTTCACCCTATTACACTAACTCTTTATGAAAAAGAAAAATTTCAGGTAACTCATGCATCAATTGGTGTCTTATTGGCAAAACAGTGGGGGCTTCCCAATAGGGTATGTAATGCCATTTATCTGCATCATCATTTCTATGCAACTTATAGGAGTGAAATAAGTCTGGAATCAGTTACTATCTCAGCTGTTTTAAAACTTGCAAGTTATCTGGATAACAAAGTTAAATCAAATGGGAATATTTATTCTGTTGAATGTAATCTGATGTATCAAAATGCTATTGAAGAACTTATGTTTAATGAAGACAATATTGAGTATATTGAAAAACAAATAAATGCTTTGTAAACAGTCTACACCTGTTACACGTCCTATAACAACTTGCAGTTTACTCATGTCTATTTTAATAGGCTCTGCTTCAAATGCATCAAGTAAAACACTAATAAGTCATTTTTATCAAGCGTTAAACTTAACAAATACAAAAGCTCCAGTGTTATTTCTTTTCACAGGATCAGGAGGTGGAAGTTGGCCAAGAGAGCCGGCAGAACTTAGTAGCTTACTAAACAATGGCTATCACGTTGTAACAATTGTATATTTTGGTCTCCCAGGAATTCCCTCTAACTTAAGTAGAATTGAAATTGATCCAATTATTGAAACTATTAAAAAATATAAAAATCATAAGAATATTATCTCTAATTGTATTGCTGTTGTTGGTGGTTCGAAGGGAGGTGAACTAGTCCTTTTGCTTGGTAGTATAAGTAAAGATATAAATCTGGTTGCTTCTATAACTCCAAGTCATTATCTCGCATTAAATTTCCTATTCTTCGAATATAATTAATCCTACGATTTTATATCAGCTAACAACCAGACCTCTATGAGATTTTTATAGCTAGATAATACCTTTGATGTTATTAATTACATTTTTACTTATCAACCCAACAAGCAAACAGGTGTGAGTTAATTGACTGAAACAATAGATTTTATAAAAATCAATGGAGTGGATTTATTTGCACTATTATGGTTTTTTCTCTGCTTTAAAGGCTATACAATGTATGCCGCAAAAGCGACTAAAAGAGAGCATGGCTTGTCCAGTGTTATGCATCAATATCGTGTTGATTGGATGAAAAATCTGCTATTACGAGAGGTTCGAGTTGCTGATACCACAACCATTGCCAATCTGGAGCGAGGGGTAACTTTTTTTGCTTCAACCACTATGCTTATTCTTGCTGGCCTGGTGACCGTTTTAGGCTCTACAGAAAAAGCCATAGATATTATTTCTGATATTCCCTTTGCCAGCCATTCAACACCTGCTGAATGGGAAATGAAGTTGTTATTACTGGTGGCCTTGTTTATCTATGCCTTTTTTAAGTTTACCTGGAGCCTCAGACAATATGGCTTTGCTTCTGTGATGATTGGTGGAACACCTATGCCAGATGTAGTGTTACATGAAAAAGCACGTATTGCAATTGCACTGCGCACAGCTAATATTATGTCGCTTGCTGCAAATAACTTTAATGCGGGTTTAAGGACTTACTATTTTAGTTTTGCTGCTCTGGCCTGGTTTATTAGTACCGCAGCTTTTTTTGTATTGAGCCTGGTGATGGTTTTTATTTTATATCGACGTGAATTTAAATCCAATACCTTGCATGAACTAGTGGTTAGCCGCTCGGAAGAAGAGTAATAATTAGTTTATTTTTTCCTTTATCACCCTGGCTATTTGCTTAAAGGTCTCTTCTCGATAGCTGTTCTTGCGATAAAGTATACCAATCTGTCGGGTGGGTTGGGGGGCAGTAAATGGTATATATTGAATAGAGTCGGAAAGGGCTCTTTTTTTAGGGACTGCTAATTCAGGTAATAGTGTCATGCCTATCCCTTCAATAACCATATGTCGAAGTGTTTCCAGACTGGTTGCCCTAAACGTATTATTCTCGCTAGCACCAGCGCTAAAACATATTTCTAAGGCCTGGCCTCTTAAGCAATGTCCTTCTTCCAGCAATAACATTTCATGTTTATTTAAATCCACTAGCTGAATGCTTTTTTTCTTACTTAATGTTTCATGATCTGGCACAGCTAACCAGAAGGCTTCCTGATACAATTCTATTTGCGAAAATTCGTCAGTATCTACAGGCAGAGCAAGAATAACTAGATCCAGTTCGGCATTTTTTAGTTTTTCTAATAGTATGCTTGTTTGATGTTCATGCAACCAGAGAGATAGCTGGGGAAATTTATGTTTTAGCTGAGAAATAATTTCGGGTAATAAATAGGGAGCAATGGTTGGAATTAAGCCCAGATTTAATTCACCTGCCATGGGATCATCAAAACTCTGCACAATCTCTTTAATGGCTTTTACATCACTTAATATTTTTCTGCCCATAAGAGTACCACCACCATGAAGTTAATTTGTATGGGTAAAGAAGAAAAGGTAGTGGGTCTTCACATGATTGGTGATGGTGTAGATGAAATGTTACAAGGGTTTGCTGTAGCAATAACTATGGGGGCAACCAAGGCAGATTTTGATGCAACCATGGCAATTCATCCAACCAGTAGTGAAGAGTTAGTTACTCTAAAGCATCCGGTTGCAATTGTTTTACAAGAATGTGAGCCTCTAAAAAAAGTCAGTTAGGCAGTTAAATTTACAGCCTCGTTGTTTGCTTAATCTGTGGAGTTAAATTTGTATTTATTGCTCCACTATTCGATTTTTTTAGCTTTTTATTGCAACATTCTTTGCAATATTTGAAGAACCAAGCATAATAGTATACATATATACTATGATAAGAAAATTAATTTGTAATTATTTAATCTAATAATACTGCCTTTATTGTATAAACTATAATAATTTTAAAAGTCTATGAATACAGAAAAAGTTAAACAAACTGCTGAAAATACAAGCTCATTGTACAATCCGGGAGAAGCACTTCGCGCGCATGGAATTTACCCCACCTCTCAGCGTAAGGTCATTGCGAATATACTATTAGCAAAACACCAGCACTTAACCGCAGAGCAGATTTATAGTGCTATTCGTTCTAAAGACAGTAAAGTCTCACAGGCAACTATTTATAATACACTAGGCTTATTTGTAAAAAAAGGTCTATTACGTGAGGTTTTTGTTGATTCATCAAAAACTTTTTATGATACCAATACCCAGGCTCACCATCACTTCTACAATGTTGATACGGGAGAGTTAATTGATATACAGAAACATCTGGAACCCAGTTTTACTGAACATGAACTACCCCCGGCTACTCAAATAGATTCTGTAGATATTATTGTTCGTATAAAAACATACCCTGCTTAAGTTTCTCCTCATAAACTTGTCTTAAAATATATTCCCCTTTTTGAGTTAATTGGCTTTTTTATAGCCAAAGAGTTTGCTTGTTAATAGTTAGTTTCCTTAAATTCTTTTAATCCCTTTTATATCAATGTATTAGTTAATCTGTATATTCTATTTTTAGAATATACAAATAACAATATAACCTTATATTGATCTATATCATTTATTTGAAATTAGAATAGTTCTAATATTAACCTTTAGTTTTTGGTGTTAATATTTAACATCGCAACTAAATTTGAGTGTGCATCAGTTCTGTAATTAATTTAGAAAGGAAAAATGACATGAAAATCAAAACACCTGTAATTTCTTTGTTTTTTGCTTCTGCAATTGCTAGTTCTGCAATAGTTGTCGCAAATGAGCCCGTTAAACCGATTAGTCCAGTGAAAGAAATTAATCTGGCACAGGTTGAACTAGGTAAAAAACTATTTTTTGATCCCAGACTATCAAAATCTGGATTTATTTCTTGTAACTCTTGCCATAATTTAAGTATGGGAGGCACAGATAATCTAAAAACATCCATAGGGCATAAATGGCAGCAAGGGCCAATAAACTCACCAACCGTACTTAACTCCAGCCTTAATATTGCTCAATTTTGGGATGGTCGTGCTGCTGATTTAAAAGCACAGGCAGGAGGCCCTATTGCCAACCCTGGAGAAATGGCTTCAACCCATACTCTGGCACTTGGTGTTCTGCAATCAATACCAGCTTATGTAACAGAATTTAAACAAGTTTTTGGGGCCAGTAAAAAAATAGATATCGAGCAGGTTACTCAGGCAATAGCAGAATTTGAAAAAACTTTGGTAACTCCTAATTCTCGTTTTGATAAATGGTTATTAGGTGATGCCGATGCAATTACCAGTACCGAACTGGCAGGTTATCAATTATTTAAACAAGTTGGTTGTACCGCATGCCATAATGGTGAAGCACTGGGTGGGAATTCATTCCAGAAAATGGGCTTAGTTGCTCCCTATAAAACCGCCAATAAAGCACAGGGGCTCTCTGGAGTTACTGGAAATGATGTTGACCGTTTTAAATTTAAAGTTCCCACTTTACGAAATGTAGAGATGACCTATCCATACTTCCATGATGGTGAAGCAGCAACATTAACGGATGCGGTAGATGTTATGGGCAAACTACAGCTAGGCAAGCAATTTAGCAAAACGGAGAATGCTCAAATTGTAGCATTTCTAAAAACATTAACAGGAGATCAGCCATCTTTTGTAATACCTGTTTTACCGCCTTCAGTTGATAAAACACCCAGGCCTACACCATTTGATTAAATTTTTTTTAAGTTAAAGTTTAATAGATAATAAAGAAAATCAATGCTCTTAATATATTAGGAGCATTGATTTTTTACAGCTTAAATAAATAGTACTGTCTATAGGTACAATAAATGCAACTCGTCCTCTGACATTTTTTCTTGTGCCTGAATGCCAGACTTAGTAGTCAAGCGCTTGACAAGATCTAATTCTACACCAAGTATTGTTGCAATTTCTTTATCGCATAATTGGAGATTTTTCATTAATTGTCACCTAATAACGTTCTAAGAACATGGATGTTAGCTCTGCTGTCTAAAATTGAATTGTATAGAAAAATAATAAAAGTATATTATACTTTTATTATACAAGCTTAAAGCATGATTTAATGGTGAAAGGGATATTTCATGAAAATCGAACAGTTGATAAGTTGCTGGAAAATGCAGCCCCGGGAAGAGCCAGGTGGCAAAAAGTATAGTATAAATATTTCCCCTTCTGAAGCAGCAAAGATTGCAGCAATTCAAGAACTATACTCCGGTCTCAGTTCGCAGATGGTAATTCATCAGTTACTTGTTACAGCATTAAGCTCTTTTGAGGAAGCCTTACCTTATATTCAGGGAAGTAAAGTTATCAGTGAAGATGAATTTGGTGATCCAATATTTGAAGATATTGGTGATACGCCCAAGTACATTAAATTGATAGAAAAATACGATCAACAACTTGCAAAGAATCATCAGCGCTGATCTTTGCATCTGGAATGCCATCGTCCTGTGCCAATTTTTTATAGTCGTTCTAATATTTTTACTGGCATATTATTGCAAATTCTGCATTGATTAAATCTTTGAGATAGCTCTATCTCAAGCCCTCTTCGGCCTGCACAAACAAAAATAGTTGGATATTGCGCTGCTGATAAGTCAATTATAGTTTTTAGTCTCTTTTTTTGCCTGGTTTATAGCTGGAGTCATTTTGATTTTTTTGAAATTATAAAATACATATATTCTTGTTGTTTGCCATTTGGCATTATATGTTTATTAATTGTTGTATCAATTATTCTCAATCCTCTGGGTAGCTCTAATTGCATTTTTTCTTTATCGTACTGAACAATGTCCAGACCACTGCATTTGTTAGGGCCATTAAGTGAAAAGGTACCAATAATTGCATGTCCTGATGCTAACAGGCTATGTTCTAAGTTTGCCATATAGACTGATCGATCCTTGTTATCTGTTAGAAAGTGGAATACTGCACGATCATGCCAGATATCAAATAGCTTATTGAATTCAATTTTTTGGGTAATATTTTTACTTAAATATAAAGGGATGTTTCCTTTATCTCCTAAGCGAGTTCGGATAGTGGCTAGTGCGTGCTTAGAAATATCAAGTAAGGTCAGATATCTATAACCCTGGAGAATAAGATTATCAACCAATACAGAGGCACCGCAGCCTACATCAATAAGGGATTGTGCTGGTGTAGCTTTGATTCTGGATAACAGCTCAAGAGATATTTTAGGTGACTCCTGATACCAGCCCACTTGCTTATGGTCTCTGGTTTTATAAATATTTTCCCAATGTTCGTTTGACTCACTCATTTTTCTATACCTTTCTACACGCTATTTTAGCAATTGTTACAGCTGGATTATCTAATGTTTAGAGTAAAAATCCCACTAAATAACCATATAATTTGTATAGTTTAACAGAATTAAAATGATTAGTGGCTAAGATATTGATCGGTTAATGCTATTGATTAAGCTAGCTATCAGATCTGGTTTTGAGGGGAATGTATCCAGTTATCTTGTGCAAGAACATCAGTAATTTTAGTTACTCACCAGCAAATATAATAGTTTCATGCTTATCTAACCATAGCGGGTATTGAATCATTGCTTTAGAGAATAAGGGGTCTTGCAATTGTGCTATTAGCCATTGTTGTAGCCTGGGATAGGGGGCTTGTATATACCAGCTGCGTTCTACTTTAGCAAACTGGCGAATAAAGGGAAAAATAGCATAGTCAGCCAGACTAGCTGTGGTTCCCATAAAAAAATCATGCCTTGTTAAACGCTGTTCTAGCTGCTGGATAAAAATTTCGCATTGCTGTCGAGAATGAATAATGGTTGTTTTATGGTAACGTTTGGCCTGCTTATATTCTTCCAGGTGGGTTTTAAATTCATTATCGTTATAGTTTATCAGGCTAAGCATCTGTTTATATGTATCTGCTTGAGCACTATACAATAAGTTATTGGGATCATTTTTATGTAATGCCCAAAGCATAATTTCTATGCTTTCATCAATAATAGTTGATTGATTGAATACTAAAACAGGAACTGTACCCTTTGCAGATACGGCTAACATCTCTTCAGGTTTATTATCCATAACTATGGCTCGTAATATTACCGCTTGTTTTGCCAGCAATAAAGCCATTCTTGCTCGCATGGCATAGGGGCAGTGGCGTAATGAATAAAGGATGGGATATGGCATAAAGTGTTCTCTTAGAAGTTTACTATTGCTTAAATTATAGTAGAACACTATAGCTTAATCTTAAAAAACGCATGCTATTGTAATCTGGCTTATAAAGGCATAAGATAACTTATGAGTGGATATTAAGTTTCCACTCATAAGTTAAAAGTGGATGGTTATTTTTCGCTTGGCTGTGTATTTATATTTATATACACTAAGTAAAACTTTAAATAAAACATACTAATATAAAAAATTTGCGATTTGGTATAGGGATTGCTTATTATCTATAGAAGCTATCAATATTAGCTAAATAATGGAAACTTAGTTATCAGTAGAGGCAATTATTGGAATTATGTACAGCTTTAACTTTTCAGGTGATCTTCTATGGGCATAGAGGGAAGTCTAATTATTCAATTACAGCTTGAATCTGGGCTGGTAAAACAGGCAACTATTCGCTCTAGTCGTCCGGTGCATGCATCCAAAGTATTTCATGCTAAATCTGTGGATCAAGCTTTAAAAATATTACCCGTTTTATTTTCTATCTGTGGCTCAGCTCAAGCATGTGCGGGAGTAAGGGCTTGTGAACAGGCCTTGGGTATAGAGGCTCCAGCGGACATAGAAATTATACGTGATAGTCTGGTACATATGGAAACTTTGCGTGAACATCTGTGGCGAATCCTGCTTGACTGGCCAATATTAATAAATCAATTACCACAAAAAAATGGTATGGTTGCTTTATTAAAGCAACACAAAGAATATCAACAACTTATAAGCGCAGGAATTAATCCTTTTTATCTGCAACAAGAATTGCCTGTTTATGATACGGCTAAATTAGCCGGTATCGTGAATAGAATAAAAGCAACATTTCAACAGCTTGTTTATGGCATTAGCATAAAGTTATGGCTGGAAATAGATAGTTTAGAAAAATTACAACTATGGGCAGAATCTAATACAACTATTGCAGCGCAATTACTGGCCTGGGTAATACAGCAGCAATGGTCTGAAACAGGGCGTTGTGAGATATCCAGTCTGCCTGTTTTAGTCACTAATAACTTACATAAACTGTTACAAAATAATAACTTTGTTGAGCAGCCGCAATGGTTAGCTGAGTGTTGTGAAACTACCAGCTTAAGCCGTATAGATAGCCCGCTTTTACAGCAATTAAATAACCAGTTTGGAAATGGCTTACTGGTTAGATTAGTGGCACGATTAACTGAAATGGCTTTATTAACAAAAGCCCTGCTTATGGATGGCAAGCAAGCATTTAATAAGCCGGTACAGCTATTTCACAATAGTCAGGTTTTTCAACAGGGTTTTGGTGATGTATGTGCTGCTCGAGGCCACTTAATACACTATGTTTGTATAGAGAATAAACAGATTAAAAAATACCAGATTGTGGCTCCTACTGAATGGAATTTTCATCCACAGGGAGTGGTGAGCCGTAGTCTTACAACACTCAAGGGTAGTCGCAAACAAATAGAGCAGCAGGCTCGATTAATAATTAATGCTATCGACCCCTGTGTCGGTTATGAATTGAGCCTTACTGAATTGAGCCTTACTTAGATAGAGAAAAGCGAATGCATGAAATGTCATTATGTGAAGGTGTTTTACAGGTTTTAGAAGATAATGCCAAAAGCCAGGGCTTTAAACGAGTAATTGCAGTATGGCTAGAGATAGGCGGATTGTCAGGAGTAGAGCCAGAAGCTATGCGTTTTTGCTTTGATGCGGTTACCCGTGATACTTTGGCTGACCATGCTATACTGGAAATTTTAGAAGTTTCTGGAGAAGCCTGGTGTATGATATGTGCTAAGAACATAAAGGTACAACAACGCTTTGATAAATGTCCAGACTGTGGTAGTTACCAACTACAAGTTACTGGTGGAGATCACATGCGAATTAAACAACTGGAGGTTGAATAATGTGTACTGTCTGCGGATGCGGTGAAGGTGAAACTCAAATTGAAGGGCATCAAAACCATACTCATAACCATGATCACGATCAAAGTCATTCTCATGAACACTCTCATGACCATGACCATGACCATGACCATCAACATCGCCACTCCCATCCACATGGGGATGCTACTCATGATTATGGTAAAGGTCCAGCTCATGCACATGCTCCGGGTCTGAGCCAGTCAAGAATGGTGCAAATTGAAGAAGATATTCTCAGTAAAAATAATCAATATGCCTCGGCTAATCGAAGCTATTTTTCAGAGCATAATATTCTGGTATTAAATCTGGTTTCCAGCCCTGGTTCTGGAAAAACTTCCTTACTTACTCGCAGCATTGATGACTTAAAACAGGATTTAAAGCTTTCTGTTATAGAAGGTGATCAGCAAACAAGCAATGATGCCGATAGAATTCGTGCTACTGGAGTGAAGGCTATTCAGGTTAATACTGGAAAGGGATGCCATCTGGATGGACATATGATAGGCCATGCATTAAAAAGTTTAACACCAGAAGATAATAGTATTTTATTTATCGAAAATGTTGGCAACCTGGTTTGTCCTGCTGCTTTTGATTTGGGCGAAGCACATAAGGTGGCTATTTTATCGGTTACTGAAGGGGAAGATAAACCGATTAAATACCCGGATATGTTTTATGCTGCCGATCTGATGTTATTAAATAAAATAGACCTGTTACCGTATTTACAGTTTGATGTGGATAAATGCATAGAATATGCACGTAGAGTTAATCCTAATATTAAAATTATCCAGGTTTCTGCGACCAGTGGTGATGGCATGGATGAATGGTATCAATGGCTTAAGCTGACTCAACAACTTACCTCAATTGGAAAATAATTATGTGTCTTGCATTACCCGCAAAAGTTATTGCTATTGATGAAATCAGTGATATGGCAACGGTTGCTCTTGGCGAAGTAAAAAAAGAAATCTCTCTGGCTTTGGTTGAAGATGTAAAAGTTGACGATTATGTATTGATCCATGTGGGTTATGCACTGAATAAAGTCAGTCAGGAAGAGGCAGAGCTGACCTTACAACTTTTTGCCGAGGCTGGCTTTGCTGAGCAGGAGCAACCATGAAATATGTTGATGAATTTCGTCGTCACGATCTGGCACAAACACTCTCAAAAGCAATCCACCAGCAAGCAGATAGCAATCGTGAATATAACTTAATGGAATTTTGTGGTGGTCATACCCATGCTATTTTTCGTTATGGTGTACAGGATCTCATGCCCGAAAATGTTAACTTTATTCATGGCCCGGGTTGTCCTGTTTGTGTTTTACCTATAGGGCGAATAGATAATGCTATTCAATTAGCAATCAATGATGATGTTATTTTATGTACCTATGGTGATTTATTACGTGTACCAGCGAGTGATAGAAAAAGTCTGATTAAGGTAAAAGCAGAAGGTGCGGATATCCGCATGGTGTATTCCACTTTAGATGCTTTAAAAATTTCCAGAGATAATCCTCAACGTGAAGTAGTCTTTTTTGCGATTGGCTTTGAGACTACTACCCCACCCACAGCAGTAGCAATTAAACAGGCAGAGGCAGAAGGTTTAACGAATTTTAGTGTGTTTTGTAATCATGTACTTACCCCGGCTGCCATCCAAAATATTTTAGAATCCCCCGAAGTTCGCGAAATGGGTACCGTTTCAATTGATGGTTTTTTTGGCCCCTCACATGTTAGCTCAATTATTGGTACTCAGCCGTATGAATTTTTTGCTGAAGAATATCAAAAACCCGTAGTAATAGCAGGTTTTGAGCCACTGGATGTAATGCAATCCACGTTGATGTTGATCCAGCAATTAAATAAAGGGCTTCATCAAGTAGAGAATGAATATACTCGGGTAGTTTCTCGCCTGGGCAATCAAAAAGCCCAGGCACTGGTTGCCGAGGTAATGGAATTACGTAGGAATTTCGAATGGCGTGGTCTGGGAATGGTTCCCTATAGTGGTTTACAGATCAAGCAAAGTTATGCCAGCTTTGATGCGGAAAAACGTTTTCAGATCGCTGAAATTAAGGCCTCTGATATTAAAGGTTGTGAATGTCCCAGAATTTTACGTGGAGCCAAAAAACCTACCGACTGTAAATTATTTGGAGTAGTTTGTACACCAGAAAACCCGATGGGATCGTGCATGGTTTCATCCGAAGGAGCCTGTGCTGCTTACTGGAGTTATGGGCGTTTTCGCCAGGCAGAACAGCAAGTTGAATTAGCAGTTGAACAACAAGTAGCCGGAGCTGAAAAATGAGCAAGGATCTTAAACGTTTTGCAGCTCGATTAAATACCCGCAGTGGCAAGGTAGATATGACCCATGGAAGTGGTGGTCGAGCCATGGCGCAATTAATTGAAGAATTATTTGTTAAACATTTAGATAATGATTTATTACGCCAAGCTAATGATCAGGCTGTATTTGATGTACCCGCTGGTCGAATGGTAATGAGTGTTGATGGCCATGTTATCTCACCCTATTTTTTCCCAGGGGGAGATATAGGCTCACTTTCAGTACATGGCACTATTAATGATGTAGCCATGTCCGGAGCAAAACCCTTGTATCTTTCTGCTGGTTTTATTTTAGAGGAAGGTTTTCCGCTGGCTGATCTGGAAAAGATTGTAATCAGTATGGCCAAAGCTGCGAGTGACTGTGGTGTGCCAGTGGTAACAGGTGATACCAAAGTGGTTGAAAAGGGTAAGGGTGATGGTATTTTTATAACCACTACAGGAATAGGTATGGTGCCGCAGGGTATTAATATTTCGGGTGATTTAGCTAAAGCAGGGGATGCTATTTTAGTTAGTGGAACTATTGGTGACCATGGTGTGGCAATTATGTCAAGCCGTGAAAATCTGGAATTTGAAACCACTATTGAATCTGACTCGGCAGCGTTACATACGCTGATTGCAGATATTGTAGATACTATTCCACAAGTACATTGTTTACGCGACCCAACTCGTGGAGGAGTGGCAACTACACTTAATGAGCTGGCCTTACAATCCTCTGTAGGTATGACCATTTATGAAGATGCTTTGCCTATTAAAGCTGCGGTTAATGATGCCTGTGAGCTATTAGGACTGGATCCTTTATATGTGGCGAATGAAGGCAAGTTGATTTGTATCTGTGCTAAACAGGATGCACAACAAGTTTTAACAATTATGCAGGCACATCCATTAGGTAAAAATGCAGCAATAATTGGTCAAGTGATAGAAGACGAACATAACTTTGTACAAATGGAAACCAGTTTTGGTGGCAGTCGGATTGTTGACTGGTTAACAGGTGAACAGCTACCGAGAATTTGTTAAATTATGCGTATCTTGTTTCTCAGCCATGCATATAATAGCTTGACACAAAGGCTATTTATTGAGTTACAACAACTGGGCCATGAGATCTCGGTTGAGTTTGATATAAATGATCAAGTAGCCATAGAAGCAGTGGAGCTTTATCAACCTGATGTGATTATTGCCCCTTTTCTTAAACGTGCAATTCCAGAAGTAATCTGGAGCAATTATGTCTGTTTAATAGTGCACCCTGGAATTTGTGGCGATCGTGGCCCTTCTGCATTGGACTGGGCCATTCTTAATAATGAGAAAAATTGGGGGCTAACTGTTTTACAGGCTAATGCAGAAATGGATGCAGGAGATATCTGGGCCTATAGTGAATTTACTATGCGTGCAGCAAGTAAAGCCAGCCTCTATCACAATGAAATAACCGAAGCCGCAGTACAGGCAATTAAATCTGCTCTTTATAAATTCCAGCAGCACCAGCCAGCTATGCCACTTGAGAATTGTGATAATCCACTCATGGGCACTTTACGTCCGCTGATGCAGCAGCAAGATAGAAGCATTAATTGGCTAGAGGATAATACTGCTACGATCTTACGCAAAGTTCGCTGTGCAGATGGTTTTCCTGGCATTCGTGATAGCTTATTTGGGCGTAAATTTTTTATCTATGATGTATATAAAGAAAATAAACTAAGGGGAAAGCCCGCAGAAATTATTGCTCGATGTGAAGGCGCTGTCTGCCGTGCAACAATAGATGGAGCCGTATGGATTGGCCATCTGCGTGAAAAACAAAACCCTCTGCCATTTAAATTGCCTGCCACCTTATTATTAGCATCCGAGGTGAGTGAGCTGGATGAAGTTATTGCCACCAATGAGACAGGTTATCGAGATATCTGGTATGAACAGCAGCAGGATGTGGGTTATCTGTATTTTCCTTTTTATAATGGAGCCATGGGCGTAAAACAATGCCAGCGATTACGTTTGGCTTATATAAATGCTAAAAAGCAGGATACTCGGGTAATTGTGTTAATGGGGGGGCCAGAATACTGGTCAAATGGTATGCACCTGAATTTAATTGAAGCGGCAGCAAGTGCAGCGGACGAATCCTGGCTTAATATTCAGGCTATTGATGATCTGGCTCTGGAAATTATCAATAGCCCTGATCATCTTACCATTTCAGCATTGCAGGGAAATGCAGGAGCAGGAGGGGTATTTTTAGCACGGGCAGCTGATTATATCTGGGCTCGTGAAGGCATTGTTTTAAATCCTCATTATAAGGATATGGGGAACTTATATGGCTCTGAGTACTGGAGTTATTTATTACCTCGATACACTGGAGCAGAAAATGCACAGCGTATTAGCCAGGCACGTTTACCTATGGGCACGAAAGAAGCTTTATCGCTGGGTCTAATTGATGCGGCATTTGAGAGCAATGTAAGTGATTTTGAACAGTCGCTAAAAAAACGAGCGGCTAATTTAGCAAATATGCCGGACTATGCAGCACAACTAACTAATAAACAGCAAGGGCGAATTGAAGACGAAAAAGTCAAAAGCCTGCAAACTTATCGTGATGAGGAGCTAGAACGTATGCATAAGAACTTTTATGGTTTTGATCCCAGTTATCATATTGCTCGATATAATTTTGTTTATAAAGTTCCTAAATCACGTACACCTTTAACTATTGCCATGCATCGCCGTAACAATAGAGCACAACGGAGTTCTGCATGAGCAGCCTGCCAACTATTCTGATTGTAGATGATGAAGTGCGTAGTCTGGAAACCTTATATCGCACTTTGCAAGATGATTTTGATGTAAAAACAGCTGAGACTATTGTTGAAGCAGAACAGATTTTACAGCAGGAATGGGTGCAAATTATTCTTTGCGATCAGCGCATGCCTGATAGTACTGGAGTCGATTTTCTTAAGCAGGTGCGCCAGCAATGGCCTGATATCATTCGTATGATTATCTCTGGATACACTGAATCAGAAGATATTATTAGCGCAGTAAATGATGCAGGTATTTATCAATACATCACCAAACCCTGGCATCCTAATAATTTAATTCTGGCTTTGCAAAATGCGGCTCGTTTATTTGAATTACAACAACAAAATGATGCTCTATTAATAGAATTAAAAATGATCCCTGATCAGATTGATAAATCGCTACAGGATAGACGCTTAAAATTACGCGAAAATTATCGTTGTGAAGACGGCATTGTAAGAACCTCTGAAAGTTGCATGAATGCAGTTTGCGATAAAATTATCCGCGTTGCTCCCTATGATGTTTCGGTTTTACTCTGTGGTGAATCAGGCACAGGGAAAGAACTAGCTGCACGCTCATTACACTATAATAGCCTGCGCTGGGATAAATCCTTTGTAGTAGAAAATTGTGCAGCTCTTCCAGATGAATTATTAGAAAGTGAACTGTTTGGTTATAAACGAGGAGCATTTACCGGGGCAACAGAAGATAGAATTGGTTTATTCGAGCGAGCCAATGGAGGAACCGTTTTTTTAGATGAAATTGGTGAAGTTTCTCCGGCATTTCAGGTTAAATTATTACGAGTTCTACAAGAAGGCGAGATCCGCCCCTTAGGAAGTGGACGCACTCGTAAGGTTGATGTGCGTATTATTGCTGCCACTAATAAAGATTTAGAAGCAGAAGTACTTGCTGGGCGTTTCCGTGAAGATTTATATTATCGACTTGCCACGGTCACTATCTTATTACCAGCACTGCGTAAGCGGCAGGTAGATATTCCTACTCTGGCTATTAGCTTATTAGATATAGCCATGCGTGATCTGAATAAACAGGTAAAAGGTTTTAGCGGTGAGGCTTTAGCCTGTATGCAATCCTACCACTGGCCAGGCAATGTGCGTGAACTGCAAAATGAAATACGTCATATGTTAGTGATGGGTAATGAGCAAGAGCTCGGAGCAGAACTACTTACTCCGCGAGTTTTACGAGCCACACCGCAGGATGAATCTCCCGTTTTAGAAAATCTTGCGGGTTTACAAGGCAGCCTTAAAGATAGAGTTGAAGCATTAGAAGCACGAATATTACGTGAAACAATGATTCGTCATCGCTGGAATAAAAGCCGCGCCGCAATAGAACTTGGTCTTTCACGGGTGGGATTACGCAGTAAATTAGAACGCTATGAACTGGAAAAAATTGAACAACTTAATACTGAAGTGGTAAATGCCAGGGTATAAACGAGAACTACTATGAGCTCAGCAGTAGAAAAACCATCTGCCAGTCTGATTGTAAAGGCTGGGGTAGCTGAATCTTTGGAACTAACGCCTTCTACTGAAAATGTTTGGATTGAGGTAATCCAAAAAATGGATTCGGTATATGCTGATCTGGTACATTATCAGGTTGAACTGGAACAAAAAAACTCCGCTCTTGAAGTAGCTCACCAATTTATCAGCAGTATTATTGCATCTATGACCGATGTATTAATTGTGTGTAATACCAAAGGCACAATTCTACAGGTCAACTCGGCGTTGGAAAATTTAACAGGAAAAACAGCTAAATCCTTTTTACAACGGCCACTGAGTGAAATTTTTAGTGATGATGCAAAACCATTATTGGATAAATTTCCAGAAAAATTAGGCAATGAGTCAGTTATTGATTGTGAAATAAATGTACTCTGTGCCGATGGCTCCAAAACTCCTCTGGCAATGAATTGCTCTTCCCGTTATGAATATGATGGCGGGTTGGTAGGCATGGTGTTAATTGGCCGCCCAATTGGAGAACTAAGGCGCGCTTATGATGATTTACACCAGGCTCATAAAGAGCTGCAACAAACCCAGCAACAATTGGTTCACTCAGAAAAAATGGCATCTTTGGGACGATTGGTTGCGGGAGTGGCACATGAACTAAATAATCCCATCAGTTTTGTTTTTGGCAATATGCATGCATTAAAACGTTATGGTTTAAATATTACCAAATACCTGAGTGAAGTGGTTAAAGTTGCCGATTCTGAACACCTACAGCAGTTACGCAAAGAGTTAAAAATTGACCGTATGATTGGTGATATGGATTCTTTAATTGATGGCACTCTGGAAGGAACTGAGCGGATCAGTGATATTGTGCAGGATCTCAGGCGCTACTCAAGCTGTAAAAAAGAGGCTAGCATAGCTTTTGATCTGCCTTCTGTAATTGAAAAAGCAGTGCAATGGGTAATTAATGCTAGCCGAATTAAACCCGAAATTACTTTTGAATTACCTGAAACCCTGGAGGTTGTAGGGCATAAAGGGCCGTTACATCAAATTCTAGTTAATTTGGTACAAAATGCTCTGGATGCAATGAGTCAACTTAAGCAAGCCAGATTAAAATTGAGTTGTGAAGTGATTGATAATAATTTTTTAATTAGTGTAATGGACTGGGGAGGAGGGATCCCTGAGCAAGATATTGTGCAGATTTTTGATCCATTTTTTACCAGCAAAGCTGTAGGCAAAGGCACAGGGCTTGGTTTATATATTAGTTATGGACTAGCACAGGATATGGGAGGAGAGCTAATTGCAACTAACCACCATGAAGGTGGTGCTGTATTTACGCTTAGTTTGCCTCTCAATGGTAAAGCAACGGCTTAGTTTTAATAAGCAATTGATATTTAAATATGAATAAGCAAAAAACCAAAAAACTTAAGCTCTTATGGCTGCAATCCGGTGGATGTGGAGGTTGCTCTCTGTCTTTATTTGGTGCCGAATCACCAGATTTACTCACCACTTTAGAAAGTGCCAATATAGAGTTGCTATGGCACCCCAGTTTAAGTGAGCAAAGTGGGGCGGAATTAATTGAATTATTGGAAAGCATTATCAAAGGAGAAGTAGCACTTGATTTACTCTGTATAGAAGGTTCTATAATGCAGGGGCCAAATGGCACTGGACTGTTTCATCGTCTTTCAGGAAGTAAACGCCCAATGCGCGACTGGATTGCTGATTTGTCTTATCTTGCAAGCCATGTTATAGCAATTGGTAGTTGTGCAGCCTTTGGTGGAATAACTACAGCAGGAGGAAATGAAGTAGAAGCCTGTGGCCTGCAATATGATAGTAAAACATTGGGTGGTTTACTGGGTGAAGGATTTTTATCAGCAAGTGGCTTGCCAGTGGTTAATGTAGCGGGATGCCCAACTCATCCAAATTGGGTATTAGAAACGCTATTGCAAATTTCCTTAGGAGAAATGCAGGAAAGTGAGCTGGATATGCTTAATCGTCCCAATAGTTATACTGAACATCTGGTGCATCATGGTTGCCCTCGAAATGAATTTTATGAATATAAAGCCAGTGCTAAAAATGCCTCTGACTTAGGCTGTTTAATGGAAAATATGGGGTGTCTGGGAACTCAGGCGCATGCTGATTGTAATATCCGTTTATGGAATGGAGAAGGCTCTTGCCTTAGAGGGGGCTATGCCTGTATCAATTGTACCGATGCAGGTTTTGAAGAACCAGGACATTGTTTTACCCGTACACCTAAAATTGCAGGCATTCCTATTGGCCTGCCTACCGATATGCCCAAGGCATGGTTTGTGGCATTGGCTTCACTTTCTAAAGCGGCAACACCAGTGCGGATAAGAGATAATGCGCGTGCAGACCATATTAGAATTATGCCAGGAAATAAATCCAGGGAGAAATTGTGACTCGTCATATTGTAGGCCCGTTTAGTCGTGTTGAAGGGGATCTTGAAGTTCAACTGGATATTAATGATAACCAGGTAACCGATGCTAAAGTAGTATCTCAGCTTTATCGTGGTTTTGAAAAAATATTACAGGGAAAAGATCCCAATGATGCCCTGGTTTATGTACCTCGTATTTGTGGGATTTGTTCGGTTTCACAATCCATTGCGGCAGCCCAGGCTTTGGCGGATATACAGGGTCTGAAAATGCCACATAATGGTGAATTGGCCAGTAATCTTATTTTAGCAAATGAGAATGTGGCAGATCATTTGACTCATTTTTATCTATTTTTTATGCCTGATTTTGCCCGTGATTTTTACCAGAAAAAATCCTGGTTTAATGCAGCTGAAAAACGCTTTAAAGCTATAACTGGCACAGCGCTAAAGCCAGCACTTGCAGCTCGAACAGAGTTTATGCATCTAATGGGATTGCTGGCAGGTAAGTGGCCTCATAGTTTAGCATTACAAGCTGGGGGAGTGAGTTGTGCTATAGGGATGCAGGAAAAGCTTCGAATTATTGCCATTTTATCGGGTTTTCGTCAGTTTTTAGAGCAGACTTTATTTGCTGATAGTTTGGAAAATATAATTAGTCTGGACTCCGAAGTAGCATTGTATAATTGGTCTGAACAACAACAAGTCAGCGGCAGTGATTTTCGTCATTTTCTTTTTATTGCAGAAGATTTAAAATTACAGGATTTGGGTAAAACCACGGGTAATTTTATGAGTTATGGGGTTTATCCCAGTTATGGACAGCGACTCTTTACTCCTGGGGTCTGGATGGGCTCGGTAGAAAAATTGGATCAGGCTAAAATTACAGAAGATGTGAGCAGTAGTTGGATGTTTCAACAAAATGGAGCCAAACATCCCTATGAAGGGCTAACTCAACCGTCTATAGAACAGCCCGATGCATATAGCTGGTGTAAGTCCCCACGTCTGGACGGAGAGGTTATGGAGGTGGGAGCACTGGCCAGGCAGATAATAAATGGTCATCCACTGGTTCAGGATCTTATTCGTAATTCTGGCAGTAATGTGCGTAATCGGGTGATTGCCCGATTATTAGAGCTGGCTATTGTGGTAGTAGAAATGGAAGATTGGGCGCGTGAAATACAACCCAAGGAGCCTTTTTGTAATCATGCAGCAATGCCAGATGAAGCGCAGGCTTATGGCATGATAGAAGCTGCACGGGGCAGTCTGGGGCATTGGGTAAAAATTAAAAAAGGGCGTATTTTAAATTACCAGATTATCGCTCCAACCACCTGGAATTTTTCACCACGCGATGCTCAGGGAAATAGGGGCCCATTAGAGCAGGCTCTACTAAATACGCAGGTAACAAATAATGATCATAAATCGGTTGCAGTACAACATATTGTACGTTCTTTTGATCCTTGTATGGCCTGTACAGTGCATTAATTTATGCTGTGTAAATTTTTTACTAAAATGGCAGATAAAACTATTCAAAGTTTGAAAATAACTATTGTAGGTCAGGTGCAGGGAGTTGGTTTCAGACCCTTTATTTATCGCTTGGCAAAAGCTTCTAAACTTAATGGCTGGGTGAGAAATTGCTCAGGTGAAGTAGTGGTACTGGTGCAAGGGGTAGAGCAAGATCTCCAGAATTTTAAACAAGGTATTTTAGAACAACATCCTCCTCTTGCTATTCCAGAGATTGAATCGATTGAAATACTTAAACAAAATAAGTTAAGTTGTTTTGAAATTAAAAAAAGTGCTCTCAGCGGTACCGCACAACGCCATATTCCCCCAGATTATTTTACCTGTGATGATTGCCTGACTGAAATCAGCGATCCATTGCAAGCCCGTTATCGATATCCTTTTATTAATTGCACTCAATGTGGGCCACGATACACTATTATTAAGGATTTACCCTACGATCGTCCTAATACCAGCATGCAGGACTTTCCTCTATGCCCTCGCTGTAATCAAGAATATAGTAATACTCTGGATCGACGCTTCCATGCCCAGCCATTAGCCTGTGCAGAATGTGGCCCTAATTTAACTTTTGAGTGGCTAAATGAAGATGCGCTAGAAGAAAAAATAACCAGCAATGAAAAGGCTCTGGCAGTTACTATAAATTTTTTAAAACAGGGCAAAATTATAGCGGTTAAAGGCATTGGTGGTTATCATTTAATTTGTGATGCGACCAATCAACAGGCAGTAAAACGCTTACGCAGAAGAAAATTTCGCCCCGACAAACCTCTGGCAGTTATGTTTTCCAGTGCTGGAAAAAATACATTACAACAATTAGAACACTATTGTGCTCCTTCTGCAGCAGAGGCTAAAGTTTTATTATCTCCACAACGACCTATTGTGTTGATTGCTATAAAGGACCAGCCGCAGGGAAAAAAACTTGCTAGAGCAATTAACCCAGGTTTAAATGAGGTAGGCTGTATGCTTGCCTATAGCCCACTGCATTATCTTATTTTAAATGATTTTGGCTTGCCAATAGTAGCTACTTCAGGAAATATAAGTGCTGAACCAGTGATAATAGATAATCAGCAAGCAGCTACTAAACTGGCTAAAATTGCGGATGGTTTTTTACAGCATAATCGTCCTATTGTTCGTCCTGCTGATGATTCTGTAGTGCGAGTTATTGCAGATAAAAAAAGATTGTTACGTATTGGTCGAGGCATAGGACCGGTAGAAATTAAACTAGCCTATAGTTTAAAAAAACCGATCCTGGCAACGGGTGGGCAGATGAAAAATACTATTGCTCTGGGCTGGGGAAATCGAGTAGTGATTTCACCACATATTGGCGAGTTAAATAATAAACCAAGCATGGAAGTTTTTGCTCAGCTTATTGATGATTTCTGTTTTCTCTATCGAGTTAAACCCGAGCTAATAGTCTGTGATGCTCATCCTGATTATTACTCCAGTATTTATGCAAAAAACTATGCAATACAAAATAATATTTCATTAATAAATGTACAACACCATAAAGCCCACGCGAGTATTTTATGTGGCGAATATAATTCATATAAAAATTCAGAGCAGCAGCAATGGCTGGTTTTTAGTTGGGATGGTACAGGATTAGGAGATGACAATAGCATCTGGGGAGGAGAAGGATTTTATGGCGAGGTGGCAAACTGGCAAAGAGTTTGCTCAATAAAACCTTTCCACTTACAGGGTGGTGACAAAGCAGCCAAACAACCCTGGCGTTCTGCCTGTGCTTTAATTTGGGAAATAGAGCAAGAAAGTGTAGATAAGCAAACTCTTAAAAATTTATGGCAGCCACAGATAAAAAACCTTTTGCTGGTGTATCAAGCCTGGAAAAAAGGAATTAATACTATTCAATGCAGCTCTATGGGGAGGTTATTTGATGCTGCGAGTGCAATGTTATCTATAGCAGATATTTCATCCTTTGAAGGGCAGGGACCGATGTTATTAGAAGCATTATTATCCCAGCCGCTTAATAGCACAGGAGCTATGGCTCTGCCACTATATAAGCAAAATAATCAGCAGGAAATGCTGATTATTGCTGACTGGTCAGACTTATTAAGCCAGTTATTAGATAATACTCAATCTCAGCAGCAACGCTCTATTATCTTTCATCAGCGCATTGCTGAAACCTTGATCGCTCAGGCCCTTTATATTCGATCATTAAAAGGTGATTTTCGTGTGGGTTTAAGCGGAGGAGTATTTCAAAATAAGCATTTAACTGAATATATTTTGAAACGTTTAAAAGAAGAAAATTTTGCAGCTTTTCTACCAGAAAAAATTCCATATAATGATGCAGGGCTGGCATTTGGGCAGATTATAGAATGCAGTCTAATGTAGTATTATAAGGTTTTTCCCTCTTCAATAATCGGTAAGGTAATTTCAAATTGGCTTCCTTCTTCCAATTTACTATGGCACTTAATAGTTCCCTTTAATTTTAATTTTTTTAAACTTGGGGTGAGGGCTTAACAATATTTCATCCAGATATTTATTTAGATCTAAGTAACGTAACTCTCCAAATGACTGATCCACTACAACTTTTTTAAAACTATTCATTAACTTGGCCAAACGTTGTAGATTAGTTTCTTTTAACTCAATAGTTCTTTTTTCTACTGTACTTTCCAGATTATGTTGCTGCTCTAATAATCGCTGGTCACGTTCATATAATTTATTAGATGTTTACCAGCAAAGTGTTTTTAATTTATATGGCTATGATTTTAGAAATTATGTATTGGAAAATATAGAGCGTCGCATTGATGCGGCAGTAAGCAAACATAATTGTCTCAGCCACCGTCATTTTTTAGTTAGCACTTTAACGTACGAACAGAAATTTAAATGCTTGCTCATGGAATTGTCGATTTCAACCAGTTCTATTGAAACAAATGCTGAAACTGGAGCAGCTGTTTCAATAAAATCTGAAGGTTCATAATGTTTTTACTTCCTGGCATTCTTATTTGAATGATAATGAACTGTTTTTTTAGGAAATTAATGCATTTTCTTAGTGTTAAATATAATTGAAAATAAACCCGCCAGATACATTTTCCGTTTAAATAAACGTGCTGCTACCATTCGGGTAATATTCATAATGTCCTCCAGAGGTTTAAAGTGACTGGCTCTTCTTTGTTCGGGGTAAATTGCTTCAATTTCTACAGGACTGGAGTAAATATTTTGCCAGGCCGCTTCAATTAATACCTCACTTTCAAAAACAAAGCCCTGACCCTGTTGCAGGCTGTTTTGTTTAAAATGAACTAGTTCTTTAAGCAATAAACTGGGGTAAACTCTAAAACCTGACTGGCTATCTGATATTCGATAACCTGCTGCCCATGAGACCCAGAAATTGGCGAATTTATTAGCAAAATAACGAGCAAAAGGTTGAGTTTCAGGATTTCTTTTACGCGCACCAATAATTATTTGTTGAGGATTATCCTCATATTTTTGCAATAATCTGGGAATGTCTCTAGGATCATGTTGACCATCACCATCAAGGGTAATAACCATATCTGCCCCCATTGCTATAGCTTTTTCAAAACCAATCCATAAACTTGCTGCCTTGCCCAGGTTATTCTCATTATTAATACAAGTGACTGGTAGCTGCTGCAAAATATTTGCTGTTTTATCGGATGAGCAGTCATTTACCACAATTAATTGCTTCGGATTTAGCGCTATTATTTCTTCTATTAGCACTTTAATCGTCAGCTCTTCATTAAATGCAGGAATAACTACAGCCCAATGCAAATGCTGGTAGCCTGGTTTGTTATTACTTAAGCCAGAAGACTTATCTATCACGCCATTCCCCCATTAATAGATAAAACTTGCCCGGTTATATAAGAAGCTTCTGTTGATACTAAAAAGCTCACATAGGCAGCGACTTCTTCCACTTTTCCTGCCCGCTTCATTGGTACTAATTGTTTTATCAGTGGCTCAGGAAAAGAGTCCCTGGTCATCTCCGTTGCAATAATGCCTGGAGCAATTACATTGACGGTAATTCCTCTTGAGGCAAGCTCATGAGATAGGGATTTACATGCCCCATGTAAGCCAGATTTTGCCGCAGCATAATTTGCCTGACCACGATTGCCCATCACGCCAGCAACAGAGCCTATGGCAATAATCCGCCCCCAACGGGGTTTCATCATAGCCAATAATAGTGGCTGAGTGACATTAAAAAAACCATTCAAGCAAACATCTAATACTTTGGACCATTGATCTTTGTGCATGCCTGCCATGGGTACATCATCGTGAATGCCTGCATTATGTACCAGTATTTGTATACTGTATTGTTTTAATAGTTGCTGAATTTTTTCTTCTGTTTGTTGGTAATCAGTAATGTCAAAGCATAAAGCTTCAGCTGAACCACCACTACTTTTTATCTGATTAACAATATCCTGGGCTTTTTGAATATTGTGGTGAGCATGTACTATAACATGATGTCCGTCCTGCGCAAGCCTGAGGCAGATTGCTTTGCCAATATCACCACTGCCACCTGTTACTAGAGCTGTTTTCATTTTATGCTTAATTGGTTGGGTTTAATGAGCAACGAATAATTGACTGGCAAATGCCCAGATTATCTATTATCTCCAGAGTTTGCAAACCTGATTCTTTTATACATTGAAGCAGATCATCAGAGTGATACATTTTACTATAACCATTTGCCATACAGGTGAAATAAGGCGAAGTATTAATAATACAATAGGCTGAAGTTTCAAACTTTTGCCTATCCCATAGCGGCTCCATTATCCAAAGTTCTGTATCTACAGACATTGCCTGGGCTGCTTTTTTTAATATCACTCCAATATCTTTTTCGCTAAAGCAATCTAAAAACTGGCTCATCCAGATAATATCATGTTGTTTGGGAAGCTCTTTATTGGTCTCTAAAATATCAGTTATAAAAGTATCTATACGGCTTTCAAAGCCATTGTCCAGTATATTTTGTTGTGCTACTTTAATTTGCTGCTCAAGATCCACGATAGTGATGTGAATATCTTTATTATGCTGGCAAATATAAACCGAGAACTTGCCCGTATTGCCTCCCACATCAAGAATGGTTTTTATATTGCGTTGTTCTAGCTGTTGGAGAACATCTGCAAAAGCGGAATCTGAATAAAAATGATCAAACTTAAACCAGCTATCTTGCACTTTTTTAGGTAGAGAAGTTAAACCAGGGTAAATAGTTTGCCAATTGCCAAAGCTTTTTAAACCAATCGGCTTGCCCTGCTCAATGCTCTGCTCTAAATAAAATAAAGCCTGATAATTAACATGGTGGGTATAATCCATATTAATTTTAGTCATTTCATCTTTTAGCAGGAAAAACCCTGTTTTAGTTAAAAAATAATGCTTATTCTCAGTTTTAACTACCTTTGCACTAAGCCCTGTTTCTAGTAGGATTTTAAGTCCATAACGGCTCACTTCATGGTGTTGAATAATTTCATTAAAACTCAGACCTGTTTTTCTATTTTTATGTAATAGAGCAAGTATTCCTTTATCTCGCAGAATACGAACCACCTGAAAAATAATAGGAGCAAAGGCTATTTTCTGAGCTTCATATTGTGCATCATAGGCACTGATATCATCATGGTTAAAAAAGTTATGCTTCATATGTTATTTTATAGTATTGGTATATATTTATGCTACTTTAGCAGGGTGTTTGTAACGTATTCATTATGATGCATTTCTCCTAAGAGAGCCTACTTTTGGTGAAGTGTAAGAAGCATAAATCTCTCAGATTAAAAATATAGTCAGCCTTCCGCAAAGTAGCTTAGCATTATCAGAGCTGATCTCAAAATTATAGGTATAACCCTGCGTATCCTTCATTAATAGCATAACAGAAATCTCTAATGGCTGTGAAGAAGAGGCTTTTGAGTGGTAAATATGCTCTGCCAGAACCTGAATATTTCGCGTTGTTGCCAGGTAACCACCACGGTTGATTTGTTGTTGAATATTATCATTTTTCTGTAGCTGTTTTTGCAGCAGGGCAGAGTGAATCGCCATAGTTTGTGCGGCATATTCAATGCCGATAATAGTGCTGATCTTATCTCCCTGGCGCAGGGGATTATCTGCTTTAATATGTGACATTGTTTGTGCGACTAATGTATCCTTATCCCAGAAAATAACTTTATCAATCAGACACATTTTCCCGCTATGGGGTAATAGCTGACATAAATCTTGCTGATTTAAATTGGAGATCATAAAAAATCACTTATTTTAATCAAAAGTTGTTGCTGATTACTTTGAAAAAAAAGAGTTTGTTCCCGTTTAGTTGCCAGAGCAGATAATAAAGGCAAAATTTTTGCTTGAGGATTGCATAGTCGTAAATCCTCAAATAGTTGATTTTCCATTTGGCTAATTGGTTGCTCCTTAGTTATTGAAATATCCAGGCGGCATAGTTGCTGTTGTTTGTTTTCAGCAGGCTGGGTGGATAACAATAATGTATAGGCAAAATCATCTTTTACTGGAAATAAGGATAATAAAGGCTCAGGTGGAACTTCATCGTATCCACATAATAAACAATCCTGTTGCTTAATTGATGCTTGTACGGCAGCTTCAAGTAATCCTGCGGCAAAACTGTCTTCATAGGCAGTAATGCTGGTACTGGCAGATTGTGACTCTAACACAATGGCACTGTATCCAGCAGGTGCATTATGCACGCTATTATGAAATTTTATTGGTGATACCGGGCGCCCGGCCTGAGCAAGAGCCGTGGCTATTTGGTGGAAAATAGTCAAATCACCATTACATGAAGTAAAAATATAAGCCAGTTGCTGATAATACTGCCTGCTACTTATAGGATAAGCATCGAATAATTGCTGAATGCAACTCAGGGCTAATTTGGTGGTTCTGGAACAGCGCCGATTTTCATTTGCAGGCAGTAGCGTGCTTAGTTTTTTATCTACTTTAGCTGGGTTATATACTTGCTTATCGGTAAATATTTTTTTCGCTATTTGCCAGTTGGCCATGCCGGGAGCAATAAGTGAAATGCCTTTAAGGTAAAGCGTTATCATTTTTGATCACCAAATATTAAACAGCAATTATTACCTCCAAAACCAAATGAATTACTGGCAACTATATGTAATTCTTCCTGCTTATCAAAAATACGCTTATCTAATACAATATTACTCTTAAACTCCTTATCCAATTGGCTAGTATTCAAGCTGATGGGTAGAATATTATTTTGGATACATAAGGCACTATATACGGCTTCTACCGCTCCAGCAGCACCCAGAGTATGTCCTGTCCAGCCCTTGGTTGAGCTACACCTTGTGGTATAGGGGAAAAGATGATCAATGGCTATGTCTTCAACCTTGTCATTTACCGGGGTTGCTGTGCCATGTAAATTAATATAATCCACCTGTTGAGCTTGTAGTCTGGCCTGTGATAAAGCCGACTGCATGGCTTTAATTGCTCCAATGCCCTCAGGGTGAGGAGAAGACATATGATAAGCATCCGAGCTTTCACCATAACCCAGTAAATAAATAGCAGAATCTTCATTGCTATTGCTTTGTTGCTGTGCTTTTTCTAGTAAGACAAAAGCTGCGGCTTCTCCTATAGATAAGCCTTTACGATTTTGATCCGCAGGCTGACAAATTTCCCTGGCAACTAATTCTAAAGAATTAAATCCAAATAAGGTGGTTAAACAAAGGCTATCTACTCCACCGACAATTGCTGCATCACATAGGCCCATTTCAATATATCTACTTGCTGTTGCAAACACTTTAGCGCTGGATGAACAGGCTGTTGAAACTACTTGTGCCGGGCCTGCAAGTTGGAAATAGTGTTGTACAAAATCAGCGATAGAAAAACTATTATGTTGCTGGCGAAAATGTAGTTTAGAAAAGTTCTGCTTTTGGTAGGCAAGTTCAGTGGTTAAAATTCCAGAGGTTGAGGTACCTAAAAAAATACCGATTTTATCTTTTCCATAAGTTTTTTTTGCCCGCTCAATAGCCGCTGAAAAATGATCATATTGCAGGGCAAGGTAAGCCAGTTGATTATTCCTGCATTGATATTTTTTTAATTGTTGGGGTAATTTTTGTTGCTCTACATCGGCTACTCGCCCAATCCAGGTATCCAGATTGGCATCGAGAAAATTATTTTTAATTAAACCTGTTTTTTTTTCCAGTAGAGAATTTATATTGGCTTTATTTCCGCAACCTGCAGCACTACTTACGGTAAAACTGGATAAAATTAATGCTTGCATGATTGCTTACACGCTCTACTAAAAACAAGAGTTAAAAAAAATGCCAGGCTTAGGCCTGAAGCAGTGGTTAAACCAATGGCTTCGAGTACTGGAACTGAAGATAATGATAAAGAAAAAAACATTATAAAGCTTGAGATGCTACAAACCAATACTGAAAATGTATTTATTGTTGTTTTGTTTAGTTGTTGTTGCTTAGACTGGATATTCTCTTCTATTGCCAGGTTATTAAATGAGTATATAAAAACACTATAATCTATCCCCAGGCCCACGACTAAAAGTAGGGTAACTAAATGAAAAATAGAGAGGCTATATCCCAGTAATAAAATAATAGTGATCGTAAAAATAATAGCACCAGAAAAAGGCAAAAATAATGCTGGCAAAGCAGCTATCTTTTTGGTATAAAATAATAAAAACAAAACAATAAAAAAGCTGCCAATAAAAAACCATTTACTGGCTTCAATACGATGACTTTTTATTATAGTATTGGTTTTTTGTTTTAGATCGATGAGTTTTAGCTCTTTAAAATGGGGATTTTTAGTGTGCAAACGTTGTACTGCCAGAGTGAGTTTTTCTGCATTAACGCCACTCAGTAATATAAGCCCTGTCCAGCTGTTATTTAGTTCTTGTGCGGGCTTTTTATTTGTTGCAAAAAGTAAGCCTTGTATTTTTGTTGATAATAAAGAGTCTCCAAGATTTTCAGGTGTTAAAGGCTGTTGTGTTTTATTGTTATTAATGGCCCGTATAAAGGGGCTAAATGCTGTAATACTAAAGGGACTGTCTTGCAGGGCATGGCTTAAATTTTTATACAATAATTTCTTACTGGGCAAATACTTTTGCCGTTGCAACTGTAATTTAATACTGGGTATATAACGTGAAGCGGAGTCATAATAGCTGATTGTTTCGTTATTAATCATCTGCTCTAAATAGGGTTTTAATTGTTCTGACTTTTCCAGAATCTGTTGCTGCGTATTCTCAGATATAAGTAATAAATAGCGTAGTTCAGGCAGATTTAAGGATTTTCTCAGTGCAAAATCTTGTTGTTTTAATTCTTTACTGACAGGACTTAAACTGGCAATATCATTTTCCCACAGGTTTTTATGCGTGCTGATATAAAGAATAGCCAGCAGCATAAAAAATAAAATCAGATAACGAATAGTACAACTAAACTGATAGTTAAAAGGTTTTATCCATTTTTGCATCAGTTGCAATTGTTGATTTTTATTATTTTTAAGCCGCTTATAATTTAACGATTTATAAACAAAAAGTGGCAAAACATAACGGGTAATTAAAACTGCGCTAATTAAGCCGCTAATAGCAAAAATTCCCAGTTGATTAAGCCCGGAAAAAGATGAAAAAGTAATTGCAGAAAAACCAATAAGAGTAGTTAATAAACCTAATTTTAGTTTTGGCCATATTTGCATAATACTCTGTTTATTTTGTGCTCTGAGGGAAATATTATTGTGGTTGTTTAACGCGCTATTCCCCAATAAATGGCTAAAATAATGCAGTGGATAATCAACCGCAATGCCAATAATGGTAATGCCAAAAGCGAGTGTAATGCCATGGATATAACCATAAAATAGATTCACTGTACTCATTCCCACTAATACGGCAAAAAATAAAGGCATAGAAATAAGCAGTACTATTTTTATTGAGCGAAAAAGTGAGAATAAAAAAGCGGCCAGAACTAAAGAGGCAATGGTGGAAATTATAGTAATCTGATAGCGGATTGCCTGGCTATTTTTAAGGGCAATAATTGCAGCCCCACTCAGATTAGATGGTATATTTGCGGGTATAATTTTATTTATCTGCTCAAGTATAAAGTCAATATTCGCTTGCTGCTGTGGAATATCAAATCCTGCTGCCCTGGTTTTTAATAATAAAATGGCCTGTTGTTTATTATTAAACCATACTCCAGAGCTTCTATTTAATTGAGTCTTATTAATAGATTGTAAATATTTAAACCATATATTTAAGGGGGATTGAGCAATGATTTTTTGCTCTACAGGAGATAATATCATCTGCATTCGTTGTTGTAAGAGCTTAAATTGAGCGTCTAATGAAGCTATACTAAATAAGTCGCTACTAAGCTCAGGGCTGATTAAATAGCGTGACGTATATAATTTATTATTTAAGCTTTGTTGCAGACTTTTTTTGCCATTTTCTACTGCAATAAAAAAATTGCTTTTTTGTAATACTTCTTTGAGCTGATTACTTAAATGAGCCAATTTTTTTATTTTTTCTGGGGATATTGGCTGTTTTTGCTTGGGTGCCTGTTGCTCTCCAAGTTGGATAAATAATAATCGATTAGCATCACCCTTAGTTAAATATTGCTGGATAATTTGCTCTTCTTTATTTATATTATCAGCAATAAAAAAGCTCATATCGGAGCGTATGTGCAAAAATAGTTTTAGATATAAAAACAAACACAGGCTTAATAATATACAGCTAAAAAGTATTAAACTATTTTGTTTTTGCATAAAAATATGGATTAATATTATAAAGTTGATGGTTTGAGCTTTAACAAATTTTTTTAGGATAATACAATATACGCTAGTTTTACTCTAGTATTAAATACAATAATTCAGATGCATTCAGTCATACTTATTACTGCCAGACTGGCTTTTGCTAAGCGGTTTTGACTAAATCATAGTAATTTAAAAAAATAGAATGAAGCAATTAAAGAATGGAACAAGAATGAGTCATTTTTTTTATAAACTAAATAGTTTTATCTGCCTGGTAATTTTAATCAGCAGTCTTCAGCCCGCTATTGCACAGCAAAAACGTATTGCTCTGGTAATTGGTAATGCCGCTTATAAAGCTGCCCCCCTAAAAAACCCGGTAAATGATGCCAGTGATATGTCTAACAAACTAAAAGAGTTTGGTTTTCAGGTAGAAATACTCTTAAATGCTAATC
>JASFYQ010000060.1:0-57620 GCA_045047105.1 Pseudomonadota bacterium | reverse complement strand
CAGTTAAGCAAAAATCCATCCATCCAATACATCTCTAACCTCATCAGCGCCCTGCTTTTTTAATGCAGAAAATAATTGCGCACTGCAATTGGGATAGTCCTTTTTAAGCATTTGTTTAAATTTAAGCAGAATATTTTTTGCAGCACCGGCGTTAAGTTTATCTTTTTTTGTGAGTAAAACATGTGTCGGCATTTTAGCCGCCTTGCACCAGTCCATCATAATTTGATCATATTCGGTCATGGGTCTGCGTACATCCATAATAATAACAACACCCTGTAAGGATTCACGTGTACTTAAATATTCTTGTAATAAACTTTGCCAATGATGTTTTACCTCTAAAGGAACTTTAGCATAACCATAACCGGGCAGATCCACCAAATAATTCCTTGAATCGCGCTCATCAATTTGAAAATAATTGATCATCTGCGTACGACCGGGTGTTTTGGAAGTTCGGCATAAATTTTTTATATCACAAATCACATTTATCGCACTGGACTTTCCAGCATTAGAGCGACCAGCAAATGCAACTTCGCAGATATTGTCATCGGGTAATTGAGCTAAGTTATTAACACTTAAGAAAAATTGGGAACTACGGTAATTATTCATGTTTGTATTATCTGTATATCACTATGTTAGTACGTTATTATAAACAAATAATTAGCAATAGTTTATCAAATTGTGTAAAATAACGCCCAGCATCGTCAAAGGACTGATAAATGCAGATCAAAGCAGTCGTAAAATCACTTGTATTATTAGTAGTCTGTGGGAATTTTGTTCCTGGTTTTTTGTTAGCGGATGGCTCAATATTAGCAAAAGGCTCTTCTTTATATAAGCAAGCATGTTACACATGTCATGATTCAGGCTTAGTAAAAGCCCCAAAATTTGGAGACAAATCTGCCTGGAATCCAAGAATAGCTAGGGGAATAGAAACTCTAACCCAATCAGTTATTACAGGAAAAACTGCAATGCCTCCTAGAGGTGGAACACAGTACACTGATGCACAGATAAGACAAGTTATTACGTTTATGATAAGTAAAGTTAAATAGGAAGTGAGTATTTTTATGAAAAAAATTATTATTACGGCACTGTCAGCAGTTGCGATTATAAGTTCTAGTTCACTTATGGCGGCAGGAGATGCACAAGCAGGAAAAGCAAAAGCTGCAACCTGTCTTGCATGTCATGGTACTGATGGTAATAGTATTGCTCCAAACTTTCCAAACCTGGCCGCTCAAGGCGAAGCTTACATGGTTAAGCAATTACAGGAGTTTAAAGCTGGTAAACGTACAGATGCAACCATGAATGCCATGGTTATGGCACTTGACGATCAAGCAATGTTAGATGTTGCTGCATTTTATACCAGCCAAAAAATTAAGCCTGGTCAGTCAGATCCAAAACAGGTAAAAGCAGGAAAACTTATATATAAAGGTGGAGTTGCAGAAACTAAAGTTCCATCCTGTATGGGCTGTCATGGACCAACAGGTTCAGGCAACCCGGGTGCTAACTACCCTCAGTTAAGTAGCCAAAAGTCTACCTATGTAGAAAAACAGCTAAAAGATTTCAGAAATGCAGCACAAAATCCTGATCAGGAAAAGAAGCCTGTTGGAAGACATAATGACCCCAGCAGTATAATGAGAAATGCAGTTAAACACCTTAATGACTATGAAATTAAGGCGGTTGCACAGTATGTTCAGGGCTTACAACCATAAACGCAAGCTTAATCATTACAAATATTTAATAATTAAGGCAGCTAAAATAGTTGCCTTTTTTTTTGTTTTGTTTTTATACTATGGGACAAAAATTACTCTTAACCACAACTCTTTCGCTGAGGAAAACTAATGCACATTTTTATAAGCCCCTTTTTAATAGCAATGCTATTTTTTGCTACTATTTTACCCACTCATGCAGAAAATGACTTTGATATAGCAGAAGGCATTGAGTATGAAGTTTTAGATCAAATTCAACCCGTTAATAATAAAGATAAAGTACAGGTTATTGAATTTTTTTCTTATGCCTGCCCACACTGTTATAACCTTGAACCCAATGTTTTAGCCTGGTTAAAAAATAAACCTGGAAATATTGATTTTATCCAGGTTCCTGCTATCTTTAATAAACAGTGGGAAGCCTTTGCAAAAATTTATTACACGGCTGAAATCTTAAATGTGGCGGATAAAGTACACCCATTAATTTTTGAAGCTATTCATGGTACGGGTAAAAAAATCAGTAGCCTGGATGATATTAAAACCATATTTACTTCAAATGGTATTTCAAGTGAAAGCTTTGACAATACCTTAAAATCCTTTGCTGTTGCTAATAAAATAAGAAAATCCAAAGCCATGACAAAAAACTATAATATCAAATCTGTACCTATGATTATAGTACAGGGTAAATACCGTACCGATAGTACTTTGGCTCATGGACATAAAAATGTTTTTAAAGTTGTAGACCACATCATAAAACAGATAAAAAATAAAGATGAGTGATAACTGGAAAGAAAAATACCTGAACAAACTTGAACAGTTTGATAAAAAACAAAAAGACTGGGCTAGCCTAGAGGAGTTTTTACGCCAGACTTCCTCTCGATTAGCACTGGCTGCAGAAGGAAATTCTAAGTTACTCGACGACCAATTACTTATTCTGCGTAAGGCAATACGTAAAGGAGAAAGCCAAAGCAAATTAACCTCCATAATGAATGGAGTTTCTACTGAATTAGCCCGCATGGATAAACAAAGAAGCAATCTTCCCAAAGGTCAGGCAGGATTCCTTAGTACCCTACTTGAACGGCTATCTTTATCAAAAGATATGCTTAAAAAATCTAAATCCATAAAAAAACTATTAAATGCAAAAAATCCTCCCGACGATGAAAAACTGGCTAATGAATTTAGCCAGTTTTTTGGCCTGTGCGTAGATATATCCTATAAAAACGGGCTCTCTAATAGCGATGAAAAAACTAATAAAACAGGACTTTTTGAACGCTTATTTAACTCATCCAAAGAAAAAGAGCTAGAAACAGATAAAATAGACACTCCTACAGATGTTGAAGAAACGAGTCATCAACAAAAAACTGGAGAATATGTTGAGCCTTTAATAGCTCCAGAAAAAGATCAAACTAAACATTCAGAATTAAGTTTTGATAATCGTCAACAAATTGAAAAAAGTGTTTCCGAGTCATTACATAATATTCTTGATTCATTTGTTGATTCATTGGATTACCCTGAGCAACAGAAAAAACAATTAAAAGAAAAACTTTTTTCTATAAAGCCCACCAAAGAAGTACATGTGCTACTAGGTGATCTGGCTCAGATGATTCGTAATAACGAAACTCTTCTGGTTGAAAATAAAAACCCCAATGAAAATACCACTCAGGCCCACGAAATTTTAATCCGCTTGCTTGAATCTATACCAATGGTAGATAGCCTGCAAAAACGTGCTGATAAGTTAAAAGAAAACTTCTCACATGGGCTCAGTCAATCAGAACTACCAGAAGCACTTGAATCTATTGCCCAGCTTATAGCTCAAATGCAAAGAGAAACGAATGAAGATAGTATAAAGTTTCAAAAATTTTTATTGAAAATGACAAGCCGTCTGGAAGAAATGGATCTGTTTTTAGTCATTGACTTAAAAGAACACAAGGATTCCTGGGAAAAAGGAGTGGCTTTAGGCAATGCGGTTAAAGAACATGTAGAAGGAATTGGCAAGAGCGTAAGTACTGCAACCGATCTAAAACAATTAGAAACAGATGTACAGGGCCGCCTTGATATAATTTTAAGTCATGTTGAAACACATAGACAGAACGAAAATACCAGAGTAAAACGAATTCAGCAACAAAACCAGCTCTTAAAAGATAAAATTAATACTCTGGAAAATGAATCTGGCGAGCTTCGAAATAAAATCCTGAATTCTCAAGAGAAAGCCTATACTGACAGCCTCACAAATTTACCCAATCGTTTATCCTATGATCAACATCTGGAGGAATTTTATGCCCATTGGCAACGCTACCATGAAAACCTGATATTGATGGTATGGGATATTGATTTTTTTAAAAAGGTTAATGATAATTATGGTCACCAGGCAGGTGATCAAGTATTAAAAAAAGTGGCGGAATTGCTCCGTGAACAATTAAGAAAACCAGACTTTATTGCCCGTTTTGGTGGAGAAGAATTTGTTAGTTTATTACCCAATACTTCTCTGGGAGGTGGTTTTAAAGTAGCAGAAAAAATGCGTTCAACTATTGCTGAACTGGAATTTAAATACAAAGACCAGCTTATTCCTCTGACTATATCCTGCGGTATTAGTTTATTTTCTGATGGCGATATACCAGAAGATGTTTTTGGTCGTGCGGATAAAGCCTTATATCAGGCTAAAAAACAGGGTCGAAACCGCTGTGTAATTGCCCAGAACAAGGGCTAGACATTGCATCACAGGATAGTCTTTTTATAATCTTAAAACCTTAATACTAATCTGGCAACGCAGGCCCTTCTTTACCCCAGCATAATTGAGCACCATAACCTGGCTGCTCAAACAAATCAATTCTGTCCAGAGCGGAAAGCTGGGTAGCAATACGGTCTTTAATCCAATACAACAAACTTTTAATATCGGCTTGAGGCAATTGCTCCAAGTGATCTAGTCGATGATGATCCAATTGCTTATATACAGGATTAAATAAGCTTTTTACATCCCCATAATCAACTGTCCAGCCCATTACCTTATCCAGTTCAGCCATTAAGTGCAATCGAATTTTATAACTATGTCCAGTTAAACTGCTATCAGTTAACGGTTCTGGATGTAAAATTGCACTTTCAAAAAATTGTTCTTTCCAGATCCTGTATTGGCTACCATTATAATTACAACCTGAAGTATGCGTTTCATACACTGTGACCCAGGATAATGAATCCAGCTGAGGTTTGAGTTTTTGCCAAATCCAGTTAGCTAACACTTCGGAGGTTGGATTTTCCAGCCCCCTGATATTATTTAAGCAGCGGTTATTTAATAGTTGATGAAGCGGTTGCCAGAATCGATCCAGCTCATCAAAATCAATTCCCATTGCTTGATTATGTAGCTCTTGATTTACATGTAAAATAACTTCAAAACCATGTCCATGCATACGCCCACATTGGTGCCCTTCAGGTACATTAGGTAGCTGATGCGCGGCTTCAAAACGATAACGACGCCAGATATGAGCATCACCCTGGCGATCAAGATCCACTCCACTATTCAGTGTGCTTTGTACTGCAACCTGATCAGTATTATTAAAATTACTATTAGATAGGATCCAGCGGGCAATATTTTCATCACTGGGAATAGTGATATGGTCGTTTAAAAAACTATAATCTAACGGCTGAATAAGTGATTTTATCTGCTTTGCCAGGCTGGATAGATTATTATTTTGCTCTGCAACTCGCATTGAAACCTGGTAACTATGACCATGTAATTTTGCAGCTCGATGTTGCTTGTCCAGGTTATTCATTTGACAGGCTGCTTCAAACTGAGCACTGGCTAAATAATACAATTGTGTCATTTTAATTCACTTTAAAATCAATTAATTCAAAATAGATAAATCACTCAGATAAAAAGAGGATCATTAATTCCTGCCTGAGCAAAACCCTTTGCTCTGAGTATACAGGCAGCACATTTACCACAACCAGGCTGGACGCCATTATAACAAGTATGGCTATGGGCTAAAGCTGGCATGGCTCCTAATTTTTCTGCAAGAAGTACAGTTTGTTTTTTAGATAAAAACATTAACGGGGTATGTATTATCAAATCTGATTCCATACCTAAATTAATAGTATTTTGCAGGGATTGAATAGTGCTTTCTCTGCAATCAGGATAACCACTATAATCTGTCTGGGCAACACCTGTAACCAAATGTTTAATCCCAAGCTGATAGGCCAGACTTGCAGCAAAACTTAAAAATATCAAATTTCTACCCGGTACAAAGGTATTTGGAAGTGATGTTTCAGAATTCAATGCATTATCAACACTCTGCTGACCTGTAAGAGAATTACCTCCCAAAGCATTAAAGGTATTAATGGGTAAAATAGTATGCTCAATTGAGGTCAGTTGACAAATTTTCTTTGCTGCTATTAATTCAACCTTATGACGTTGGCCATAATCAAAGCTAACAGCTCTTACATTTTCTTTAGAAAATTTATCAAATGCCCAGTACAAACAAGTAGTTGAATCCTGACCACCTGAAAAGACTACCAGGGCTAAATTTTTTTCTATAGTCATTACATCCTTCCAGTTCTAGGAACCACTTAATATATTTAGCATTATCACAAAACTAATAGATAAAAATGCCAAGAAGTTACATGATTTTTTTATGTTCACATATTATACTGGTATTAAGTAAAAAACTCAGGAGAAAATAAATTGAATAGCAGTGATGATGATAAACAACGTACGGAACGGCACAATAAACGTATGCAACGCCATAAAAAAGTAGTTGATGCAAAAATGGCAAAAGCAACTCAAGAGCAAGGCATCATTCTTATTCTTACAGGCAATGGTAAAGGTAAAAGCTCTTCTGCTTTTGGAATGTTAGCCCGAAGTCTTGGACATGGACACAAATGTGCAGTCGTACAGTTTATAAAAGGCCAGCAAGACTGTGGTGAAAACCTGTTCTTTAACCAACATGACAGAGTTGATTTTTTATTAATGAAAACGGGGTTTACCTGGGAAACTCAAAATTTTGAAGCAGATAAAGAAGCTGCTATCACTATTTGGCAACAAGCCAAAGAATTTTTAAAAACTACAGATTATGATCTGGTAATTTTTGATGAAATAACCTATATGTTTAAATATAAATATTTAGATGAGGCTGAATTTATTGAAACTCTGGTACAAAGGCCATCTAGCCAATCGGTTATTATTACGGGTAGGGGAGCAAGTAAAAATCTTATCGAAGTTGCAGATACCGTTACTGAGTGCCAATTAACAAAACATGCGTTTAACGAGGGAATAAAAGCACGTAAAGGAATTGAGTTCTAAAGATTTAATAATTATTACAGTACCACTGAGTTTTCCAAGCTTAAAATGTAGTTTTTTTTTATACTGCCGATAGTATTATAAATAATAAGTAAATACATAAAAATTTATGGAAATTCCAAGCGTTTATCTTTCAATTATTGCAGAAGCAGCCGCATTGGCATTGCTTCTTTTGCTTGGTTTTATATTTTTATTAAAACGCGACAAGTCCAATTTAGTCAATTATGTTGCTCATTTAAAAGAGAAAATAAAACACCTGACTAAAAAAATCAAAGAATTAGATAGCGGTGATAATTCCTCTTATGAATTAATTAGTGATACGACCAAGCATATTAAAAGTATTTATGAAGAAAAATTTGGCCATGAAATTGGCACATCTGAAAGCACTATAAATGAAGACAATTCTAAAGATCACTTTCTCCATGTTTTTGGCTATCAAGCTTTAAAAGCAACACTTACCTCATTAGAAAATAGTAATACAGCAGCAAAGACCTGGGAAAAAATTACCGCACAAATCAGTGTATTAATTGAAAATTTCCGAATTTTTCCTGAAACTCAGTATGAAACCATTATTGAGCAGCAAGTTGTAGAAAAAATAAAACTACAGGATCAGCAACAGTCTACATCAGAAACTCCTCAGCAAAGTAAATCCATAGATAATATTGCCCAAAAACAACAATTAGCCGCTACTAAAAAAGCCAATCCAGGTAGCGATCAATTTATTAAGGATAGAAAGAATGAAATTAATCGCCTGAAGGGGCAGATTTCCTCCCAATTTGAAGAAATATGGCAATTACAAAACAACATTTCAAATAAATTATCCAGCTCAACAGATACAGATGTAAATTCTCTTTCAGGTGATATAAGTTCAGTTAGCAGACAATTAAAAGATGCTGAATTATGCATCACCATGATGGAAGCAGATATAGCCACTTCTGATGAAGAAATTACTGGTTTAAAAGAGCAATTAGAGCGAGCTAATATTAAAGCATCTGCAATTCCTCCAAGCAATAGTGAACTAACCGAAGAGATTAAGAAAAAAGATGCCCTGATTGCCCGTTTTGCTCAGGAAAGTAAAGAAATGATTACTTTAATTGATGGTATGGAACAAAATACAGACGAGCAAGCCAAACGAATCTTCGAATTAGAGGCACAATTAAAGGGCTAATAAGCCCAATATTTCAACACAAATAACTTGAAACTAAAGGCAGCAAGTTTAGGCCTTAGGCTCAGCTATATAATATCCCTGCACATAATCTACATTAATCTTCTTAACATAGTCAAAAACTTCTTTTGAGCAAACAAATTCTACGGTTTTTAGGATAAAACTTGTTTATTAATTTGTTAGTTGCTTATGTTAGAATATCAGCACTTTTAACATGCTAATCAATGGAAACTTATGAAATTAATAGTCACTGGTGGTGCAGGCTTTATTGGCTCAGCTTTAATTCGTTATTTAATGGAAAATACAAATTATCAAGTGCTAAATATTGATAAGTTAACCTATGCCGGAAATCTGGAATCCTTGCCCAAGCTTGATAATAATCCTAATTACCAATTTGAACAGCTGGATATTTGCAATAGAGAGAGAATACAGCAATTATTTGAGCAATTTCAACCTGATGCAATTATGCATTTAGCAGCTGAATCACATGTGGACCGCTCTATTGATGGACCGCTTGAGTTTGTACAAACTAATGTTATGGGAAGCGCAGTATTATTAGATGTAGCTAAAAACTACTGGAGTAAACTGGATAACAGTTTAAAAGAAAAATTTCGCTTTCATCATATTTCTACTGATGAAGTATATGGTAGTTTAGGTGAAACTGGATTATTCCATGAACAGACACCCTATGATCCCAGTTCCCCCTATTCTGCCAGTAAAGCCAGTTCTGATCATATGGTAAGAGCATGGCAAAAAACCTATGGTTTACCTGTATTAATTACCAATTGTTCTAACAACTATGGGCCTTATCAATTCCCAGAAAAACTTATTCCTCTGGTTTTATTAAATGCCCAGCAGGGTAAAGACTTGCCAATATATGGTCAGGGCAACCAAATCAGAGACTGGTTATATGTGGATGACCATGTACGTGCTTTATTAACCGTATTAGAAAAAGGAAAGCCTGGGGAGACCTATAATATTGGTGGTAATAATGAAAAAACTAACCTGCAAGTAGTGCATACCATCTGTGATGTTCTAGCCCAGTTATTGCCTGAAAATAATTATGCTCCATTTAGCGAGCTGATTAAACACGTACAGGATAGACCAGGACATGATTTACGCTATGCTATTGATGCAACAAAAATTAAAGACGATTTAGGCTGGGAGCCTCAAGAAACATTTGAAACAGGTATTAAAAAGACCCTGCAATGGTATTTAGACAACCCAATCTGGTGTCAACATGTTTTAGACGGCAGTTATCAAGGAGAGCGCTTAGGTAATCTTTAAGCAATAAAAGTGTGCTTCCATAGTAAAAAATTTTTACATGGAAGCAGCAAGGTAATTAGAACATACTTTTTTCAGATTTAGCCATGGCTATATCATCAGACCACTGGCCTTTTAACTCCCCCATTAAAGTAAACATTTTTAATTGAAGAGTATAATGAACCAGTTCTTTTCCACCCTTTCCATACTGACGAGTAGAGGTCAAAGCACTTTTAATTACATAATCAAATTCAGTTGCTGATTTATCTACCACCCGCATTACTCCCGCACCAAATAAGACTTCCTGAATACGATCGTGTAAATCACGCATTCTAATGTTTTCATTATCAGTATTATTTACTGGAACTGCTGCAATTACGCGAGGTTTACGCTTGCCCCATTTTTGCACTAATTTTGATACCAACATTTTATTGGTAACTGTTTCAGCCAGAGCAACATAATCTGCCATGGTTAATTGCGCCTGTAAATGCCCTCTACTTTTAGCATCTACCATTGCTACACTGGATTGTTGCCCCTGAGGTAAAGACTGACAACCTGATAAAATTAAAGTAGCTACAATTGATACAGCAATAAATATATTTCTAAAGTTTGTTTTCATTATTTTTTCTCATCCTTATTAATAATAAATGGATCATCTGGCATTCTCAGATTAACCACTATATGTGCTGCCTCAGGCACCTTGCCTGTTGCGGTAAAAGTATCTATTTGCGTAGGAGATAAAGTTAACCGACGCCAAACCCCCGACTGATCCACCATAAAACCATTTTTATCTTCCCATTCAACACGGTATTCCACATTGTAACGATCATTAGATAAGTTTTGGATCCCTACCTGAGCCTGAGTAAATAAACCCACTTTACGAAAACGTAAATTAGCCATACGTACATTACCTACCAGCTTATTAGAGCCCAAAACCAAACGCGCCCGAGGATCGCTATTATCCAGAGTATCCTTAGCAATATAGCCAGGATTCTGAGCTACCGTAGGAGGAGTCTGACAGCCTCCCATGAGCATAACCGAAGATAAAGCAAAACCTAAAATAATTTTATTTTTCATTCCTTACTCCAAACTTTGTAAATTACGAATTATCTAACAAAAATACCAATACTACCAATACTACTGCACTTAAACCCTCCCCCACCTATAACCACAATTCTTTAGAACCATTAACATAAAGCTGGTTTTCAATACTACGAGCATAGATAAAATTGTCTGATTGTTTATTAATCTTAACTGTTTTACTAGCCAGTCGACGCCCTTTTTTATCATAACTAACAATTTTAACTTTGCTGATATTACTACTGATTTTAATCCTTGCTGCCTGTAATGTTGCGGGTAAACTCATCCAGGAACGCATATCAGGTGCAGCCAGACTATTTACCGCACTACCAATTAATGCTCCAAATAAACCTAATCGTTTAGTTGCTTCATTAACACCAATAGAGCGGGCAATCGATAATGCCACGCGTAAGGAGCGAAAACCTTCACTATCCTTTTGATGACGCATAGTAATCGCCTCTACATCTGCCACTACGGATAATTTAGCTAAACGTTTACCCGACGCCGTTTGTACTTCAATACGTGTAACAGGTGAAGGTATTGGCTCATAAAGCGTTAATTTAATAGGTATAACGCCATTATTGGAAGGAATATTATAAACTAACATTTTCTTTTCAGGCACAAAACCATCGGCCACAACAATATGAACCAGGCGTTTGTTCTTATTGTATTTATTTTTCATATCCCTGGCAGCTTGTTTTAATACTTTGCTAGCCGGATTTAACTCTAATGCCTTCTGGTACGAAATCCGGGCATTATCTCTTAAAGAACGATCGTCCTTACTCTCGAACTCTTGCACCATTCCTGCTACATAATAACCAAAAGGATTTACATATGCGCTGGCTACTTTATTAGCTATTTTGTCATATTGTTGATAATTTTTTTTCCAGCCATCATTTGCATTTGAAGCAGAGCTTTGTTTTGATTTTTCTTGATTAACATCTCTTAACTCAGCATCAAATTTTTGCTTCTCAATATTCTGCCAATCAATTGCTCTACGCGTAGTATTATAAGCCTTTCGCTTTCCATCTAATAAATAGGCAATAGACTTATAATTAAGCATTAAGACCTTTTCATAGCCCTCACCCGGGTATTCCATAAATTCTTCATTACCCGTTAAAGTTTCAGCCGTAAAAGTGGTGAAAGAGGATAAAATGTCACTTGCCTGCGAACTTTCCTTTCTTACATTCAGTATAATCTCTGCATTCTCAAAACCTTCTACCGCATTACCTAGCTTGCGAGTATCTAAACCCAGAGTACCTCTTTCCATCCAGCGCAGTAAGCCAATATTATTTATCAGATCATATTTTGTTTTGGACTCTTTACGGATCTTTTCCTCACGCTGACTAAAAAATGCTTCAACACCTTTTAAATTACCTGTTTTCATCATCTGTTTAACAGGTAAAAAATCCTTAGAATAACCTGCATAATAAACATTACTTAATTTACCACCTGCAATCTGTTTATTAGAAGTTTGCGTGGGCTGGCTTTTATTTACTATAGTAATGGTGCTGACTTCAACCAAAGGAGCATAAACCCAACCCTCAATAAAACCATTATCGGTATCTGCTTCAATATTTAACCATTTTCCCTGGGTATCTAATACCGTCATACGAGTGCCTTTTGGCAAACGTCCTACTTTTTTATTTTTAGTACTCGGGCCACTACGCACATTACTGTTTTTCTTTGCTAGGCCCTCTTCACGAGTTGTTGTAGTTTCAATATTATCTGCACGTCTATGAGCCTGATTACTAACAGATGAAGCAACCATCTGATTACCAATCAATGGCCCTACAGATTGACAAGAAGATAACAAAACAACAAAAATCACCAGCGATAAAACTAAAAGCCAAGTTCTCAAAATATAATCCCCTAGATATTGGGACTGATGATCTTTCATCCATTGCCCCTAATTTTTATTATAATAATTTTTTAACAAGTATTAAGCTATGTTTCCACAATATATGCTTTAATAATCAATCTATAATAATCAATCTATAATAATCAATCTATAACCACAGCTTCTTCGATCCATTAACGTAGAGCTGTTTATCGATACTACGTGCATAAATAAAATTATCGGATTGTTTATTTATTTTTACTGTTTTACTTGTTAGTTTTCGACCTTTTCTATCAAAAGAAACAATTTTAACTTTGCTAATTGAATTACTAATTTTAATTCGAGCAGCCTGTAAAGTTGCTGGCAAACTCATCCATGAGCGCATATCCGGAGCAGCCATATTATTCACTGCACTGCCTAATATACTGCCCAGGAACCCTAACTGACTGGTTGCCTCATTTACACCTACAGAACGAGCAATAGCCAGGCTCACTCTTAATGTTCTAAAACCTTCCTGATCTTTCTGGTGGCGTAAACAAATAGCCTCTACATCCGCAACAGAGGATAAAAGAGCCAAACGTTTTCCTGATGTGGTTTGTACTTCAATTCGACCTACTTCAGAATGAACCGGTTCATAAATAGATAACTTAATAGGGACTACACCACGGTGGGTAGGTATGTTATAAACCAGTACTTTTTTCTCGGGAACAAAACCATCAGCAACTACAATATGTACCAGGCGTTTGCTGGAATCATATTTTTTCTTCATATCTTTTACCGCGCGTTTTAACACCTTACTTTGCGGGTTTAAGTCCAGCGCTTTCTGGTAGGCAATACGGGCATTATCACGTAGTGAACGGTCATCCTTACTTTCAAATTCCTGTACCATGCCAGCAACATAATAACCAAAGGGGTTTACAAAAGCACTGGGAACTGTTTCTGCTATCCTATCCAGTTTTTTATAAGATGCTTGCCAATCACTGTTTTTAGCACTTTTTGAAGATTTTTCCTTTTTTTCTTTTTGTTTTGCTGCGGCTATTTCATCTGCAAATTTTTCTTTTTCCATATTTTGCCAGTCAATTGCCCGCCTGGTGGTATTATATGCTTTGCGTTTACCATCTAATAAAAAAGCAATGGATTTATAATTCAGCATTAAGACTTTTTCGTAGCCTTCTCCAGGATACTCTTGAAATTCTTCATTACCGGTTAAAGTTTCAGCTGTAAAAGTAGTAAAAGAACTAAATAAATCACTGGCCTGAGAATTTTCCTGTCTAACTTTTAGAATAGCTTCTGCATTTTCAAAAGCCGCTGTTGAATCTGCCAATTGATTAATATCCAGCCCTAAAGTACCACGCTCCATCCAACGTAATAGCCCAATGTTTTCAATCAAATCATAATCACTTTTAGATTCTTTACGGATTTTTGCTTCACGTTTATTAAAAAACTTTTCAACACCGTTTAAGTTTCCCGAGCGCATCATCCGTATAACCGGCTGAAATTCTTTTGAATACCCCGTGTAATAAACATTATTTCTATTTTTAGAGCGAGGGCTTGAGGGTGTTGATGATGTATAACTTGTTTTAGCTGAGCTGATGGTAATCAGTGGAGAGTAAACCCAGCCATTAATGCCAGCTGCTTCAATTTTAAACCAGCTGCCCTGAGTTTTAATAATATTAACCGCAGTACCTTTGGTTAATCTACCCACTTTTTTACCCGTTTTATTAGGAGCTGAACGCACATTTGCATTTTTTTTTGCAAAACCTGTTAATTCAGGTTGACTGGCTGTTTTTTGATAGGTGGTTTTGGGTTTATCAGCAGGTTCTGTATCTCCTCCTATACTGCCTACGGTGCTTTGTAAACCTGTAGAAATGCTATCAAAAAGAGAAAAAGCAGCAACAGAATTATGAATCAAAAGAGAACATATTAAAATTATAGAAACAACTAAAGGTTTATTATTTAACATACTTTAACCATTTTTTTATTATTAAGGAAAGCCCAGAGACCGAACTAATAGCAAGTACTGCATAGTGGGTACAAAAGTTCTACCAGTTAGGTTGCATAACTTTCTGTACAGGTTTTCTTGCAATTTTTTTCATTATTCGAAGAATATCACCACTTTGTGGATCATTTCCAGACTTCAATTGTGCTAAAGCTCGTCGAGCTTCTACCGAACTGATAGTAATTATAGCAACTTTGCTTTCGGTACGACCAAACGACTCTCCTGTATCAGGATCAATCAAAGCCTGACCTTCGCGCATAACCTGGTACATAGTACCTTCTTTAATACCTGAATCCAGGCCTCGATTTAAATAAACCGTACCATCAGCAGATGTTCCCATTACTTTAATAGGAAACAATCGTAAGATAATTTTTGCAACCGAAGCATTAATAAATTGATCAATTAAGTCACTGGTTGCCTGAGTTACATCCTTTATACGTTTAACCTTATGACTAATTCTTATTTTTTCTGAGCTGATAATGCTGCCCTTATGTACATCAACAATGCGGAAAATACCCTCTGCATAGGTTTTTGCAGAAGTTTGATATTCATTCACATAGGGAATTTTTTTCCGTTCTGTGCGAATATAAAAATTTGTTAACTCACCATGGATTAAATAATCAGCACCTGCTAATTCTCCTAAACGGGAGCGAATATCACCACCTGCAGCAATGGACTCAAAGGTTTTTTCATCTAAAACCTGATCAATTTCCTGACGTTCCATCATTACAAAACGTTTGCTATTAGATAAGTTATTAATAACTCCATCTGAAATACGTTTTAAATGCCCCAGAGTAAAAGTATCGGTAGTACGCAATGAGCTGTTTATACTGAATTTACCCATTGCAAGCGTTGGTTTTTTACGCTTTGCAGTAGATGTTTTACCCAAAGTTCCACCACTTCTTTTTGACTGGGCTGGTTTATTTGAGCTAGCACCAGCATGTTGCGCTTTATTTTTGCTGCTACGTTTTAATAAATCACCACGACTAATACCAGAGCCTTCGATTTGCTCCCCCTTACTACGTGCATTTTCTACTTCAGTGATAACTAATTTTCCTACATATTCTTCTTCAACACCGAGTTTAATTCCCGTATCGGGATCAATAATTGCCTGGCCTGTTTTAAAAATGGAGAGCTCTTCTCCAATGCTTAAACCTCCATCACTGCCACGATTGATATAAACCAGACCATTATTACTTACATGGGCAGCTTTGATTGGATATAAGGCATCCATTAACATCATTACCACTTGCTCTGAATATGCCTGAGCCAGCTTATCAATTACTTGACGTTCAGTTGCAACCATTGGCAAAACCATTGTTACTTTGATTTTTCGCGATGCAATAATATCTCCACTATGTGCATCTACAATCCGCATATTACCACTGGCTTCACCAAACCGCTGTTTGTAAACTCGATTTGAATTGGGTAGTTTGGTCACTTTTTTTACATTGCTGATCGATGCTAAATTACCATAAACCAGATAATCCGCCCCCTTAAGCGATCCCATCGCGCTGGATAAATCCTGATTATTGGTCATTGATTGAGCCAGTTGCTCATTTAATAATTGGTCCACTTCCTGTCTATCAATTAATTGAAAACGCTTGGTTTTTGACAAGCCAGAGATCATATTATCAGTAAATATTGGGCTATGAATTCTCGCCTTAGCAGAAGTATTAGCTGTAGAATCCATTTTAATTAAACCAACCGCTAAACGAGGAATTTTACCTGATGGAACAGAGTTATTATTTTGATTAATTGAAATTTTTTCTTGCTCAGCTGGAGTATTAGCAGCTGCTTCTGCTATTTCTAATTCAGCCAGATCGCCTTGTTGAAAATTACCAGTATTAATAGCTTCGACAATAGCAATAGTTTTTTGTGTATTTATAATTTTAACAGAGCCCACTTTTTGTTTTAATTTCGCTAAAACAATGCCATTGCTGTCTTTAATTTCTTTGCCTTCATGCTGAATAGTATAAACATCTCCCACTTTTACTCCGTCATTAGAACCACGAGATATAATCAGGGGATCCAGGCTAACAATTTTTGCAGGAAAGGTAATATCCAGAATTTTAGCCGCAGCCAGAGTAGCCAGTTTATCAAACACGCTAAATGAATCACTATCACTTTGCTTGCCCTTAAAAACAGATTCTGAAAGTTTGCTACGAATACTTACTGCGCCCTTTATCATTCCAGTTTTTACATCAATTACTCGCAGACGTAAACGGGCATCAACCATTTTTTTAATGTGTTTTTTATTACTGCTACTATAAGGAACATTAGTTGATTTAATACTGCGTTTATTTTTTTCCAGGTTTCCTAACACCAGAAAATCAGCTCCAACCATAGAACCTAAATCTTGAAAATCTTTTACTATATCATTGTGGTCACTCCAGGACGCTGCCGCATTAATTTCTCCACCCCACATTTTTTCCATTTCACCTATGGCCTTATCCAGACTTTTGTCCAGATAGTTTTTTTGCATATTTTTACCAAAACGTTGTCCAGTTACAATACGTCTTAATGCTTTTCGCTCTACCACATTAAAACGTTGCCCTGTTGCCAGTTTTTCTATCACTCGACCAGCTAAAACATCTGGCATACCAATTAGTTCACCCGCTTGTGCTGCAGTACGGTCTGGTACAAAATCAGCATAAGACATAACGGCAATAGTTGCTTTTTCAGCAATTACCAGTGGTGTAAAAAAAAGACTAATCAGGCTAAAAATAAAACTCAAAAACAGGTTATGTTTTCTCATTAAAACGCTCCATAAAAAAGAATTTAAAGGTAGAGAACAAATGCTTAACTAAGAACTAAGGTACACGAACAATATCACCACGATCAATTTCTTCATCCATACCATTTTTAGTAATTTCAGCAATAGTAAATTTGGGATTAATGCGAGTAACCTTAATTTTACCAATCATAGTCTCAGCTGATCCCAGATTTTCACCCGTATCTGGATCAATTAATGCTACACCTGGCTTAAAGACTTGCAATATTTGCCCTTTCTTCAAACCACCGTCTTTACCTCGATTAATAAATACCTTATTGCCCTGTATATTTAAAACCCGCATAGGGAAAACAATATCAACTAATTGATCGGTCATTTGTGCTGCTACTTTTTTAGCCATTTTTGTAAAATGAATGCTATTAGGAACGCCCCCTTTACGATTAACCACTTTTTTACCTGTTGCAAAGGACGACTTTAAATAAAAGGTTGTTTTAATTGCCCCTGTGGAGGTATCAATTACCTGGACATTTAATTCCAACATGCCTGAATCACGGCGAATATATTTATTATCCAGATTAGGAACCGCTTTACTGGAGCGATAGAATTTAAAATCCTGTACGGTGGATAAAATTAGAAAATTAGCATTTTGCATCTGCCCTTCTGAAGCTGCATTTCCTGCACTGAGATCCGAGTTAGCAAATTGCTGCTCTTCACGAATTTCCTGCATTACATTAGCTTTTCTACTCACTAAAGTGAATTTACGATTTTTTTGAATTGAGGCTTCCATTTCATCCCATAATGTAGAGAGATTCAGGTATTTTTTTGAGTATTTGCTTACCCCTTCACCAATTTTAGCTTTTTTAATAGCAACGATGGGTTTTGCTCTTTTTGCAGCATTTGCATTTATGCTAACAAGTGTTAAAGCAACAAAAAATGCCCATAGAAGTGTGAAATGTTTATTTATTTTTATCATTTATTTATTTCCTCAATCTAATGTTTTTACTAGCCTAAAACCTAAGTTATTTACTTTTTCTTTAACTGCAAATCCGTATCTGGCTGCGGCTCTATTTTGCTGTAAAGAATCAGCCCAATTGCCACCCTTGGCAACTTTTAAAGCACCCGATTTTGCACCCTTTGGATCGTACCCATCTCTGGAAGAAAAACTGCCATACCAATCATTAGTTAACTCCCAAACATTTCCAATCATATCATATAAACCCCAGTTATTAGGGTGTTTTTTACCCACATTTTGGGTACCGCAACGAACCGATGCAAACTGCTTTTGATCCCAGTCCTCACAATATTTACCGCCCTTATATTTCACCTTAGTATTGCCACTATACCAGGCAATTTTATTCAGACCAGGGGCATTATTACTACCCTCTAACTCAATATCTCCCACATAAGTAGAAGTATTAGTATCTGAGCGAGCAGCGTATTCCCACTCAGCTTCGCTAGGTAAGCGATAATGTTTATCACTGAGCAGATTTAATCGGAAAATAAAGGTTTGTACATCGTTCCAACTCACTCGCTCTACAGGACAATCTGCACCACAGCCTTTAAAATATGCGGGGTTTCTTCCCATAACCGCTTTCCATTGCGCCTGGGTTACTTCATATTTACCCAGCATATAATCCTGACTTATACAAACCTTATGATCCAGTTCATCATTTTGGCGCCCTTCCTCCCCAAAAGCACTGCCCATGGTAAAACAACCAGAAGATATTTTTACAAAATCAGCTGCCTTAAATGGCCCATTATCAACACTTTCTGCAACAATTGGTTTTGCTTGATTAATTTGGCTGACAGTAAACTTTTCTGCTATAGCATATTGAACCATAGGTACAGAAATATCAGAGCTAGAAGTAGAACTGGGAGGTACGGGTGAGGTGGTAGCAGAGCTGACGCTAATTGTTGCTGAGTTAGTTTTTTGTTGTACAATAATATCACGCTCTTGTTGCTTTTGTTGCTGCTTTAGTTGTAAAAGTTGCTCTAATTGGATAGCTGCAATTTCTATAAAATGCCCCTTCGGGTATTTTTTTAAATACGCCTTATACAAATTGGGCGATTGAGATTTCTCTACGCTATTCCAGAATTGAAGTTCAAATTTGTCCGCTTCTTGGGGTGAATTTTTTTTATCAGATGAGGAAAGAAAATCCATTCCTAAAGATTTACTTGCAGGTTCATCTAACTCAACAAAATAAAAATCTCCTAGCAAAGAAGAGTTTTCCCATGGCACCTGATTTCCTGCAGTGTCCTTCATCACTCCAATACGTACTTTCTTAAAAACTCGTTCTATTACCATCCCTGATTGTAACATATACTTAAGTAAATACTGGGTATATAAGCCATTTTTACCTGTGCCATCAGCTGCTACATTTCCAGGGGCAGTTGCATAGGCTATAAAAGATCCACTGGGTCCATCAAGACGGGTTAAACCTTTTTTTCCTGCACGGCTTAAACCTCGGGAACGTGAAGAAATACTTAAGCTTCTATTTGCAGATTGATAACTATCTGCATAAGGATTATTTCGGCAGGCATCTAACACAACAATATTAACCGCATTGCCAGCTAAATCCATTTTTTTTAAAATGCGTCCCGTTGAAAGAGCCTCATGAGGGATATCGTTCTCACTATTAATATTAAAGGCTACAGGGACCAGGTAGTTTTCACCATTATATTGAAAACCATGCCCGGCAAAATAAAAAAATCCAATATCTGCTTTTTTTAACATTGGACTAAATTCACTTACTTTCTGATTAATTTGCTCTCTGTTGAGATCCGTTCCCAGTACAACTTCAAAGCCTAATTCTTCTAAAGCAGCAGCAATATCTTTTGCATCATTAACGGGATTTCTAAGTGGAGAGCCTTCATAAGCACTATTGCCTATTACCAATGCCACCCGGTATTCGGTATTTGGATCAATTTCTCCAGCACAAATAAAGACAGGGAAAACAAAAAAAAGAAAGACAAGTTTATTTAGATATTTATACCGATAGTTTTTCATAATAATGTATTATTTTTCAGTTATATTTTATAAAAAGTTTAGATATTATTGTATTTTAGTCTAGTAAAATAGACGTACAAAATCTATTTTTAGCGCAGAATATTAATAAAATAGTATCCAAGATATGCTTCAATGCGTATAATTAAACCATTTTCACAACTAATATAAGGAGCAATTTAAATGTCAGAAAAACATCCAATCGTTGCTGTGACAGGCTCATCAGGAGCTGGAACAACTACCGTAAAAAATGCTTTTGAACACATTTTTTTACGTGAAAACATCATACCAGGCATTATTGAAGGTGATAGTTACCACCGCTACGATCGTAAATCCATGAAAAAAATGGCTGATCAACATCACGCAGAAGGCAAAAATTTTAGTCACTTTGGTCCCGAAGCAAATGTTTTTGATAAATTAGCAGAAACCTTTAAAACTTATGGTGAAACAGGCATGTGTGGGCGCCGTTATTACCTGCATAGTGAAGAAGAAGCGGTAGCCTATCCACAGAACCCTGGTGAATTTACCGAATGGGAAAAAATCCCCGCTGAAACAGATTTACTTTTTTATGAAGGCCTGCATGGTGGAGTAAAAGATGGTGATACTGATGTGTCTAAATTTGTAGACTTACTGGTAGGTGTAGTGCCTATTGTTAATCTGGAATGGATTCAAAAAATACACCGTGATAACGCCCAGCGAGGTTACTCAGCAGAAGCTATTGTTGATACTATTTTGCGCCGTATGCCTGATTATGTAAACTACATAACACCTCAGTTCTCAAGAACGGATATTAACTTTCAGCGTGTTCCTACAGTTGATACCTCTAATCCTTTTATAGCAACAGATATTCCAACACCAGATGAAAGTTTTATTGTAATTCGCTTTAAAGATCCAGTGGGTATTGATTTCCCTTACTTGCTAAATATGATTGATGGTTCATTTTTGTCCAGAAGAAACAATATCGTTGTTCCCGGTGGAAAAATGGGCTTTGCAATGGAAATTATACTAACGCCTATCATCCATAGATTAATGGATACAGCTAAGGCATAATTACCTGGAAACAGTTTCCTGAGAGGCAGTTAATTGATTTTCTAATTGCTGTAATCTCTCAGGTGTTCCGACATCTGTCCATAAGCCTTGATATAACTCACCACTAACATGCCCTGTTAACATAGCCTGTTTTAATAATGGAGCAAGCGCTCTTTCACCTTGAGTTAAACCAGCAAAAAATTCAGCCTTATATAGGCTAATTCCACTAAAAGTATATTTCTCCTGTGTAGATGTTTGCCTGGCATTTAGTGTTGAAAGGTAACCGTTGGATAGAAAAAAATCCCCTTGAGGATGATGCAGAGGGTTATTAACTAAAACCAGATGAGCCTTAGAGCTAAACTTTTGTTTAAGCAATAAGCGGAGATCATAGTTGCTATAAATATCCCCATTAATAACTAAAAAGTCTTGTTCTTCATCGCTGACTAATAAAGGCAATGCTTGAATAATTCCTCCAGCCGTTTCTAAAGCGTTGTTCTCAGGGCTATAAAAAATGGATAATCCATAACGTGCTCCATCCCCCAGAGATGCTTCAATCTTCTCCCCCAGCCAGGCATGATTAATCACTACTTCTGTTATTCCTGCTTTTTGTAAAGCAACAAGGTGATATTCAATTAATGCTTTACCTGAAACTTTTAACAGGGGTTTAGGACATTTATCGGTAAGAGGACGCATACGCTCTCCTCTACCTGCGGCTAATATCATTGCTCTCATTAATACTCGCTTAATTCTTTATACATATAAGACTATTTCTCTTGTTGTCCATCTATTTCCAACTCAAACTCGGGAATAGATTCCAGATCAAAATCTGCTATCTTTTCTACAAATTCTTCAAAATCTCCGGTTTCAGAATCAGACATATTAAGATCTTGAATATCTGGTAATTGAGTAGCCGTTTGTTGTATATCCTGATCAGATAAGGGGCGATCATTTTTATCCGTAATATCCATATAACTGGTATCTCTGATTTCAACAGGCACAACTCTGGGAGCATATTCTTGTAAGGAGCCTATGCCAGCTTCTGAAAGAGAATAATCACTCAGATCAGGGAGTTCAAAATCTTTGTTTTGGGTTGAGAATTCTTCAAGCGAGCCACTATGCAGGGGTATTAATGTCCAGCCTTCCTCTTCATCAGGATCCTTTATCTGCGATTCTTCAATAGACTGATTATAATTAATTAAGCCTGCCAGGCCCGAACTCATCTGTTCACTATTGGTTGCTGCATTGGTTGCTGCATTATTGGTTGCTGCATTAGTTGCTGCATTATTGGTTGCTGCATTAGTTGCTGCATTGGTTGCATTATTAGTTGCATTATTGGTTGCTGCATTAGTTGCTGCAACAGCTTCAGGCGGTTGCATCAGGGGTGCAGATATCTTAGGCACTGGTGCTTTATTTGTGGGCACTTTAATTACAGATAGCTCCTGATGAGCTATTTCTTTTACAATTATTTTTGCACCTGCTTGCTCTAAAGCCCGCCGGTAAACTACAACTGTTTCTGCACTAATTGACTTTTTTATCACTACAGGCTTACCAGTAAACATTTTTTCAATATGTGATAAATCTTTTTTAAACAGCTTAGAAAGATTTATTTTTAACTGCTCAATGGTTACTGATTCAAGTGCTTTTCCTGTAAAATAGAGATTAAAATATTTCATTGATTTAGCTACCTGGATACAAACAGCACAAAAAATATTACTGGGATTATTTTATCTTTATGCTACTATAGCATATAAGCATATACACACATTATAGGAAACTGAGCATGAATATGAAAGAGATTCGTGTTGTAGCCAAACAACGCGGTGTAAAACCTGGCAAACTAAATAAAATGAACCTTGTTCGTCAAATCCAAACAAGAGAAGGCAATAACGATTGTTATGCCACCTCTTACAGTTTAAACTGTGGACAACAATCTTGCCTGTGGCGCATAGATTGCTCAAAAGCAGATAGATAAGAGCTATATCATGTTACGAGTTATATTCAGTATGCTGATTATATTTTTATATGTCAGCTATATCAGCTGTAAAATTATATATTATGGCTTTTTGCATTGGCTAAATTTTATACTTTTAAACCGAACAAAAAATATATTAACTACCAGCCAATCGGTATCGTCTTATTTATAAGTTGGGTAACTGTTTGTAAGAATCTCTGCTTTTATGAATATTATTGATAGATACATTGCAAAAATAGTTTTAAGTGCCATATTTATTGTTTTTCTTGCTATCTTATCACTCGATAGCTTTATCCACTTTATACGCATTTCAAATAACATAGGTCAGGGCAGCTTTGGCCTTTCTAATGCCCTGCATTATATGTTATTTTCAATTCCTTCAAGGATTTATCTGATATTTCCGTATGCTGTTCCTATTGGAAGCATTATGGGACTGAGTTATTTAAATGGCTCAAGCGAACTTATTGCTATGCGTTGCTCAGGTATATCTACTTATAGAATTATTTATGCTGTTCTCAAAATTGGACTTTTTCTGAGTATCTGTAGTTTTATTATTGGAGACTATATTGCCCCAGTAACCGATAGAATTGCGAATAGAGAGAAAAATATTGCTATATATAACAATCTAACCCTAGACATAAAAAAAGAAGTTTGGATCCGTGATGGTAAAACCTACACCAATATTCGCTCCGTACAAGTGGATAAGTCACTACTGGGTATTAGCATTTATAGCTTTAAAAGTGATGGTTCGATGGAACATAGCATATTTGCAGAAAAAGCCTTCTATCAGAACAATAACTGGATTTTAAAAGGAGTAAAAAAAACCCTGTTTCATAATGATAAATTAGAACTTATACGCTACCCTCAACTCATATGGCAAACTCCTTTTAATCAGGAACTGGTTGATATTATCTCATCTGAAATTGCCAACCTATCAACTTTTGCGCTCTATCAATTTGCTCAATATTTAGATAAAAACAATATCAATAGTAATAATTATTACCTGCAATTCTGGCAAAAAATTACAGCTCCTTTTACTTTGATAGTTATTCTTTTATTCACTTTCCCTTTTGCTATTTCCAATAACCGCTCAGGAAAAATGGGCGAAAAACTATTAATTGGGATAATTATTGGGCTGGTATTTAATATGGTTAATAGAATCAGTGCAGAATTTGCCTTATTATTTAATTTCCCTCCCTTTTTGAGTGCAGTATTTCTTACTTGTATTACTTTAGTTGTATCTCTATTTCTTATCAGAAGAACATTATAAATCAATAACTTACAGCAACTATCTACAAAAAAACACAGCTTTAATGTCGTAAGCTATTGATTCTTTGTTTTCTTGCTGTATACTTAGCATATAATAACTCAGCAAAGCAGAAAAATTCTTTAAAAAAATTGTTGTTTTAAAGAACTAAATAATAAGTGGTATAACTGGAAACATAGTGAAAAAAGCAGGGATAAGCATTTTAATTACTATTGCAATGCTATTTTCAACAACAGCAAATAGTTTTTACAATAGTAATAACCAGCCAATGATAAAAATGATCTCAGTAATGATGGAACTGATGAGTCATATGATGATAGGTGGTGCTTCTGGCAATAATTTTATGCCCTTTCCTGCATCTCCGTCCCTTGGCATGGCAGGTTTACCCATGTCACCTATCAATCCAATGAGTTCATTTTACAATAATAACAATACTACCAATAACCCCTGGTTAAATATTCCTGCAAGGAATTTATTGCAACAAAATACGCAGAACCAAAGCCAAAATCAGAATGATTCTGTTTTCTCACAAAATATTCCATTTAGCAATAGCGGAATAAATAATCAAAATAATAATGATTCAATAAATGGTATTTGGCAGGCCTTAAGTGGTGATATTATGGCTATTTATTATAATAGTAATTTTATCTGGACTGATGGTAAAAAACGCCACCTGGCAGGCAGTTTAGTGATAAAAGGGAGTCAACTATCTGCTTTTATTCCAGCAAATAATAAAGTACTCAACTTTCAATTTTATCGTCAAAACAATAAATTTGCTGTTAAAGACAGTAACGGTCAAATTCATATTTTTACCCGTATTCATTAAAATTCGAAAAAATTTTAATTTGAATATATTCAAAAAATCCCTATAATAAGTTTTAGCTCACATCATACTCTCTTTCATCATTTGAACTTGATATCCCAATATAGTGCGCTGTAAAATTCAAGACCCATTTCCATTTTTTAAAGTGCTATTTAAGGAGTTGTGCATGTCTTCAGTTAAATTATTTATAGCTTTTATGGTGTATTTTCCCCTGATACTACTAGCAGAAGAACTACGCCTGACACCAGAACAATTAAAACAAAATTTAGACCAATACCTTATTTTAGATACACGGGATAATAGTGCATACCAGGCTGGTCATATCCAGGGTGCCATCAGTTTTCCTATCAACTTAAGTTATGAACATAAACAAATTAATGGCAAATTAACTGCTCCTAAAAAAATGCAGGCACAATTGCGCTCACGGGGTATTAAACAAGATTCTCAAATAGTTATATATGATAGTGGAAATCTGGTTGATGCAGCTCGTTTGTTTTGGTCTTTAGAAGTTTATGGCATAAAACGCGTATTGATCCTGGATCATGGCTATGATGACTGGCTGAAACGCTCTTATCCTATTAGTTTAGCCCCCACTAAGATAAAGCCCAGTTTATATGTAGCATCCATTAATCATAAACGTCTGGCAAGCAAGTTTACTACCCAATTAGCAACTCTTAATCCCAACCAGATTATTGTAGATGCAAGGCCTTCTCCAGCATACCAGGGAAAAACATCCGTCGCTAAAAGATTTGGACATATTCCAACAGCAAGCAGTTACCCCTCCAGTCATAATTTTAAAGTAAATGATGGCCTGACCTCTTTACAGCCAGTAGATAAATTAAAAAAGATTTACTCTGCTCTGCCAAAAAATAAAAAAATAGTTATTTATTGCGCTATTGGACGTATTTCAGCAGCCAATTATTTTGCCTTACGTGAGCTGGATTATGATGTTGCAAACTATGATGCGTCATGGAAAGAATGGGGCAATGATAGCAGTCTGCCAATAGAAAAATAAAGCTAAATAAAGAAATAGACTATTCAACAACAACAAAACTCAACTCAACTCAACTCAACTCAACTCAACTCAACTCAACTCAACTATGATTAAAACCTGGAACAGATTAAGTATTCGTACTCAGTTAATTATTCTTATTGTTTTATTATTAAGCTTTATTCAACTGGGAACTTTATCGCTGGTATTCTGGTTTGACAAACAAGCACGCCAGACTATTGCAACAGAACAATCGCAAACACTACTTCACTCCCTGAATCACGACCTACTAAAAGCACTATTAAATTCAGATACCGATACCTATGCAGATATTTCTTTTCGAATAAGTGGCTTTAAATCAGTTAAATCTCTAGTGGTTTTAAATAATAAGGGGAAATCTGTATTTAGTTATGGCGACCCGCAATTATCACAACAAACAAATCTGCATAATAATAAATTAAAAAATCTACAATTGGGTCAATTGGTATTTACAGACTCAGGCCATCTTTTACTTAAAACCGCTATCAGCGTAGATAATTATAACTATGGCTACACACTGATTATTATTGATTCCACTAAATACAAAACCAAGGCTAAGGAAACACTATTTTTAATCTTATTAATTTTTCCATTTGAATTATTTATTGGATTCCTCATTGCCCGCAAAATTAGTGCAAGTTATACCAAACCATTTAAACAACTAGCAACAGCTATGCTCAACAATGATATAGCCAATAATGTATTTCATAGTGTTAACAGTCAGGCAAAAAATGAAATAGGCTCACTCTTTGATGGTTATAATCAAATGATTACACAAATTAAAAATACTACCAAGGAAATGCGTTTCCAGAGTGAACATGATAACTTAACCGGCCTGTACAACCGTTATGCCATAGAGAAAAAAATTACTGCAGTATTAAGCAATGAAAAACATCAAAATAATGTTTTATTAAGCATAGATTTAGATCAGTTTAAACTGATTAATGATTCCTTAGGCCGCAGGGCAGGAGATGAATTATTAAAAATGATAGCTTTTTCCTGCTCAGAAATAATACCGGATAATGCAACCATTGCACGAGTAGGAGGGGATGACTTTTTTGTATTATATGAAGCTATAACTACAGCTCAGGGATTAAAATGCGCAGAGGAAATTCTGACCAGCCTCAAGGATTTCCGTTTTATTTGGGAAGGTGAAGCAATATCAGTATCTGCTAGCATGGGTTTAATTAACTTTAAATCCTATGAATACACTCTGCAAGAGCTGATAAAGGCCGTAAATTCTGCATTTTATACGGCTAAATCCAAAGGAAGAAATAAACTCCATGTATACCATTCTCGTGACCAACAATTAGAACAGTTTAATACCGAAATAAAAGTAGCAGCCTTTATTAAAGAAGCTTTAAAAAATGGACCTTCTCGATTTGAATTATATGCTCAAGATATTGTGCCCTTGCAGGAAGACAGCAATAAAATATCCTATGAAGTATTAATTCGCATGTTTGATAATCAGGGGAACTTTCTCTCTCCAGATAATTTTTTACCCACTGCAGAACGCTACCAGATGATGGTTGATATTGATATTTTTGTCTTAACCACATATTTAGAAATGGTTACTTCTGAGCCACAACATATTAAAAAACTCACTTCAGTCCATATCAATTTAGCCGGAGGAACTCTTAACCATCCTGATTTTCAGGCAATGCTAAAAGCAGCAATCAAACATTATGATTTTCCATGGCAGATACTGGAATTAGAAATTACTGAGACCTCTGCAGTAGGTAATCTAAGTAAGGCTAATGATTTTATTAACTATTGCAAGGAACATGGGATTGGTTTTGCACTGGATGATTTTGGTACAGGTATGGCATCATTTGAGTACCTGAAGAACCTGCCCTTTGATGTGGTCAAAATTGACGGCAGTTTTGTCCGAGATATGCTCACCGATCCAGTAGACCATGCCATGATCTGTTATACCCACGAAATATGTCAGCTACGTGGGCAAAAAACTGTTGCTGAATATGTAGAAACAAAAGCCGATGTTGAAGAGTTAAGACGAATTGGCATTACCTATGGCCAGGGTTATTATCTAGGCAAACCCAGACCATTAAGTCAGTGGATAGAAGAATCAGCTTAACCGGTCATGCTATTTTTCCTGTTCTAAAAACGCATATAATTTTTCTAAAATAACGCCCAGTTCAGAACCCAGATTCTGAGTATTCTGGCTAGATTCCTCTAGTTTTAAAGAAGTTTTATCAGCTAGAGACATGAGTTTATTTTCTTGATCTTCATCCAGTCCCAGTCCAAATAACATACCTTCTAACTGCCATAACATACCCTGCATAATTTGCTGTGAATTTTTATCATAGGCAAGTAGTTTATTATTGGTCATATTAATTTGCTCTTCAGCAACTGAAATAATCTGCTTAAGAAAAACCTCACGTTGTTTAATCATTTCATCTCTGGCTTCCAGAGTAATTAAATGCCCATTTGCAATATCCATTAACACGGCTAAATGATCTTTTAAGCGACCATAACGATTTTCATCATCAAGTGGCATATTTTTAAGCAATAATACGATATGATCATTTTTAACTACTGTTCTTATACCTACGCTAAAAATACGTTCTTCACTATCTGCTACATGAATTAATAATTTAGCTTCTAGGGAGTTTTCTTCACAACCAATAAAGTTATGCACCACATTCATTACCATCGCAGAACTATTTAAACTAAACTCAGCTACAATATCCAGCACTGCCTGAGCAACACTTTCTGGAGTATCAAGCAATTGCACTCTTTTTACAAAATTAATAATCTGCCCTAACTCAGCACTCACCGTCATGGCTTCCATAGCCATACTGGTTGCATCTCTGGCTTGTTGCAGAGTCTGTGCTAATTCTTTTTGCTGCTGTAAAATAGAAGAAATTTTTTCTAATAAATCACCTTCATCTACTGGTTTAATCAGGTAATCATTCCCCCCAGCTTCAAAACCTTCTAGACGTTCATCGGTACTATCTAATGCAGAAACAAAAATAATCGGTAAAAACTGTGTTTCTGGTTGCTTGCGCAATGTTGTGCAAACCTCATAACCTGTCATGCCAGGCATTTCAACATCTAATAAAACCAGATCAGGCATCTGTGCTTTTGTAGCCTCCAGACAAGCCTGCCCAGAATCCACCTCTGTTAATTGGTAATCATTTTCTAACATCATACTCAGCATTAAACGCCCGTCTTTTGTATCATCAACAATTAGAATATGACCTTGTTCCGACATTTTTTTCTACTCCTAATTTAATTAGGGGGCATTAACCTTTCGATCCATCCCCCGCTATCATTAATATTTTACTAAAATAGCTATAAATGCTATTTTGCACTAACCACTTTGTTTCGCCCACTTTCTTTTGCTTTATATAAAGCATCATCCGCAGCTTTAATTAATATTTCAATATTTTTATGATTTCCGGTTAATTGACTCACCCCAAAACTACAGCTTAAAGCAATATTTTCAGGCTGTAATTGCGCTATTTTCTGACGATAATTCTCAGCAATAATTATTGCATCGCTGATATTGGTTTGCTCAAGTAAAAGAATAAACTCTTCTCCACCATAACGTATTGCTACATCTTCCTTACGGCTATATTTTATTAAAATATTTGCAACCGCTTGTATTATTTTATCTCCCATAGGATGTCCATATTGATCATTTATAGCTTTAAAATGATCAATATCTATCATAACTAAAGAAAAATCTTGTTCATGCCTATTTGCCAAAGACAGTCTTTTACTGATATTTTGCATTAAATAGTGACGATTATATAAACCTGTTAACTGGTCATGAGTTGCCTGGGCCTGTAATTTATCATATTGTTGTTTGAGGGTGATATGCGTTTTTACTCTAGCAGCAACAATAGAAGGGCGAATAGGTTTGGTAATATAATCAACAGCTCCAAGCTTTAATCCTTTTTCTTCGTCTTGTTCGGCATCATTTCCAGTAACAAAAATAATCGGAATATCTTCACTAATTTTATCATTTTTAAGAATTTCACAAACCTCAAAACCATCCATTTCCGGCATTTCAATATCCAGCAAAATAAGATCGGGCTGTGGCTGTTGCTGTACTAATTCCAGGCAGCATTTTCCACTGGTTGCGACTTTGATTTGATAATCGTCATTTAACAAACTGGCTAAAATCTGAATATTATCAGCACTATCATCTACAATTAAAATTGTTGCTTTAGCTAACATTTTTTATTTCTTTAATAGTTTGAAGTATTTCTGTTTCGGATTCAAACTGGTTAACTTGCCTAACCAGTTTATGTAATAAATCTTGCTGCTCATTTGCTCTATTTTTATTTTCAACTAACAAACCTTCAAGCTCTTTATTATCAATATTTACACCCTGCTCTACTTTTATTTATAAATCTTCTAACTTATTGTATATTTGACTAATTGTTAAAGTAGCATCTACAATATGATTTTCTTTTACTCCACCTGCTTGACTGAGCATATAATCATTTAATATATTTTTCACTTGCTCAAAAGTATTATCTAACGCTAGCATTTTTTCATCAAGCACTTCTTGTTGTTGTGTTTTTGTAGCAGCTTCTATTTCAACGGCCGGTTGCTGTAAGTATAAAGCCCCAAGTTAGCAGAAACCCCTTTTATAGTATGGGCGAGTTGTCGAGAGTTGTCGAGATTTATCCAGCTCATGCTGTGAAATAAATTTTTTTAAATCCGCTATTCGAGCAGGCATATCATCTAAAAATAATTCAACCAATAAGCTAAGCCTTTCAGCTTTATCATTCACCCGTGTAAGCAGTGCAGCTTTATCGCAAATTAAAAGAGACTATGTTTACAATGCTGGTTGCTGTAATTAAAAAAGCCATCAGGGCAAATTTAGCAGGTAGTGACCAGGTTTTAAAAAAGTGCATTTTTCAGGCTCCTGTACAAATATAGTTGGGAGTTGGTCTATAAACCTAGAATAGATAATTAACTATTGGTTGAAAAGTTTACTTATAATATATTTTCTTTTTGATATTGAATAAAAAAATCCGTTAATTTTTGTAATTTATTTTCTAATTCGGGTAGCTTATCTATTAAGGGCGGTAAAATACCTTGCTTAGCTTGTGCCTCCATTTCAGCAGCAAATTGCTGTACCTCCAGACCACTTAAATTAGCGGCAACCCCTTTAATTGTATGAATAGTTCTTCTACTGGTATCAATATCTTCTGCCTTAAGAGCATTTTGTAATTCAATTAGCCGCTCGGGCATATCTTCTAAAAATAGTTTGATTAAAGCCAGCAATCGCTTGGGTTTTCCTCTCATTCGTTTAAGTGCAGCTTCTTTATCCCACACCATTGCCAGCATATTTATTGCTTTTTCTGATGTTTCCAATTGCATTGATGTTTCCTTTTTTATTAACTCCGGCTCAGCTGCTGCAACTAAATTTTTCCCCGGAAAATGCTCTTTTATTGCAGGTAACCATTGTTGTAACATTGCTTTAAGGCGAGCCTGATCTATCGGTTTGGATAAATAGTCATTCATTCCTATAGCCAGACATTTTTCTTTGTCCCCTTGCATGGCATTAGCAGTCATAGCGAGAATAGGAATTTTTTGATATCTCTGTCCAGTTTTTCCCTGTCGAATTTGTGTGGTAGTTTCATAACCATCCATTTCAGGCATCTGGCAATCCATCAAAATCAGCATATAAGGTTTTGATTCAACTGCTTGTTGTAAAATATCTAAAGCCTCCAGGCCATTATTAGCTATGTCTGCTGATAGACCTAAATCTTCTAATATACCGCAGGCAACCATTTGATTAACCTTATTGTCTTCAACTAATAATAATCGAATCTCATCAGGCCATGCTTGACCTTCTTGCACATCCCGCATCTTATCTATAGAGTTGTCAGCAAGGTTCTTCACATAGTGCCTGGTTACTAAGGGGGATGCATTTTTCATACAGTCTCCACCGTCCACAACTATTTTTAAGGCATTGAGTAAGTCTGATGTGGTAGTAGGTTTAGGGAAATAGGCACTAAAGCCTAAATCAGCAAAATATTTAGCATCCCCACGATAGCTCATAGATGTCATCATTACCAACTTAATAGCATCGTAGTTTTTATTTTTACGTATTTTCTGGCTTAATTCTGCACCATCCATATCAGGCATTTGCATATCTAAAAAAGCAATATCAATGCCTAATTTTTTTTCTATGATATGCGATTTACATATAGCTAAAGCACTTATTGCATTTTCTGCTTCTAAAACAGTTGCTCCCCAATGCTCCAGTTGTCCACGCAATACTGTTCGATTGGTCTGATTATCGTCCACAATTAAGAGAGTCAGGTTTTCCATATCTACATCAGGCAACACCATTTTAGATTGGTCACTTTTTGCTACTATAATATTAAATTCAAAACAGCTACCTACCCCTGTTTTACTAGTAACTTTAATCCCCCCCCCCATTAAATCACAAAGTAATTTGGCTATGCTTAAGCCCAAACCTGTACCACCATATTTACGTGTAGTACTTGCATCAACTTGAGTAAAAGATTCAAATAATTCAGCTATTTTTTCTTCTGCAATACCGATACCTGAGTCCGTTATTTTGCATAATAAATTTAATTGATTGCCTGCTAATTGCTCTATTATTACTTTTATAGAAATTTCACCCTGAGAAGTAAATTTAATCGCATTTCCCAATAGATTGGTTAAAATCTGTCTCAATCTACCAGGGTCACCTTTTACCATGGATTGGTTAATTTGGGTGGTATCTAAAATAATTTCTAAATTTTTATTTTGAGCCTGCAAAGCCATAGCTTCTGAAACATCCTCAAATAAGCAACGCAGGTCATAATCTATAACTTCCAGATCCAGTTTTCCTGCTTCAATTTTTGAGAAGTCTAAAATATCATTAATTAGAGTTAATAAAGCTTTGGCACTGCTTTGAGCAAGCATAGCCCGGTGAGTTTGTTCTTTATCTAAATGGGTATTAAGCAATAAGTCCAACATGCCTAAAACCCCATTCATAGGGGTACGGATTTCATGGCTCATACTGGCAAGAAATTCACTCTTGGCTTTAACTGCTGACTCAGCTTGTTCCTTAGCATCAATGAGCTGTATTTCAGTTTCTTTTCTCACCGTAATATCAGTACGAATAGCAATATAACTTGTGGGCCTTCCATCTTCACCCAAAAAAGGCACAATGGTTGTATCAACCCAATAGAACTTCCCCCCTTTACTTTGATTACAAATTTCATTATGCCACACCAGTCCACTAGTAATGGTCTGAAACATGGATTTCCAGAACTGCTTAGTATGTACTGATGAATTAATCATACGATGGTTTTGCCCGATTAGCTCAGACTTAGAATAACCGCTAATTTTGCAAAATAATTTATTCACATAAGTGATAGTACCTTGTATATTAGTAATAGCTACAATAGCATGTTGATCCAGGGCAAATTTTTGTTCTTTTAGCTCAAATAGTACCTTCTCTGCTTGTCTTGTAGTTTGCTCTAGTGCCTGCTCATGCATCTGCCGCATAGAGAGCATGTGATTAAAGGTTTTTGCCAGGTGGCCAATTTCATTATTAGCCTGAATTTCAACCTGGGCATTAAGTTCTCCCGCTGCAACAATCATGGTTTTATGGGACAAATCAATAATTGGACGAGTAATGCGTTTGGATAAGTAGTTGGCAACTAATACAATGACAAATATAACAACCATCACAAAGATAAATAAAAACCGCTTTAGCCAAATAATAGCCTCAAAAGCTTCTGATACCTCAATTTCACTGAGTAAAACCCACTCAGCCCCAGGTAATTTTATCGTATGATAAGTGCCAATAACCTGGGTACCATTAGAACTATTATAGATAAAGGCTCTATTTTTTTGTTTAGTTAAAAAAGGCCTGCTGGAAAATTTATTTACATCAAAATTTAAACTAGATCGCCAATGCTTTATAGCATGATTATCAATTTTTTTTATTAGACTTGCGCTATCGTTTCCTCCCTTAATATTATGCTTAAAAGGGGTTCGTAACAATTGGTCGTTTCCAACCAGATAGTGAATTAATGAACTGTCACTATAGGTAGGATTCATTGCTTCTAAAATGCGATCCAATTTTATCTGAATGGCCAGTACTCCAAGCTTATCACCTGAACTATCAACAATTATTGCACTCAAAAAGCCAGAAATATTATTATTGTTAGGAGCATAGCGTTCCAGATCAGAAAATAAGCTTCTACCTGTGCGTAGTGTGCTTTGTACCGCTCTGGAAAACCGCGTATTAGCAAAAGGGCCAGAATAAATATTAGTTCCCAGATCCTTTTTTTTAGCTACACTAAAAAGAATATTTCCCTCTACATCAATTAGAAAAATATCTGAGATATAATCATAGCTTCGCCTAAAGGTAATAAAATCTATCTGTTGATCAATTATTCGTTCATTCCAGTCATAACTTTTAACATATTTTTCCAGTGACAAGTTGCTCTTTTTATAACCCAGCTTCAAATCAGATAATAATTCTCTGGAGTGTGCAGATAAAGTTTGATTTCGCAGATCCATAAAACGAAAATCAAACCAATTATGAATAAATTCAATAGTAATAGCTGATGACTGTTCTAATTCATCATTAGCTGCCTGCCTTAAACTATTTTTTGCCTGATTATAGGCTACCCATGAAACCAGTAGCAAAGGAAATAGTGATATACATAAAAACCAGATCATTAGTGTGCTTGAAAGTGATCTAAAATTTTTCTTTACTCTAAATTTCTCACTAGGATAAGATATTTCAGAATCTTGGCTTGAGTAATTATTCTCAGTCATAATTTTTTTCTAAAATGTCAAAACTTGTATCAGCAAATTGATCAATATCAACCTCCTTTTTTAGGATTCCTGCTTCTAATGCTAGATCCATTACTTGTTTTAAGCCTGCTTTATCTATATTTAATTTTTGGTAATTAATTACTTTTAAAACAGGATCTAAACTGGCAAGAATGGCTTTACGTGTATGACTAGGAATATGTTTTCGTATAATTTCAACTATTTTTTCCAGCTCCTGACCACCTTTTTCTCTGGCATTTTCTATATCCTTTGCAGCCCTATTAATAAAACTTCTTACTTCATAAAGGGCTTTATATTTACTATTTATTGCCTCATCAGTTGCCACGACAATACATTCAACATGGCCATTTTTCCATTTAAGAACATCTTTAGAATACCATGCAATATAACCAAAATGTTCAGTCTCTACCACATCTGCCCAGGGAAGAGACTGCTCAAATGCTGCTGCCTGAGCACGATTGCTTTTACTTTTAAGAAAAGAGGGGGATTTAGGTGGGGCTATTGCAAGAACAGATACTTCTAGATTTTGATTATTATCAAAATCCAGGCTCAAACCATTTTGCTTTAGATAGGAATAAAGTACGACACCATGGGTTGAAAGCAAGTGTGGTAAGGCAATTTCTATGGTGTGATGATTTTGTTGATAAATATTTTTAAGTGCTTGGGCCACTTTGGCATCGGGTTTACGTTTTTCCCGTTGTTCAGGTAATTGTACCTGAAAGTTAAGCTGTTCATTTATTGCTAGAGCATTTCCATCTCTATGCATTAAACCAATCCAGCGAAAATTGGGGCTTTCATTATACATATCCATCGCTAAAGGAGCCATAATATAAGCCATATCGGCCTTACCAGAACGAAAATATGCACGCAATAAATCCCAGCTTTTCATTTTTTTTAGCTGGAAATCGGCATATTGCATTTTATTATGATAACGCTCATAAGCCACTAATCCAGCATAATGATCAGCCAGAGGAATATATAATGCTTTAATGATTTGTTTAGACTGCGAAATAGCCGATGTAGGTAGACTTATAAGTAAGACTAACAATAAATAAAGGAGCTTCTCCATAACAGAATCCTATTATCCTTAATTTCTATTTTTTAACTTACTTGTAAGCTTAGTTTATAAATGTGAATTTATCCTTGCTCAGAGAGAATTTCCACACTTAAGTATTTTATAATCAAAATTATAAAATACTTAAGCTTGAATAAAAGCGAAAATCAGGTGATTATAAACCCAGTTTTTCAGCAACAAAATCTGCGTCTTTATCTCCGCGCCCTGAAAGATTGATCAAAATAGTCTGATCACTAGACATTGTGGGGGCTATTTGCATTGCATAAGCAACCGCATGGGCACTTTCTAATGCAGGAATAATCCCTTCAACACGGGACAACTTCATAAAGGCATCCAAGCAGGCTGTATCATCAGCTGTTTCATATTCAACCCGTTTAAGATCATTTAAATAGCAATGTTGTGGGCCTACGCCCGGGTAATCCAAACCTGATGCAATTGAGTATACTGGCAGAGGATTACCTTCATCATCTTGCAAGTTATAACACTTAAAACCATGAATAGCTCCTTTACTACCCTTACTCATGGTTGCCGCATGCTGATCCGTATCTAAACCTTTTCCAGCAGGTTCAACACCTATCATTTTTACATTTTCATCTTCTAAAAAGGCAGTAAATAAACCAATTGCATTTGAACCACCGCCTACACAGGCAAGCAGTACATCAGGAAGTTTATGGTATTTCTCCATAAATTGCTCACGGGCTTCATAACCTACTACACTTTGGAAATCTCTGACCATTTTAGGAAAGGGATGCGGACCAACAACTGAACCAATAGCATAGAAATAATTAACTGGATCCGCTAAATATTCTTCAAAAGCACTATCAACCGCATCTTTAAGTGTTTGTGTTCCACGAGTAACCGGGACTAATTTGCAGCCTAAAATTTTCATTTTAGTTACGTTGGGATGTTCTTTTTCAATATCAATTACACCCATATGAATTTCACATTCAATACCAACCAGAGCACAGGCTGTAGCTAATGCCACGCCATGTTGACCGGCTCCTGTTTCAGCTAGCACTTTAGTTTTTCCCATGTGTTTAGCAAGTAGCGCTTCGCCTAAACAATGGTTTATTTTATGAGCTCCAGTATGATTTAAATCTTCACGTTTTAAATAAATTTTTGCTCCGCCTAATTCACCAGATAAACGTTTAGCATAATAAATAGGGCTGGGGCGACCAACATAATCTGCATAAAGTGAATTTAATTCTTGTTTAAATGCCTCTGTATTACTTACTTTATCGTAAGCATCATTGATCTCATCCATGATTTTTATCAATTCTGGCGGTATAATTTGTCCCCCATATTCACCAAAATAACCTTTATCATCGGGCATGGCTGCAAAATCAAATGTCATATTTTTATCCTTTGGTTATATTATTTAGAGAGCTATGTATTCAAAGTAATAGAATTAGCATTATACTTACTCTGAATATTTATGGTATATCTCTCTTATTTCCATTTCATGTGTTAATACTATATCAATAATTTGCGGGTCAAATTGGCTTGCCGATTTTTCTTTCATATAGGCAAATATAGCATCTAAAGTCCAGGCCTCTTTATAACATCGATTAGTACTTAAGGCATCAAAAACATCTGCAACGGCTGTAATTCGCCCTTCTATGCTGATATCTGTACCTTTTTTACCATTGGGATAACCCGATCCATCCCAGTGTTCATGGTGCTCAAGAGCAATCAACATTGCTGTTTTACTCAGTTCTCTCTCTGAACTTGCTATCATATCTCTACCAATTTGAGCATGTGTTCTTACCACCTCATATTCTTCATCCGTTAATTTCCCAGGTTTATTTAAAATATTACCAGCAATAGCTATTTTACCCAGATCATGTAAGGGCGAAGCACGATGAATTTTTAATGATAAATCCTCATCCAAATCTAATTGCACTGCAAGAAATAGAGATAATTCAGCTACTCGTTGTAAATGATGGGCTGTTTCAGATGACCTTGTTTCTATTGCTTCGGCTAATAAATACACCATTTCCCGCTGAGCTTTTTCAATATCATCCATTAAATACAGATTTTGAAAGGCAATAAGTACATTATTGCTAAAAATATCTAAGAGTTTACATTGAAGAGCTGAGGACTGCCCCAGTTTTTTTAAATACAATAAACTTCTATGCTGCGGATCAACCATCGAAGAAGCTAAAAAGGCATCCTCTGTATGAATACTCATAAACCCCTCAGTTTGAATAGCTAATTTATCCAGCATTTGCTGAGGCAATAGATCATCTAATTGATGATTTTTTTGATCTGAAAAATCCCCAATACCTTCAATAATTCGCCATATACCATGATTATTTTGTGCAGCAAGACCATCTTCAACAGCATAAAAACCATGATCATCAAAACGCATCAGAGAGCTAAATTGTTGTAATATTCCTTGAGCAAAATCACTGGGTAAACAATGTTTAAATACATTATTAGAAGCCTTTACTACCTGTTCTAAACCTCGTCGGGCATGATCCAGAGAAATAATATCACGGTAGGCACGTAAGCAAGAATAAACCAGAGTATGCAATTTTAAGCGAGTCAGTTCCGTTTTATCTTTATAATCATTAATATCATATTCTCGGATCACTTCTTCTTCTGGTGCCTGCCCTGGCTGCCCGGTACGTAAAACAATCCGGGTATAGGCGTTTTTTAGCTCCATGCGAACCTTACCGACCACCTCAAGACCTGCTGTATCTGTTTCCATAACGACATCTAACAAACACATCGCAATATCATCATGGTTTTCAAATATTTCGATAGCCTGTGTTGCAGAATAAGCATGTAACAACTGTAATGGCCGCTCATCAAAAGAAAAATCCCTGAGTACTAATTCAGTTACTGTATGGACTTGTTCTTCATCATCAACAACCAGAATTTTCCACGGAGGATGTTTACTTCCCGAATTTGCTTTGACAGAAATTTCAGAAGGATTATCCTCTTCCTGAAATAGTAGTTCATCATTATTCATTCATATAACTCGATTTTTTAACAATTAATATAAAAATATAGATGAATTTATTTTATTGTTCAAGGAAAAAATAAAAAACTCTCTGGAACTTTCACTTTTATAAAGCTTAATTTATACTGCTATTAAGTCAGGGGGATTTTAAATGACCATACAAACAAAACTATTAGTAATTATTAGTAGCATGTTACTGCTCATGTTTCTAGCACTGAGTTATTTTAATTATCAACAATCCATTCAAAATGCCCAGCAAGATCTTTATAGCCAGGCAGATAAAGTCCGTAATTTATTAATGGCCTACCGTCATACTGGACAAAAAGCATTTTTAGAACAGCAAATCCAACTCACCGATAAGACTTTACACCTTTTACCTGCCTTTGCTATGGGGCAAATGTCTAAAGCCTATTCGCGTTGGGACAAGTCTGGATTTAGCTTTAATAATGTCAGCGATCAACCCCGTAATCCAGAGCATCAGGCCGATGCTCTGGAACTAAAAATTATGTCCTATTTTCGTAATAATGATGACCAACAAACCGTATTTAAGGCGTTTATAAATGATCGCAATGAAAAATATTTTATATATGCCCGCCCCATCTGGATAAAAAAAATGTGCTTAAAATGTCATTCCACTCCAGAACAAGCACCTAAAGCTATTCGTGAACGCTATACTAATGCCTATAACTATGAACTGGGGGATTTGCGAGGCATATTAAGTATTAAAATGCCTGCCGCTGTCATAGAAAAAAGAGCCTGGAATCTTTTTTATAATAGTGCCCAAATTCAGTTACTTGGTTTTATTTCTATTTTTATTATGGTGATGGTAATTATTCGAAGCAGTATTATCAAACCTTTGTCACAGCTTTCAGATGCAATGTTAGATGTGTCTAATGGAGACCTTTCAAAACGTATAAGTGGTTTACATGGAGAGTTTGCTACCATGCAACAATCATTTAATGTTATGGGAGAGGAGTTACAAAATAACCAAAATGAACTAGAAAATAGAGTAGAGCAAAGAACCAGGCAATTAAGTGAGAGCAATAATGCCCTCACTGAAGCATTAGATACTCTACAAAATGCTCAGCTGCAATTAATTGAGAAAGAAAAAATGGCTGCACTTGGTGGTCTGGTTGCAGGTGTTGCACATGAAATTAATACCCCCTTAGGAGTGAGTGTTACCGCAGCCTCACATTTACAAGCAATAAATGATTCATTTAAAAAGAAATTCCATTCTAGCTCTCTTAAAAAAGCAGATTTAGAAAGTTACTTAGATGATAATGATGAAGCCAGCTTAATTATTCTTAATAATCTTAATCGGGCAGCGGAGTTGATTCGTAGCTTTAAATTAATAGCCGTAGATCAAAGCCAGCACAATAAGCGTGTTTTTAATATTAAACAATATATTGAGGAAGTTCTGATCAGCTTAAAACCTGCATTAAAAAAGGTAAACCATAGTATTGAGATAAGTTGCCCTGAAAATATCGAAGTGAATTGCCACCCTGGGCAGTTCTCGCAAATTATTACTAATTTATTTATGAATGCCATTAAACATGCTTTTGAGGAAGGAGAACAGGGTTTATTAAAATTACAGGTAACTCAAACAGATGGGCAAATAAAATTTCATTTTAGTGATAATGGTAAAGGAATTAGTGAGCAGAATCTAAAAAAAATATTCACACCTTTTTTTACAACTGCCAGACATATAGGTGGCAGCGGTTTAGGACTCTCTACAATTTACAATATAATTACTCAGAATATGGGCGGGACTATTCGCTGTGAAAGTATTGAGGGAAAAGGAACTGATTTTTATTTTGAAATAGACTGCAATCAAGTAGCATAAATCGGGTAAAAATATCTAATCTTATGCCTGCCTAAAAAACCATTTTTTCCCATATTTTTATCGGGAAAAGCAGTTTTTTGATACTATTTACTGGCAGCAGTAAACTCAACAGGAGTTTCAGCTCCTTCTTCCGAGAAGAAAAACTTATCCATTTCTTTTTCTAAAAACTCTCGGTGCTTAGGATCTATTGGGCTTAAACGGTATTCATTTAATAGTATAGTCTGCTGTTTTATCCATAGCTTCCAACCTTCTTTAGAAACATTTTCAAAAATACGCTTGCCTAAATCACCAGGATAAGTAGGTTTGTCCAATCCTTCTGCTTCTTTTCCAAGTTTTACACAATTTACCATACGTGCCATAATTTTATCCTTTTGTTCTTTTTACAACGAATTTTGTAATGTTTGTAATAGCTTCTTAATGGGGGTAGCAAGTCCTAGTTGCAAGGCATTGCTAATCGCAAAGCAATGATTTCTAGTTTCATCTGCTACTTTACCTGGTGATAGCAAAAGTTTATCAGTCGTTGATTTAATTATAAAAGCAGAATACTTAAGGCGGAAGTGACTAAAAACATGTTGCTGCTCTTTTATTTCTATTTCAGAACTATAACTTATATGCTCTATTTTTAACCATTGGAACAGTTCAGCCTTGTCTATAAATTGTGGGAAACACCACAAGCCCCCCCATATTCCACTGGGAGGTCGTTGCTCTAAAAACACCTTATTTTTTTGATCTATCAGGATCAAAAAAGTAGCTTTTCTCTCGGGTATTTTTTTTGCTTTTTTCTTCTCTGGATAATCAAGTACAGAATTTGTTTTAGCCGCCTGGCAAAATTTATGTATCGGACATAAACTCGGCTGTTTCAAACACACTGGTTGAGTACGTATACAAATCATTGAACCCAGGTCCATCATAGCTTGATTATATTGTGCTGTTTGTAGGTGCGGAGTCAAGTTTTCTGCCAGTTGCCATAACTGTTTTGCCACAACAGCACGACCAGGGTAACCTGCTATCGCATAACAACGGGCATAAACCCGCTTGCAATTAGCATCTAAAATAGCAGCATGCTTGCCCATACCTAACGATAAAACTGCCCCGGCTGTTGATAAGCCAATACCAGGTAATTCAACCAATTGAGCTAATAATGAAGGGAAAATGCCATGGTAATCTGATTGGATGATTTGTGCCGCTTTATGTAGATTTCTGGCACGTGCATAATACCCCAGGCCAGTCCAGAGAGATAAAACATTGTCCACAGAGCTCTCTGCCAGGCTTTTCAGCGTAGGAAAACGGCTTATAAATTTTTCATAATAAGGGATAACTGTTTTAACCTGGGTCTGTTGTAACATAATTTCAGAAACCCAGACCTTATACGCATTGGGCTGTTGTTGCCAGGGCAGATTTTTACGTCCATAGTTTTTAAACCAGACTAATACCGCAGCTGAAAAGTTTTGCTCTAAAATTTAAACAATCCTTTTAATGCATCTAAATTTTCTTTGCCGATTTTCTCTTCAAGTTTTTTACCTTTTTCACTTGATAGGTATTTATCCACTTTTTTAGAAACTTGTTTCTTTGCCTCGGCTTTAACCTGTTGCTGGAGGATTTTTTTCATATTTGCTTTTTCAGATAACTCACTAAATTTTCCCTTAATAGTATACGGTATTTCTTTATTATGAAAGTCCGTGGTATTAGTATCTTTATCAATTTGCAAACTATTAAGTAACATAATTTTAAGAGTATAGTCTAAATATTCTTTTACTAAATCTGCCGAACCAGCACCGGTTAACTGCATAACAGGTGATTTTGAAAATAAATCTTTATTTGTGACTACGCCATTTTTAATATCAATAGAGCCTTTTAATTCGGTAAAAGAAGTATTTGACTCTTGTTGCTTGGTAGGTGCTGTTTTGCCATAAAATATGGCATGAGCAGCACGAAGTGTGTGCATTATGTCTAATTTAGCAATATGACCATCGGTAATTAGAAATTTACCCTTGCCATTACTATTTTTAATTAATTGTTTTTGGAAATTACCCTGAGTAGTTAATTGGCTGGAAATATTAGCCCTACCAGTAAATTCTTGCGTCCCTGTAACATCAAGTAATAGCTGCCCTAAATCAATCTGATTAAAATCTTGTGTGAGGCTGATTTTAGGTGTTTTTTTACGTACATCAAGAGTAGTTTTTAATTTTAATTTACCTTTATAAAAGTCACTTTGCACAGGATCTAGAATAAGCAATCCCTTGTTACTCTTTAAAGTTAAAATAATATTACTCATTTTTATACCATTACTAAGTAATTCTCCAATTTTTAATTGCCCGTTAACATTTAAGCTTTTTATTAGCTCAACAGGAATTAAGGCTTGCTTAGCATTTGCAGTTTGAGTTGCTACTGGTTTTTTGTTAGCTAGTGGCTTCTTCCCTTTTGCAGCTATTATTGTTTTAGCTTTAGGATCACTAACTGCTGCAACCAAGGCATAATCATCCAGATGCAATTTGTTGATATCTAAGTTAAGCTGATAACTTGGATTTTGCAGATTTTTTATGGAGGCACTGCCATTAATAACAATATCATCCAGTACCGCATGTAAAGTGGTAAGCTTTAATTGTTTTGCATTTCCTGCCAGGCTGAGTTTTATACTGGCATTATTAAGCAGCTTGTCATTTTTCATTTTTGGCAAGCTGAGCTGTAATCGTTTGCTCAGCTCCTTGGGTGAAAATGCTGCTAGTTCTATCTGGCTGTTGAATTGTGGATTAGTAATTAAATCGGTAATATGCATATCACCGGTTATATGCAATTTATACGAATCGAGATTTATCGATTTGATAGTTAATAATTGTTTTACTAAATCAAGATCAATATCTGCGGACAATTGAGTATGATTCTTACCTCCAGGGATACTTGGCCCTGCAACATTCAGTTGAAGATCAGTTTGTTGTAATTGATATAATTGCTGCTTAATATTAATAATCGCATGTGTTTTAATAGAAAAATCCCCTTTTAATTGTTGCTCCTTACTATCAAAAAGGGTGCTAAATTCTATATCAATGGGTTTATTTTCTTTAAGTTCTGAAATAGTTAAAGTAAGTTTTTCTAATTTGAGGTGTTGTCCACTGCTATAATCGTCATAACTGACAATACTATTGTTAATTTCTACACCTTCAATTTGTATTTCTGGCATATCAAATTGTGATTTGTTTGCTGCTGCCGGTTCTTTTTTATTACTTGCTGAGGGCTTTTTGTTTGCTGAGGGCTCTCCCGCTATTGCGCTTATAAAGCTATCCCAATTAGTTGTTCCTTGTTTATCCTTGATTAAAAAGATATTTGCCTGATCCAGAATAATTTTTCCCACCTCAAGTCTATTTTCTTGTACGAGAGGAATTATTGAGGCATTTATAGCAATTTTATTCACCCTGAAAAAGGAGTTTTTACTTAGCTGACTAAATCCCGCAGGCTGACTCAATTCGGTCTCACCTAAATCAAAAGAGAGCGAGGTAGGTAAATAGGATGGAGATAAGCCCAGTGAGACATTTATATCACCAATAATTTTTAAATCACTGCCCGTTTGCAGTTTTACTTGTTGTTCTATTTGCTGCTTATAGTCATTAGGGTCAATAAATATTGGTATAGCAATGGCTGCAACAATTATTAAAAATAGTAAAAACAGTACCGTTTTTATTAAAAATTTAATTACTTTAAACATTATTTTTCTCTGCTTATTTTAAGTTAACATCACAAATTGATCTTTTTTTCATCAATTTATTTTTTTCCCAATCAATTTTATAACCATCTCTTTGGGTAATATCATATATTTTAGCTTGCATAAAAATATCCACCAGATCGCTGTCCAGGTAACCTTCTTTTGCTTCGCTGGTAATAATATTTAAGGCAATTTCTAAGGGTAAGGCACGTTTATATGGCCGGTCTTTTGCAACTAAGGCATCAAAAATATCACAAATTGCCATTATTTTTGAAGGAAAAGGAATTTCCTTATTGGTTAAGCCATGAGGGTATCCACTACCATCCAGTTTTTCATGGTGTGAACGAGCAATTTCAGGAACTTTTCCTAGCTCACTGGTCCAGGGTATCTGGCTTAAAAAATTATACGAATGCAATACATGAGATTGAATTTCCTTTCGCTCTGCTTCAGTTAAACTGCCCTTTCTTACCGAGAGAGCAAAAAAGTCCTTTTCTGAAATCAATGACTCCATTTTACCCTGCGGAGAAACAAAGTTCATAGTTAACATTTTTTGTAAATATTTAAAATCTCCCGCGGGTAAAATAGAAGGTTCATTCGAGCTAAGAATAGCTGCATATAAATGGTCTAGCTCTGCTTGTTGTTCTGCTAAGCGTTGTTTTATTCTTGCTATTTTTTTAGGGTTATATTGTTGCAGATGTAATGCGGTAATTATTTCCTCTTGTAACTTTTGAAATAATCTTTGTTTTTCTAGCTCAAAACGATATTCTAAAATTTCTAAGCGACTTTCATGCAATTTTTTAGGTTTTACCAATACGTGTTCACGCACACCTACTTTACCAAAATCATGTAATAAGGAGGCAAAACGAATTTCTCTTAATTCATTTTGACTATAGATAATTTTATTATACGCATTAAGATTAGTGCGTTGCAAGGATTCAGCCAGGCCACAAGTAAGGTCTGCCACTCTAAAGGAATGCCCACTAGTAGTTGGGTCGCGTTGTTCAATTGCGGTTACTGAGGCATGTACAAAACCATCCAGTAAATTATTGATATTGTCTACTAATACACTATTTTCGATAGCAATCGCTGCCTGACCAGCTAAAGCAGCCAAAATTACCTCGATACTTTGATCAAAGGAAATAACATTCTGAATTGCTACTTCATCGGAAACCAGCAGGGTATTGAAATTTAATTTACGATTAATAAATTGTAGTACCCCAATTACTTCTTCATGATTATTGGTAATAGGAATAGCCAAAATAGAGATAGTGCGATAATTCATTAATTTATCAAAGGATGAATCAAATGAATATGGTTCATCTATAATTTGGTAGGCATTACGAATATTTACAATTATTTTGTTTAAGGCGCAATAGCCTGCTATAGATTTACTATTTAAAGGAAAGCGCTTTTCCTCAAAATCTAATTTTTTACTGGTATTTTGTGCTAATTTAAAAACCAGTTGTGGTGGTTGTTTATCTGTTCTATCAATAAGAAATAATGAAACCGCATCACAATTAGATAAACTTTGCGCTTCGTTTAAGATTTTTTTAAGTAAACGTCCCAGATTTTTTTCTTGTGATAACGCGATGCCGATCTGGGTTAATTGTTTAAGGCGCTGTTGTTCTATTTCAAGCGTATTTTGTATGGTCGTTGCCTGAACTTTTAATTGGTGCTGTTCAATAGCAAATTGCAAGGTTTTTAGGGTAGGTTTCTTGGGAAAACCATGGGGTACAAATAAGTCTGCTTCATTATTATTTTCTTCGCCTAAAGACTGCTCTGAAATGTGGATACAATGGCTATCAATTATTTGTGGTAAATAGTTTTTTATAGACGAATCACTAACTACTATAATGATACTACGATCATCTAAACCACTAATAGTTTCCTCGTCCAGGCGAAACATAAGGCATTCGGAGCGAGATAAAATGTCAATAATTTCTTGAGGTAATTCATCACCATGAGCAATTGATATTTTTAAAAATTCTTTCTCCATTAAAAACTCCAGCCTTTTGTAAAAATACGAAGTGCGGATTGCGATTTCAACACCTCTTCATGTTATTATATAACTTAGTCTATGTAAACTTAAAAAGAAACTGAGAAACATAGGCATAATGATAATTATCTATAGAGATATAGCAGTAATGATTGATAATCCAAAAACACAGAATACATCGGTGATCCGTGAAATCCCCTATAATTACACATCCTTTTCTGATCGAGAAATAGTATTACGATTATTAGGTGAAAAAGCCTGGTCAAGCTTAAATCAGTTAAGAAGTAAACGGGTAACAGGTCGCTCGGCCAGAATGCTTTTTGAAGTCTTAGGTGATATATGGGTGGTTAAGCGTAATCCTTTTATTGAAGATGATTTAATTCAAAATCCCAAGCGTCACCAGGCTTTAGATGAGGCGTTAAAACATCGCTTACGCCAGATAAAAAAACGCTCTGATGAGAGTAAAAAAAGCGCTAAGCCATCTGAAAATAAGCAAAGTGAAGATGTGTTAGCTCTACTTTCGGCAGCAGAAAAAGCAGTTGAGACATTTAATCAATGGATCATTCATACCCGCGAGTTACGTAACAAAGTATTTAAAACACTGGGAAAAGTCACCAAAAAAGACAATATTGATTTTTCAGGTCTGGCTCGAGTTTCACATGTTACCGATGCCAGTGACTGGCGGGTTGAATTACCCTTTGTAGTATTACATCCCGATCATGAAGATGAAGTTTGTCATTTAGTTAGAGCTTGCATCGAACTGGGGCTAAGCATTATTCCCCGCGGTGGTGGGACTGGATATACAGGTGGAGCTGTCCCATTAAAAGATAACTCGGTAGTAATTAATACAGAAAAACTGGATAGTATATCTCTGGTTAACTATCAACAATTACCCGAGCTAAACTATTCAGAACCTTATGATCGCTCAAAAAAAGCTCAAAGCCTACAAGCAGCAACACCCACAGTCCGCACTGGGGCAGGTGTTGTAACACGTCGTGTTTCTGATTTGGCATCCACTCAGTCATTAGTCTTTGCTGTTGATCCTACCTCACAAGACGCCTCCTGTATTGGTGGCAATATTGCAATGAATGCAGGAGGAAAAAAAGCCGTGATGTGGGGAACCACATTAGATAACCTGGCTTCCTGGAAAATGGTTACTCCCGATGCCAAATGGCTGGAGGTGATTCGTCTGGACCATAATCTGGGTAAAATTCATGAGCAAAAACTGGTGCGTTTTCAACTGAACTATCTGGATGATGATGCCAGCACCATTGTTTCTAGCAAAGAGTTAGTTATTGAAGGCGCATCACTTCGCAAACAAGGATTAGGTAAAGATGTTACCAATAAGTTTTTAGGCGGTTTGCCCGCAATACAAAAAGAAGGTTGTGATGGCATTATTACCTCTGCTGTTTTTATTTTACACAAAATGCCAAAGCACATTCGTACTGTATGCCTGGAGTTTTTCTCTAAGGACTCACGCCTTTCAGTACCCGCAATTGTAGAGACCAAAGATTTTATTTTATCCCAAGCAGAGCTAACTTTAGTGGGTCTGGAACACTTAGATGAGCGCTATATTAAAGCGGTTAAGTACGTATCTAAATCGTCCCGGGTAGAAACCCCTAAAATGCTATTATTAGCGGATATCAGCTCTGATAATGAAGAGTTACTAGACAAAGTAACCCATGAAATTGTGGCTCTTGCTAAAAAACGTAATGCCGAGGGATTTATTGCTGCAAGTAAAAAGGCCCGTCAGTTTTTCTGGGCAGATCGTTCTCGTACAGCCGCTATTGCAGCCCATACCAATGCCTTTAAATTAAATGAAGATGTAGTTATTCCTCTAGATAAACTGGGAGAATACACTCTGGGCATTGAACGCATTAATATTATTCAGTCCATTAAAAATAAATTAAAAACTATTGATTCCGTCAGTGCGTTTATACAGTCTTTTTTACAACAAAATCCAGAACTTTCATCAGATCAAGAAACTTCTGCTATTTTAGAAGGAAAACAACGGGTTGCTTTAGGTATCCTTAAACAGACCCATGTTAAATGGAATTTATTATTAGATAATTTAGATAAGCAGGTCAGTGATTATCCATCCATTTTAACGGAACAGGAATTTGCTGACATAGATATAAAACAGCAAAATTTCTTTGATTTATTGCAAACAGGTGCTCTGGTTGTTTCTTACAAAAAGAGCATTAGTGAACCATTAAAACAATTATTTGGTGGTCTGGAACTCAAAACCATTCTTGAAACAATAGAAAATATTCATAGCAAAAAACGTGGCAGCCGGGTTTTTATTGCTACCCATATGCATGCGGGCGATGGTAATGTACACACCAATATTCCAGTACATTCCAATGATTATGAAATGTTGCATATTGCTGAAATGGTCGTTAGTGAAGTTATGGACTTAGCTAAATCTTTGGATGGTGTTATCTCGGGTGAGCATGGTATTGGTCTAACCAAAATGCAATTTTTAGAGACAGATATTATTGAAGCTTTTGCTAAATACAAACAGAAAGTAGATCCTAATAATGTATTTAACCCTGATAAATTAATGGCAGGTTCTGGTTTAGAAAATGCCTATACTCCTTCTTTACGATTATTGCAGCAGGAATCATTAATTTTAGAAGCCAGTGAAATTGGTGAATTAAACGATAGCATAAAAGATTGCTTACGTTGTGGTAAATGCAAACCAGTTTGTAGCACCCATATTCCCAGAGCTAATTTACTTTATTCCCCCAGAAACAAAATATTAGCTACAGGATTACTGAATGAGGCTTTTTTATATGAGGAACAAACTCGCCGAGGCATATCTTTACGTCATTTTGATGAGATGAATGATATTGCCGATCATTGTACTATTTGCCACAAATGTTTCACTCCCTGCCCAGTTAATATAGATTTTGGTGATGTTAGTATAAAAATGCGGGAGATATTAAAAAACCGTGGCAAACGCAAATCCAGCCTGATGACCAAAGCAGCTATGGCTTTTTTAAATGTGACCGATCCGCTTGCTATCAAATCTATCCGCCTGGTTTTAATTCAATTAGCTTATGCATCACAACGCTTAGCATTTAAATTCTTACAGCAATTTATCACTAAAACAATACCAGGAAAATCTTCAAATAAAGTAAGTACTGCTGCAATCCCACATTCTACTCGTGGAAAAATGAAACTACAGACCCAAGTAGTACATTTTATGAAAAAACCTATGCCGGCTGATATTCCCAGTCAAACTACACGCGGTTTATTGGGCATTGAAGATAATAAGGTTATTCCAATATTACGAGATCCCGATAAAATAACCAATGGAGGGGAAAGTGAAAATGAAGCCGTTTTTTACTTTCCAGGCTGTGGTTCAGAACGTTTGTTTAGTCAGATCAGTTTGGCTACTTTGGCAATGTTATATAAAACAGGAGTACAAACTGTTTTACCACCAGGATATTTGTGCTGTGGTTATCCCCAATCTGCAGGTGGAGACGAGAAAAAAGGCCAACAAATATCTATTGATAATCAGGTATTATTCCATCGCATTGCCAATACCCTAAACTATTTGGATATTAAAACTATTATTGTTTCTTGTGGTACCTGCATGGATCAATTGCTTAAATATCAATTTGAACAGATATTTCCAGGCTGTCGTTTATTGGATATTCATGAATACCTTAAAGAGAAAGGCTTAACTCTAAACAGTGATGCTAATGCCGTTCAATACATTTATCATGACCCATGCCATAGTCCAATGAAAAAATATGATCCACTAAAAGTAGCCAGTGAGTTATTAAATAGTAAGGTCATTTTATCTGATCGCTGCTGTGGAGAATCTGGAACTTTAGCCGTTTCCAGACCAGATATAGCCACTCAACTACGCTATCGTAAATTAGAAGAAATTAAAATAAATATTAATACCCTTGTACCTGAGAAAAAAGCAGCTGAGAAAAAAGAGCCTCAACAAGCTGCTGAAAAGGTTAAAATTATAACCTCTTGTCCAGCCTGCCAACAAGGTTTAGAGCGCTATCAAAGTGATACAGGCCTTGATGTAGACTATATAGTGGTTGAGATGTGTAATAGTATTCTGGGTGAGAACTGGAGACAGGACTTTATTCAAAAGGCTAACAATGGAGGCATAGAACGCGTTTTACTGTAGTTAATAGCTAAATACTTAATTTAAAGACTGATCTGGAGTTGTCATTGTCCCTATAATGACAACTCTTTTTAACTATAGATAAAATCCCATCATATCCCCTTCTATTGCAATATCTAAAATTCTAAGAGGATCACAATTCTCCCAACTGCGATTAACCACCTTCCCAGTAGATAAATCAAAGCTAATGCCATGTTGGTTACAAATAATTACCACTTGATCACTTTCTAACCCCTCTATTTTGGCTTCATCCAGTACAACACCAAAGTGACCACATTTATTTTCAAATAAATAGCTTTTATTTTTTATCTGAACCAAAAAAACATTTATTTCCGGAAAGCTAAATGCTTGTCTGAAACCATTTGCAAGTGGTTGTTTTTTAAGTAAGGGAATAAAGGTTTTTTGCATAATTTAGCTTCAATATAAATAAAACAAATATTCAGAAAGCCTGTCCAATGCTGAGATAAATTTGAAATGCATCATCCACCCCTTCTCTTCTGTTTACAGGAATTGCAACATCGGCCCGCAAAGGCCCCATAGGACTAGAATATCTTACTCCCAATCCTGCCCCATATAATAGATCACTGGAACCATCAAAAAAACTGCTGCTATAGGCACTGCCCCCGTCTACAAAAATTACCGCTCCGATAGTTTTAGTAAAGTTAAAACGCGATTCCAGTGCAAACTCCAATAAGGCATTTCCTCCCTGCGGATTATTATTCTTATCTAAAGGGCCAATAAGCTGATAACCATAACCTCTTACGGATCCACCTCCTCCAGAATAAAATCGCTCATCTGCTGGCAATTGATAAGCATCCGCTCCAAGAATTTGGCCTATTGCAACTCTCCCTGCTAAAACCAGTTTTGGCTCGGACATCAGTTTGAGATATTGAATATAACTAGCATACATTTTTCCAAACATTAAGTCACTTTGAACATCCATAAAAGGAGCCCCTTGTAGCAAAATCTTTCCTCCTCTGTCTGGTTCAAATAAATCATTGCTATAGTCCCAGGTAAATTTAAGCGGCAGATAAAGAAGTGAAAAATTCTGGCTTGAATCAATACTTGCGCCTTTTTCTAAATCAACACTTTTATCAGTAATTTGGCTATGTTTAAATGCCAGGCCTAATGAGATGTTCATGTTTTTTTGTAATGTTCGCTCTATACCTGCCCCCATAGTAAACGAGCTACTTTTATATGCATCGGTTTCTTCATTTTGTAATTTAAGATTAGCTATAAAAGATTGATTGGCAGCATAGAAAGAGGGTTTATTAAATCGAACATCTAATAATGGCCCAACCCCGGTCCATGCCGTTTCAACAGAGAGCTTTTCTCCTGCTCCAAAATAATTTCGATGTGTCCATTTTGCCCCAATAGTTATACCTGTATCTGTATCAAAGCCTGCTTGCGCCTTTATAGAGCGCTGTAATCGTTCTTTTAGGTGAATTATAACGGGTATAGTTAAAACAGCAGAGGGTGATAATTTATCCGCCGCAGGCAACTCAATTCTAACCGTAGAGAATAAATCACTGGCGACTATATTATTGGTGGTTTTTTTTAAAAAATTAGGGTGATATAAGTCTTTATTGTTCCAGGCAATTAAACTTTGTAAAAATTTATCTGCAATAGTTTCCATACCTGTAAATTGGGTTTTTCCAAAACGTATGGATGGGCCGGGATCAACTTCAAATAAAACTTGCATGGTTTTGTTCTGATGATCCACTATAAATTCTTTATTTGCTAATTTGGCATAAGCATAGGATTGTTTTTTTAAGGCTTTTAATAGTTTTCGCTGAGCCTTTAAAACTGCTCTGGCATCTGCAGGTTCCCCAGGTTTTAAACCAATTTCTTCTGCGGAAGGAAGGATCAGAGAGGCTGTTGATGAAGTACTAGTTGGGGGTGACGATTGATGACGAGCCATGACTTTATCAATAAGTCTGATACTGAGCTGATCAAATACATATTTATAACCTAGCTTTAGCTTATAAACAAGCCTTACAGGTTTTGCTGATTTATTAATAAAATAGGAAATATTAGCATTATAATATGCTCTGGAACGAAGAGCCTTGTGCAATGCGGCAATATCTGTCCCTGCACGCCGATTAAGAATTAATAAACTTAAAGGAGGTTTATTTTCTAATCTATGAGCTTCAGATACCACTAATAATAATTCTTCCAGAGAAGACTGGTTTTTCTTAGTTAACTGCTGCTCATCAACAAGTAATGGCTGTGGGAGAAAGTCAAAAGTAACCTCATAAGCAATACCACTGGGTAGCTCTTTAGTTTTAGTATCTATATTTTCGTTTAACTCTTTATTTTCATCCGCTAAAATATTACAGGCAAAAAAAATAAAAGGCAAAAGAAAAATTATCGCGTTGATTGTATTTATTTTCATAATCTGCAAAGATACTAACAAAAATAATATAAATACGCGAATAAAGCGAGAAACTTGAAAATAAAGCTATGAAGTCTAATCATATAACTCGCCAGGGCTGGCAAAAACTCGATGATGAGTTTAAGTACTTATGGAAAATTAAACGTCCGGAAATTACCAGAATAGTAAGTTTTGCCGCTGCTCAGGGTGACCGCTCTGAAAATGGAGACTATATATATAATAAGCGTCTATTACGTGAAATTGACCAGCGTATTCGCTTTTTAGATAAACGTTTAGACATTTTAAAAATAGTAGACTATTCACCCCAGCAAGAAGGAAAAGTTTTTTTTGGAGCCTCTGTTGAAATTGAAGATGAAGCAGGTGAAATAAGCAATTTTCGCATTGTAGGAACTGATGAAACAGATATAGATAAACACTTTATTTCAATTAACTCTCCCATGGCCATGGCTTTAATTGGTAAACAGGTTGATGATGAAGTAAAAGTGAAACTTCCTAAAGGTAGTAAAACTGTTTTTATCAATAAAATTGATTACCGCTGCCAATAATGGGTTGATATCTCTATCAACTGGTAGCATTTATATTTTTATATCTCCCCTAATACTATGCTATTGTGTTTTTCTTAATAACATAATACTATAATTAGTATACAAATTTGGTTTAACCATAAAAAGGTTTTAAATGAAACACCTAAAAATTACTAGCATTTCTCTTTTTGCATTTCTTTTTACACTTTTATCATTTATCCACACTGCTTCAGCATCGGATAAAACAAACCAGTCTAATGATGTAAAAATTTATAAAGCCAGTGACTATTATCACCCGGTAACCCCTGAAGATAATCACTCCCGACTAAGTTTTATCATTGCCAAACGTTTACAATATCAACACTATTTAGGTATTGTCTTAAATGATGCGCTTTCTGCTAAGGTTTTTGATGCTTATCTAAAAGCATTAGATCCCAGCCGTTCTATATTTACCCAAAAAGAAATTAAACAATTTAGTAAATTTCGTCTGTATATAGACGATGCATATCGCCGTGGCCAATTATCTCCTGCATTTTTAATCTACAATCAATTCCAACAGTCATTAGCACAACGTTTAGCTTATATGTTAAATCGCATTAACCATGATTATGGTAAAATTAATCTGACTTTAGATGAACAACTTGAAACAGATAGAGAAGAAGCTAAATGGGCTATCAACCACAATGAATTAGAAGACTTATGGAGAAGGCAACTCAAAGATACTATCATCAGTATGAAGCTTAATGATAAAGATAATAAGGAAATTAAAAAAACTTTAAACAAACGCTTTTCAAATCAACTTAACCGCCTAAAACAAACTAAAAGTGAAGATGCTTTTCGGATTTATATTAATGCGCTTGCTGAATCCTATGATCCACATACGCAGTATTTTTCACCTCGAATTTCTGAAAACTTTAATATTCAGATGAAACTCTCACTTGAAGGCATTGGTGCCATGTTACAAGAAGAGGATGGTTATACAAAAATTAAACGCCTTGTTCCTGGCGGACCAGCCCAAAAAGCAGGTCAATTAAAATCGGGGGATAGAATTGTTGCTGTAGGACAAGATGATAAAAAGCTGGTTGATGTTATTGGCTGGCGTTTAGATGATGTTGTGCAACTTATCCGTGGCGAAAAAGGAACTACCGTGCGCCTGAGCATTATTCCTCATAATGAAAGCGATGAACATAATACCCGTATAGTGAGTATTATTCGTAATACCGTTAAGCTAGAAGAGCAATCAGCTAAAAAAGATATTATAACCATTGAAAGAAAAGATAAAAATTATAAAATTGGAATAATTGACCTGCCTACTTTTTACGTTGATTTTAAAGGTGCTCAGAATAACATTGCAGATTATAGAAGCACCACCCGGGATGTAAAAAAATTATTACAACAACTCAAAAAAGAAAAGATTGATGGTTTAGTCATTGATTTAAGAAATAATGGCGGTGGTTCACTACAAGAAGTAAATACCTTGCTGGGTCTCTTTATAAAATCAGGACCAACGGTATTAATACAAAATTCTGATCACCAAGTTAATTCTTTAAATGATAAAAGCAATAGCATAGTTTATGATGGCCCTTTAGTTGTTTTAGTAAACCGACTCAGTGCATCCGCATCAGAAATTTTTGCTGGTGCAATTCAAGATTATAAACGGGGAATTGTGGTTGGGACTCAAACATTTGGTAAAGGAACTGTACAAGCATTGCAACCCTTAGCGCATGGACAACTTAAATTAACGCATGCTAAATTTTATCGTGTATCTGGTGATAGCACCCAAAACTTAGGGGTTATTCCTGATATTTTATTACCTGCTATTTACGATAAAGAAGAAATTGGTGAAAGCTCTTTACCCGAAGCTCTTAAGTGGGATCAGATTGATTCAAGCAAATATAATACCTACCCAGATATGAGTCCTTATTTTGCTGCGCTTAAAAAGAAACATTTACAACGGATTAAAATAAATCCGGATTTTATTTTTTTAGATAAAAGTATCAAACGTTTAAATGAATTAAAAGATAAAACAAATGTTTCTTTAAATGAAAAACTTAGACGAAAAGAGTTTGATAACACAAGAAATTCACTGCTACAAATTGAAAATGAGCGTCGTATTGCTAAAGGTAAAAAAGCGTACGAGTCTGTAGAGGCCATGAAAAAAGCCCAAAAAGAAGAATTTGAAGCAAATGAAGATAAGCCGGCCTATCAACATAAATCAGATGAGGTTAAGGCATATTTGAAGGAATCAGCCCATATATTAGTTGATTTTATTTATCAAAATAATAACTAAAGTATTTATTTTAAATATTAAATATGAGTATTAAATTTTCCATTTCTTTAGTTACCCACTTTTCAAAACTAGAGCAAGTTGAACAGACCTTATTACACTTAATTAAATCCTGCCAATTTGCTTTCAGTCAAGGTAATTTATTCAAAGTTGAAATATTTTTAATAGACAACTCTGTAAATATTGACTATTTTAAAAAACTATCGGCAATATCCAATTCATTAAATATAAAATTTAATCCACTAATTCATATTATTTGTAACCAATTAGATAAAAACATAGGTTATGGAAAAGGCCATAATACTGTTATTAATACTATCAATTCTAACTACCACCTTATAATTAATCCAGATATTGACATAGGAAAAAATGCCATAAATCTCTGTATTAGCTATATACAAAATAACCCAAAAATTGGCATGATCACCCCTCTTGCTGTAAATGGCAGTGGTGAGCAACTTTATCTGAATAAACGCTATCCGAATGTTTTAATTTTATTAATTCGTGGTTTTTTCCCGCTGCTATTATCAAATTACTTTTCAAAATTATCACATTGTTATGAAATGCGTGATGTTCCACTGGAACGCAATGAATCTATTATAATTAGCAGTGGTTGTTTTATGTTTTTTAGAAGCGATGATTTAAAGCGTATTGGTGGATTTTCTGAGCAGTTTTTTCTTTATTTTGAGGATTTTGATCTAACCTATCGCTTCTCTTCTATGAAGAAAATAGCTTTTTTACCAGAAGTAAAAACTATTCACTATGGAGGTTATTCAGCTTCCAAGGGAATAAAACACATTTTTTTTTTTATGCGCTCAGCTATTATTTTTTTTAATCGCTTTGGTTGGAAACTTTACTAAAAAACAATAACGTTCTATTTTTTCTTTATTGCTCTAGCAAATGGATTAATAACAGCCTTTCCTCCATTTAAGCGATCAATTTCTGGAGTAGCTCGTTGAGCTTTTCCTGGTATGGCTTTATTCCTCATTAGCGTTAATACAAACTCATTTTTATCATTACAGCTTAAATTAAGCTCTTTTTTTCCCTGGCATTTAACCTCTATTTTAGGTTTTAAAATAATAGAGCGGCTGCCATATTCAATTCTATCTATTTTATAAAAATCTTTTAAAATCACCTGATTTCTCATATCCGTGTTCCAGTTGATTGTTTTTTTCTTTCTTATCTGTAGATCGAATAATTTAAACTGAACATTATTATTTATTTTAGTAATGCCAAGTAACTTCATATACAAAGGGACGACCTTGGCTTTCAGTTGTTTTTTTTTCACAACTTTAACGGCTTCAACTGCCTCTATACCCCGCTTAGGGTCAAATAGTGTAATGGCATTAAGTGTGCTTATTTGACTTATAAAAAAAATCAAAATAGCGATAATTATATTTTTTTTCATAATTTATGATTATATTTTATTTAAGTAATTTGTATGCGGTAGTTTTCTTCATACGATATTATACCAGTTAAATTTTTTACAAATTAATTCTTAAATTTAAACAAAAAAAAACCTGATGTACTAAGTACATCAGGTTTTACTCAAAACTAAACAAATTGTTTAGAGTTTAAAAAAACACTCTAAATTATTCGATATCCTGAGTCTTCTCAAACAATCTTCCTGCTGCACCAATCTTATAGATAAGAGTTAATGCAGGGAAACCTGTATAAG